>NZ_QTNE01000016.1:0-121350 GCF_003603495.1 Bacteroides sp. AM41-16 | reverse complement strand
AGTTAATACTTTATTCCTTGCTGACACAGTTTAATTTACATCCTCTGGCATTTTGAAGTAATTCTTTCCATGGATATTCCACTTCATCATTACAAAGCACCACCATTTTCTCTGAATTATCTCCTAAAAGAGCACCATATTTACCTAAAGTCCCTTTACTGGTAATCTGATGCTTGCAACGAGCTATCAGAAACAAGTCCATATACCCCTTATCAGAACCGTTTATATCAACAATCTTACAATTACCTTCCGTAAGATAAAGTTGCGGAATAAGTTCATCCCTCACCCAATCCGGCTCATCTGAAAAGAAATAGAAGAAAGAAGACATATCCCTATCCTGCATATAAGTCACTGCCGACTTGAAATACTCCAATGAAGCAGGTTTGCCGTAAGCCGGAATTTCTACTTTCAAGTCCCCACGCCTTACGTGAACAGCTACGGAACAAGGACGTGAATCAATCTCTGAATACAGCAATTTATTCTGTGCATCCAGCACCTCGGGCATTACTCTAAAAAGCGACCGGAATACCGGAAGCCAAATATCAGCCGGAACATGATAATAACCACCTAAATAGACCGGAGGCTTCTTTTGTAGAAAAGAGAAGTCATCCTGCCTACCATAAGTATTATTACCCAAATTAAAATATTTCTTCTTATAGACAGACAAAGCCAGTTTAGAAGCGGACTTCACTTTTAAGTAAGGAAAAGCCTTCAACAAATCGAAGTTACGTACAAACTGGTAATCCATATCTGTTCCCCACTCTTCATAGAAAGACAAATCATAGAGCACTTTATGTCCTCCATTTTCAAAAATTCTACCCAGCAGATATTGGTGCATCTGAGAACAAACTCCGCCATCCATAAGTACTATCACTTGAGGGGCTATCAGTCTATGTTTTACAGCCTTTCTATACAGGCTTTTCTTCCACCTTTCTATGATTTTCATTTCTCTATAATTTATTTTTCCAATTATAATAATACAGTCTCCAATATCCCAACAACGATGATAACCTATAAGTAGTAACTATCTTCTTCTCACGGCGTGACAGTAATTTCCAAAATTCCGGATAATCCCCAAGCCCTATCATCAACCGATTCATTTCTTTATTAACATCCTTTACCTTTTTCCAATGGAGCCGCGCTTGAGTATTCTTTATATGGAACAAAGCTAATTCTCTTGCAAATTCCTCATGCAATCCGTTCCGTTCTATATAGTCATCAAACCAGCGCACATAAACATTGAAATCAAGATATGCTCTCTCTCCCAAATCGTGAGATACCGAAGAGGAATAAACATAATAATCAAGAATCGGAGTATTTATAGAAACAACTTTTCCCGAACGAACTAAAATCTGCGTAGACAAAGCAACATCTTCTCCAAACGAGATGCCGAGCCTTTCAATCCCCTCATCATATAAAGAACGTAAATGAAACTTGGTCCACATAGCCCAATATGCCCTTGAACAGAGGATACATTTTAAATATTCAATCCCGGACATTTGTTCAAACTCCATGCTGTCCGATTCCTTTCTTCCGCCATCTTCACAAAAAAAGAAAGGAGCAACAACAACATCGGCTTGAGTCTCCTCAGCACGGTTCACCAAACATCCTATCGCATTGCTCATCAAAACATCATCACAATCCAAATACTGTATATATTTCCCCCGTGCCCGATTCACACCTATTCTTCTCGCTTCGGATATTCCTCCATTCTGTTTGCTTATAACAATAATACGACAATCCAACTTTACATAATTTTCTATAATGACCGGAGTATTATCCATACTTCCATCATTGACCACGATGATCTCTATATTCTTGTAGGATTGGGACATAGCACTTTGAAGGCATCTCTCTAAATATTTCTCACCATTATAGACACAAATTATAATAGAGACTAAGGGAGAAAGGGTATCGTTCATCATATTTACAATTACATTCTACAAGCCCAACAAAGTACAGAAACTTGATGCAAAGTTATCAATACCATACTTTTCCTCTATTGCAATGGAATCGATGTTTTTGGAGAGCATTTTTCTAACGTTTTCATCCCGCAATATTTCTATCTTTTCTGCTAATTCCGCAATATTTCCTTTCTGGTAAAGGAGCCCATTCACTCCATCCTCAATGCGTTCCGGATTTGCCCCCACATCAGAAAGGATTAATGGCAACCCGCATTTCTGAGCTTCTACAGCAACCCTACCAAAAGTTTCAAAAGTGGAACAAACCAACACAACGTCAGCCAAAGCATAATAAGAAACCACCTGTTGCGTGTAAGAGACAATTTTTACATTGTTATCCAGACCATTATCTTGAATATATTTTTGGCATTTGGGCATAAAGCCAACATCCGGGCCAACCAGATAACAAAGAATATCCTTCCCTTCAGCCACTATTCTCTTTACCGCCTGCAAAAGTTCCATCTGTCCCTTATTAGAGTCAAAAGCGCCGACCAACAAGATAGTATACCGCGTATGTCTATCACATTTCACATCCACTCCAACCGTCATCGGCAATTCTACAGCTTGGGTGATGCTGCTTATTTTTGCGCTTGTCATCACCTTTTGATAATGAAACTCTGCATATCTGGAAGTTACCAATATCTTATTTGATAATTTATCAATCGCTCTAAAGATAAAACGAAATTCAAAAACAGGATTAAGATTCAGCCAAGTCACATCAGGTATCTCATGGATAAACCAACAGTGCTTTATCCCTAACATCTTACATGATATTGCCAAATGAGGAAAAACCACAGTATTTGTCATTCCATAGTCCGGCTTTATCCTTCTCAAGTAACGGGTTAATTTAATGGAATACTTCGATAGTTTACGAATATAAGAAAGCTTCTCTCTCGTGCCGATATCCATGTCCTTACCTACAAGCCACCATTCCATTTGTAAGAACCTATAGCCATCAATATAAGGGGAGCAGGCATCAAGCAAATCTCCCGGACCAGGAAGAACCATATAGAGTTGCCAATCAGGGTGAATATGCTTAAGCCCCCGCAATAGATCCAATAAACATCTTTGTGCTCCTCCGGCACAATCACTAACATGTGATAAAAAAACCAATTTCATAGCAACCACAATTAGCTTACAAGATATTTGTACACATATTTAATACAGTGCTGTAAATGTTTCCATGAATAAGGGTAAGCTAAAAAGTCCTTCAGCACCACCTTCGCCTCAGGATATCCCGCTTTCAATAACTTACGCAAAAAGACACTGAAGGTATATTCTTCCTGCTTCCTCATTTCTTTTTCTCCCAATTCAAATCCCTCTATTTTCATTGGAAGCATCTTATTCCACTTCAATTTGTGCATTTTAATCGTATCTTGATACCAACTTTGATTAAAATTCCCTTGTGAAGAATGCTCTATCAAGACCTCAGAAGAACAACATACATAATTTTTATAACAACGATCCGCAGCTATTTGCAATGTAAAATCCAAGTCATAACAATGGAAACCCGTCAACAATTCCTCATCAAAAGGATATTTAGCCCATACATCCTTACGCACAAACATGGCAAAGCCATCCAATACCAGCACTTCCTTAAAAGGATGCTCCATAGTAACCGATGCTACACGAAATTGGGTTTCAGTTCCAACGCTCTGATAATAGAATATAACATCCCACTTATACACATCTCCCCATCCCGAATAGCATTTCAATTTCACCTTACTACCGGCAAAACCTATCACCCCACAATCCGGTTCCTTAAGTTTCTTCTCAATGCACTTTCCCCAGCCTACCGAATGAAACTTTACATCCTCATGGACAAAAAACAGAAAGGGATAATGTGCCCGAGAAGCTCCCTCATTATACGCACGCGCTATCGGCCATTGTTTTTCACGATTATCAATAGCAATGATTTCATAATCAACACCAATAGTATCATGAATATTCCGGGTTACTTGCTCCAAACGTTCGGGAGATACCGAACAAATTATGATTGAAAGCATAATCTGATGCTATTAGTTTGTATTATTTTGCAATATCTCATCATAAACAGCCAGTCTTCTCTCCAACATTTCCTGAGGATTATAAAGTTCACGCAAACGCTTCAATGCTTGCGTCGCCAGCCTGACTTGCAATTTTTTATCCGCTTCCAAACGAATGACTGCTGCTGCAAAATCAGTTGCGCTATCAGCAATCAAACACTCTTCATTGTGACGTAGGTCAATTCCCTCAACTCCTTTTGTCGTAGTTACAAAAGAAGCCATAGAGGAAACCGCATCCAATATTTTCATCCTCATACCACTACCAATACGAATTGGCACCAGAACGATGCTCCCATTCAAGTATTCCCGCAAATCCTCCACATAACCCACTAACTCCATTTCCGGACATACTGCCTGAAGACTTTTCACGTAACGGCTCTTCCATGTCCCAATCACTTGAAAAACAAATTTAAAACCCTGAACACGCAAACAAGGGGCTACTTCATGACAAAACCAATCTACTGCATCCTGGTTCGGGTAATGATTTTCACTTCCAACAAATGTCAGACGAACAGAGGCCGGCTTCACAATTCTGTCATAAGCAGACTCTATCTGTACCACTGCCGGAGAAACATAAATATTGCATTCTTGTCCAACCAAGTCTGCCAACAATAAACGGTCAATATCCGTCAATGCAATTACATGCTTATATTGACGTAAAGCGGCTTTCTCCATATCCTTAGCAATGCCATAGAGCATCTTGTCTTCATCTGTTACATGAGTAAGGCATTCCATTTCATTTTCATTACGTATATACCTCAGTTCATGATGCACAAACACTGTTTGTACATCTTTAGGCAATAGATACCCCAATGTTATCAATGGATAGAACTCAACCTGAATAATATCAAATCCACGACGTGAGATGTCAGACACATACTCTACGTATGCCTTGGGAAAAGGTTTAAAACAAGAATTCTTCAACGTCATATTCTTATACGGACGCTCTTGCTGAAAAGAATACAGTTGCCGTTGCATCTTGCGGGAAATGGATTCAGACATCTTTTTTAACCAACGGTAATATCGGGGGCAACGAGTCTTAGGTTCTGCATCTTCTTCCCTAAAAAGATAGAAATCAACATTTGTCCATAAAGCCCTTAAACTTTCGACATCATTCATCTCCTTATTTTCCGGAGAAAGCAACAAAGACACAGACATTTTGTGCCGGATATATTCCACCATATTGAAAAAGGCCTGATTACCTCCAGCAGTCAACGGATAAGGCACACAAGGAAGTATAAAAAGAATTTTCTTCATTATCTCTTTCGATTTCTAAGTTTCAACTTACACATGCGGAATGCCACACTTAATGATACAGAAGGGCAAATATACCATAAACTACGACAAATACCCATAAGATCATGTAATTTATAACGATCTTGCAAACTATAATGCAATATCGTATGGGCATATTTCTTTATCGCATGCTGTAGTTTTCTATCTTGAAGTCTGTCCGAGTAAAAAACTGAAACCCATTTTATAAATTGCCTTGTAGCTGCTATCTTCTCTTCATCATAATTGAAGGAACAACTTATATTCTCGCCCATCACATTTCGCCAACAAACCGGCTTACCAGGCAAAGGAATCATTCCACCTGCATTTTCACCTATGCTTGTCCACGTTGCATCGTCTGAACACCACGCCAATGGAAACTTCACAAAACCGCCTATCCGTTCATATATATCACGAGTAAAAACATATTCACAAGCAGCCGAATAAATTCTTCCTTCCAATTTATCCAACAAAAACTGATAGCCCGAAACCGGATATTCCTGCAATGAAGGATTTTTATGTATTATCTTGCCATTTTCATCTATCACAGCAAGGGGAAAACGGAACATCCCATGCCTCGTACCATAGCATTCTAATGCTTTTATAATACGCTCTACCCCGTCCTGCGGCATCAAATCATCATCTGAAAAGAACCAAATAACCGGTTCTTTTGCAAGTGCTATACAACGGTCCCAATGCCCCGGCAAATCCACTCCACCCAGATTAGTATCAAAACGTCGATAGACAATATTCATTTTATCCGCATAATCAGAAACAATTTCCTTCAGATTCTGAGGACTTGCATCATCACCTATGTAAACAGTAAAACTTCGACAAGTCTGTACGACAATAGAATCCAATGTCTGCCGGAGGAAGCGGCACTTATATGCCGGTATAACAATTGCTATCTTTTCTTCCATAGAAATCATCCCTCTACAACATTCTTTTTTATCACTTCCAGATAACGTTTTCCATAATGTAAATCCGGTTCCAGATAGTTCCCTTCAGCCCACTCATTCCATGATTTTACAAATGCAAGCCGATGGTCTAAAGGCTTATTCTCAATGCGCTTTATCGCTTCTTTCAGATGTCGGGCAAAATAAGAAGGTTCAGCGTGATTCAAGACCAACGATTTACCACGGGAACGTGGAGAATGATCCCAGTTAGGAATAATGGTAGGTATAATATTCTCTTCATATTCTTCATCACCCACAAAGAAAGAACTGGCCTTCTTATACTCCACAACCTTAGGAATACGAAATATTTTATGTTTCCATTTCGCATATTTATAAGTCAGAGCAGCTTTCTTCTCAAAGTCAAACAAGCGTACAACATTAATAGCATCAAACCCCATTTTCATAAGTCTCTCTTTTTCTTCTTTCAAATGATAGGTTTGTCCTATGAAATAAACCCCCTTCAAGCCATTCTGCACAGCTAAAGTACGCCAGAGTTCAATGAACTCTTTCATCTCCGGATGATCCAAAGGATGATAAACCATAAACAACGGTTTCCCATCCACTGTAATATAACGATGGTCTTTAAAAGCAGGTAATACCTCGTGGAAATGAGCTATATAATCTTGTTCTCCCGGATAAAGCTGATTTATCAAAGTATCTTTGCTCTTTATGCCGTGATAAAAGCCCCTCCATGACTCATTAGCCCAAGCCAGACAAAAAGGAAAATCCGGTTCATCAGAAGACAATACTTCATTAAACGGGCGCTCTAAGAGTCTCTTTCCATTTCCAAACCAATAATGCCAGTAACAAAAGCCTTCGATACCATATTCTTTTGCCATGTCAGCTTGCGCCTTACGTGTTTCCGGCACTCGCAAATCATAATATCCCAAATCTGCCGGTACCTTAGGCTGATAATGTCCTGGAAACAATGGACGTGCCTTTCCTACATTAGTCCATTCCGTAAAACCTTTCATCCACCATCTGTCGTTTTCTGGTATTGGATGAAATTGAGGTAGATAAAAAGCTATAACCCTTGCTTTATTCATTATTGAGATTCAATTAAAGTTATAATGTTTGGAATTTATACCGTTTAGATTTGAAGAATGTCCTCACTAAACGGTAAATACATCTATAAACCTTTAGATGACAATACATCATACGGCGCTTAAATATATGCATAACACCCAATTGCGGCCACGACACATTATCAAACTCCTGCATTCTGGCTAATACATCATTGATAACATCATCTATCAAAGAAGATTGAGGAAGCATCATCAAATGGTCAATCAAATGAATTCCCCGTTCATGTACACAATAAGGAGCTTTATCCCATATTTCTTTTTCTCGCACAAATTTCACTTGTTCATAGACAGTTTGAAAGAGCAGATATTCCTTTTCGTAATTGTACAATTTACCTTGAGTAGTACTTCCTTCACGTTTCAAATAATGATATTTAGGACAGTCTTGCATAACGACTTTCTGCGTTTTATAAAATATCTGATAAGAAACTGCAATATCTTCAAAAACTCTATTTACCGGAAAATATATTCCAGCAAATAATTGACGCTTATACAACTTATCCCACATATAATTTCTTATACGCTTATCTTCTACCAATGTTCGGATAGCTTCTTCACGAGAAAAGCTGGAGAATTGCCCAGAAGAGTGCTTCACTCTGGTCTTTACGGCAGTTTCTATATAATGCGAGCAAATGGATATATCCGCCCCATTCGCTTTCAGTAAGTGATACAAGAATTCGTACATATCCGGCTCAATCCAGTCATCGCTATCCACGAAACCAAGGAATTCACCTTGAGCTACCGCCAAACCTCTATTCCTGGCTGCACTCTGACCTGCATTCGTCTGGTGGATAACCTTTATCCGTCCATCCCTTTGGGCAAATAAATCACAAAGCTCTCCCGAACCATCGGAAGAGCCGTCGTCAATCAATATTATTTCCAGATTCTTATAAGTCTGCACGCAAATGGATTGCAGGCATTTCTCCAGATAATCCTTTACATTATAGACCGGTACAATAATACTTATAAGAGGTAATGCTTCAGTGTTCTTCATAAGCCGCAACAGTTACCATAACCGCAAAGTGGCCATCAACGGATAACCCACCCGCCATCGCAATTTAAACTTACGTACCAGATTCCAGGGCTTGGTTCTGGTCTTACCTTGAAAATACCAGATGTAGTTGTTTACGGCATCCAGTACCCGTGAAGAGGACTCACCGTCCAGATGGGCTTCATGCTTGTGCACATAAGCACGCATCCGTTCCATCAGTTCCGCCGGACGGGAAATCGCCTTTTCTATCGCTCCCTCTACAGCATCCGTGTCAGTGACATTCAGCAAATGAGCTCCCGGCATGGTGTTGCAATAGGTCACAACCGGTTTGTCCAACATCATTGCCTCAACAATCACAGACGAAGCATCGGACAACAGCACATCCGCACTGTTCAGCAGCTTGGCATCGACAAGTCCGCTCTCGTGGAAAGTAATGTTGGGACAGGATGCAGCCAGTTCCTTGTATTTCTTGAGGACTTCCATATCCGAGAATTTCGGATGGAACGAAATAATCCAATCCCAATCCTTCTCGTGCACCAGTCTCTTGATGGTATCAAACAGATGAGGGGCGGAAGTTATATTCTTTGTAAATGTAGAAGAGTACAAGACTACCGGACGTGCATTATGAGGAGTGTGCGCACGTTCTTTCACGAAAGTATCCGCCTTGCACCAGCCCGTTTCGTATACCTTGAAGAAGCCGTATTTCCTCTCAAGTTCCTTGAAAGGAAGAGTGCTCGTTTCTCCTTGCGTGCAATAGACATCGAACCATCCGCGGACAGAAAAATGGTCGTCCTTTTCATCGCCACGCTTATTGATGGGGTAGCCATGAAAAAGGGAAACTTTCACTCCCGGGAAGAAATCATAAATATAGTTGCCCGGCGCAAACACGGCAATAGGCTGATAATCCATCACTTCCTGAACAGATTGAAGCCACCTCTCATCTTGATCCAACAGAACCGGGCAGTCTGGTTCAACAAACCATGCGACCTCATCCCCTCTACGCCTGATTTCGTCCTGAAGCGGGCGAAGTATAGGATAGGAATAGGCTACCGAAACGAAAAATAAATAATGCTTCTTCATACACTCAAAATATCACGGCAACGACACAATCGTCACCTCAAATTACCAATAGAACAATAAAATCCAGCCCTTAGTTTGTAACAGTTTTGCTTTCTTTGCTTTAAACGTCTGCAAAGTAAATACAAGAATTCTGCATATACTGCATCAATCCGGAAAAAAAAATGACTTTTATCAACTTTTCTCCAAAAGTTGCTGTTTATGAAGCTTTTTCTTCTCTAAAATATCTATCTTTGCACCCCAATATTTTAAAAATACTATTTTATGAGAAGAAATCTTTTTCATTGCTCCAACAGCCAACAAGGGGCAACAGATAAAGTGACTCTTTTGTTCGGAATCACCATTTTTTTCAAATTCCTGCTATTCGATTTCATCTGGAGCATACCCACCACATTCGCTTCATTCTCTACCATCGAATTTTATGCAACCAAAATAATAGCCACCCTCGTACTTCTCGTCCCCTATAAGTTCTTCCGGCTCTGGAAAACAGAGATAGTCATCATGCTTTTGCTGGATATACTACTGATTGTCAACCTGATGTATTTCCGCACCTACTATACTGCCATCCCACTTAACAGCTATGGACTTTCTGGAAACCTCGCCGATTTCACCGGAAGCGTTTACGACTCCTTCCGCTGGTACGACATCTTCTTCCCTCTATCTACCATTGCCAGTATCCCCCTTTATTGGCATTACAAAAGAAATACCGCCGGAAGAACATCATACAAGTATTACGGAGGAGCTTTGGGAATCGGTATCCTGCTGTTTGCCATCACCACCCTGGCCAAAGGAGGATTCAAGGAAGCATACAACACCGTCCGCCAGAAAGCCTATCTGTGTGCAAGCACCACTTCCATGTATACCGTCTTCGGAAGCCTATGCTATGACCTCATCAACCAGAAGCAGGAGGCCACCCCACAGATACAGCAAGAGATAAAGGAGTGGCTGAGCCAGAAACCCGGACATCACCCTTTGGCCGGACGTATCGGAATCCGCAACAACTGCATCGTCATCCTGGCAGAATCTTTGGAAAGCTGGGTACTCGAAAGGGAAGTGGAAAGGCAAGAGATTACTCCATATCTCAACAAACTGCTGCAAGACTCCACCACCTTATACGCTCCCCACGTACTGACGCAAGTGAAAGGAGGACGTTCCATTGATGCACAGCTGTTGCTTTGCGCCGGTATGCTGCCTATCAACAGCGGCACATACAGCAGCCAATATCCTGACCACACCTACGGAACCCTGCAAAAAGCCATGCATCAGCAGAAGAACTCGCGCAACTACCTCCTGACCATTGATAAAGTATCGACCTGGAACCAAGGCGTCATAGCCTACAGTTTCGGGACCGACACCATCATTGCTTATCATGACTTTGAACTGACAGAGGCCTTTGGCACGCACAAACGTACCGGAGACGGCTCCTTCCTGGCGCAATGCAGCCAAAAAATAGAGAAGGGGGAAATCTGGAAGAAGGGGGAGAATGTTTACATGCAGCTGGTGACCTACTCCGGCCATGCTCCCTTCAAATTGCCTGAAGAATTGAAAGAGATTCATTTCTCTCCGGCCATTCCACAGAAAATGAATGACTATATGACCACTGCACGCTATACGGACAAGGCGATAGGAAAATTCGTGGAGTACTTGAAAACACTCCCACAATACGACGAGACCCTTATCGTCATCACCGGTGACCACGAAGGACTGGCTACCTACCGTGAAGAATTGTGCAACGCCCCCGGTGGCAAGGGTATCGTATCCGACAAGACATTCACCCCTTTCATCATAGTAAACTCTCCGGTAGGCATGCGTTATGATAAAGTGATGGGACAAATCGATATGTACCCCACCTTACTGAACCTGCTCCAACTGGATGATTACTACTGGAGCGGATTGGGCCAAAGCATCCTCGACCCATGCAAGAAAGGATTCGCCATCAGCCCCCAAATGGAGGTGGTAGGTGAAGAGCCCACCCCGGCAGAAGCCGAGTTCGCTAAAAAAGCATACGATATTTCCGACCAGATGATACATTTTGATTATCTTTGCTCAAAAGCGAAGATAGGCGGCACCTCAAAATAAAAAATGAACAAGTTCATTTTGTTCTGCTTTCGGTTTGCACTATCTTTGCACCGTTCAAAAGAAGTAAAATGTAAATAAAAGCAATGAAGGTACATATTCATCCGCACTATGCCGCCTACGAGAGTTATATCCGAGCCATCCCATCGGAAGAATATGAACGGGAAGAGGTTTATTGTAACCGAAGGAACACAGTCGAAAGAGTGCGGTTCGGAGATAAGGACTTCGTAATCAAGAAATACAAAAGACCTGCCCTCATAAACTGCCTCATTTACACTTGGTTCCGCAAAAGCAAAGCGCAGCGCGCCTTTGAATATGCAGAACTTTTTCTGCAACGGGGAATAGAGACCGCCCCTCCGGTAGCTTATATAGAAATCAAAAAGAATGGTTTCTTCCACACCGGATACTTTATTTCCGAATACCTCCCCTACCCGCTTGTTACGGATATGTTCGGTACGGAAATGGAGGAAGAAGAGAAAAAACGGCTAAGACATGACCTCGTAGACTTCACTCTCCAATTACATCTGAACAAGGTCTTGCCACTGGACTATAATCCCAAGAATATATTTTACCGGAAGACAGACGGCAAATATCACTTCGCCCTCATTGACATCAACCGCCTGAAGCTCGGTAAAGTACCCGGTATCAGAATGTCCATGAATGCCTTCAGCCAACTGGGTATTCCCGCCGATGACTTCATGAAAATAATACCTCTATATGCCGAGCAAAGAGGATTCGATATTGAAGAATGCATATTCTTCACTCTCTTCAGCAGACTGAAATGGAGAAAGCAAAGACAATTTAAAAATTTCGTCAAAAGCAAGCTTCATTTCTGAAATGTCGTATCTTTGTACCAACGAGATTAGAAAATTATGCAAGATTATATCATCCAGTCCATCCAAGAAGGTATCAGGCTCAAAGAAAATATCCTGAACAACCGGCAAATGCTTACCGACATCGAAACCGTCGGCAATCTGATAGTACAAGCCCTTCGACAAGGGCACAAAGTCTTGCTTTGCGGTAACGGCGGCAGTGCAGCCGATGCCCAGCATATCGCTGCCGAACTCGTCGGACGTTTCGTGACCGAACGGGAAGGCCTGCCCGCCATCGCCATGACAACCGACACTTCCATCCTGACCGCAGTCAGCAATGATTATGGCTTCGAACGCGTTTTCGAACGGCAGACGGCAGCCTTGGGAACGAAAGGTGATATTCTGATAGGCCTTTCTACCAGCGGCAACTCTCCCAACGTAGAGCATGCCTTGCAGAAGGCACAATCTATGGGCATCACCACCATAGGGCTCCTGGGAAGGGATGGAGGAAGGTGCAAGGAACTTTGCAATTACCCGTTGATTATACAGCACGCCGAATCTGCCAGGATTCAAGAAGTGCACATTACCATCGGACATATCTTGTGCGGCATCGTTGACAATAAACTGTTCTCCCATGAATAAAGCGATTTTTCTTGATCGGGACGGTACCATCAATGTTGATTTCGGCTACGTTTATAAGACCCAAGAGCTTGAATTATTGCCCGGTGTAGCCGAAGCACTCCGCATTTTTCAGGAATTGGGTTATCTGCTGATTGTCATCACGAACCAATCCGGTATTGGACGTGGCTACTTTACGCTGGAGGACGCCGAACAGTTCAACCGGGCACTCGCCCAAGAGCTGGAAAAACATGGAGTTATACTGAACGATTTCTATACTTGCCCTCACGCTCCGGAAGAACATTGCGAATGCCGTAAGCCTTCTCCTTTCATGGTGACGGAAGCGATGAAGAAATATGAAATCGACCCATCCCAATCCTATATGTTCGGAGATAAGAAATCGGATACGGAATGCGGCGAAAGAAGTGGTGTCAAGTCCTTCCGGGTCACCTCTGAGCATTCACTTCTATATTGGGCCAACCAATTAAAAAACAACCTATTATGAATACAGAATTAAACAGTATAAAGGGAAAGAAGGTACTCGTTATCGGAGACGTGATGCTGGATACTTACCATATAGGGGACGTGAAAAGGATTTCTCCCGAAGCCCCCGTACCAGTGGTCCGTGTCACCCGTACCTACAATGTATTGGGAGGAGCGGCCAATGTTGCAAGAAATCTGTTGGGACTGGGTTGCTCGCCGTATGTCGTCAGCCTGCTTGGCAACGACCACAACGGAAACACAATGCAGGAGATGTTCGCTGATTTGGGTATCAGAAACGAACTGTTTCATACAGAACACCCAACCATCACCAAAACCCGCGTAATAGGCAACAGCCAGCAAGTAGTACGGCTGGACTTTGAAACAGAAAATGAATGCCTGAACGAAGAGACTGAGCAGAAATTGCTGGATGCCGTGAAGCGTGCACTCCCCGAAGTGGACATTGTCGTGATTTCGGATTATGGCAAGGGAGTATGCAATGATACAGTATGCCAGCAGGTTATATCCGCCTCTGCCGGGCAAGGGAAGAAGGTCATTATAGACCCCAAAGGGACAAATTGGGAGAAATACCGTTCCGCAACCATCATCACCCCCAATCTGAAAGAACTTTCAGCCGTTTCGGGAATGGATGTGAGAAATGAGGATAAAGAAATACATAACGCGGCAAACCGGATACTGAAGGAGTATAACCTTACTTCTCTATTAGTGACACGTTCCGAAAAAGGTATGTCATATATAGCTCCGGAAGCCTCACAAGACATTCCTACCGAAGCAAGGGAAGTATATGACGTTTCAGGTGCAGGCGATACTGTCGTGGCAACTTTAGCAGCTGCGCTGGCAGCCGGTATCCCTATTGCAGATGCCATTTATCTTGCCAATAAAGCGGCCGGCATTGTAGTCGGGAAAATAGGCACCAGCCCCATTCTGTTCAAAGAGTTGCAGGACGAGCTACAAATCGGGAAACCGGCCAGCAAACTTATTCCTATTCCCCAACTTGCAGATACTATAAAACAACTGCGTGCGCAGGAGCGCAAAATCATATTCACAAACGGCTGCTTCGACATTCTGCACAAAGGACACGTGTGCTATCTGGAAAAGGCCAAAAGACTGGGGGACGTACTTATCGTAGGATTGAATTCGGACAGCTCAGTAAAACGTCTGAAAGGGGAATCGCGCCCCATCAATGATGAAAGCGCCCGCTCCACAGTCCTGGCAGCCTTGGAAGCAGTGGACTACGTAGTGATTTTTACGGAAGACACCCCGCTGAACCTCATCAGGACAGTAGCGCCGGACGTGTTGGTAAAAGGTGGCGACTATGCCATAGAAAACATTGTAGGCAGGGAGTACGCCCAAGAAACAGTAACTATCCCCTTCGTAGACGGTTATTCCACTACAAAGACGATAGGCGCCATCAACCAAGAGAAGCAATAATCTTTTCAGCGACTTGTTGGGGGGTAATATCCACCATACACTTCTGATAAACAGCTAGCCTGCATTTACCCCGTCCGTCTTTGGTGCACGGACGGCAAGGCAGGGCTGTTTCGAGTATTTCCACCGTAGGTCCCGTAGGGAAACCGAAGGCCGTAGGTCCCATCAAGGCAAAAGCAGGAACACGGAACAAATCAGCGGCATGCATAAAACCCGTATCAGCGCTGATTACCAGATTGGAACGCAACACTATGTAAGAAGACTCCATCAATGAGGTTTGTCCCGCAAGGTTAACTACCCGTTCCGGTGCAGCACTTCTGATTTCCTCACAGAAAGTATCCTTCGGACCAGCCAGAATAACAAATTTATACTCAGGAAGAAGGGCAACCAATTCTTTCCAATAGGAAACGGGCCAGCGTTTCATTTCCCAGTTGGCAGACGGCACCAGCGTAATCATATCTTTGGTTACAAAGTTCTCATACTTGCTACGTATTTCATCCGGGAAATGCCAGTCGTGATAGTTGTCCGGAAAATGCGTAATTCCCCATTTCTTCAATGGTTTCTGAAAAGACACCATCCCCCTGAAAGGCTTGTCGAAATGGTTGATTCCCAGTTTGAACAACAAAAAGCGTTTGCCTCTCTCTTTGCTCCGCAGAGCAACGTAAGGTTTCACAAAAGGCAATGGAGACACTATCAGCTTCAATATGTTGGAACGGATATTACTATGAGCGTCATAAATGTAGTCGAAATGCTCTTTTCTCAAATCAGCCGCCATTTTCAACAACCCGGCAAGTCCGGTCTCCTTGTCAAACGCCCAGATTTTATCAATCCTGCCATCCATCGACAAGGTCCCCACCATATCTTTCCGGGTAATCCAATGAATTTCCACATCTGCAAACCGTTCACGTATTCCACCGATAATTCCCATACACTGGATAATATCCCCTATCGAACTGAAACGGATAATTAAGAATTTGGTCATAACAAATTTATTAGAATTGCTGATTCGGCACAAAAGTAATAACTTAATTCAAGTTTCGCAAATAGCGATATAGGCTAATCATACAATATAGAACATCAGCCTACACAAAACACAAACATAAAAATTCAATCCAAGTCCAAACTATTGTCTACAAGAAATCTAGAGGTATTATATATCACTCATAAAACAGTATATTTCACACCAATATTGTTTTTGCATATTATAAAATATAAATGTTTTCAAGTAATTATAATCAAAAACTCCATTTATATAAATATCTTTGTACTTATTTTCTCAATTAGCAAAAGATGACAGCTATAAAATCTCAAAACAGATTATTTTCAATCGTTATACCTACATGGAATAACCTTGCTTTCCTAAAACTATGCATACAAAGTATCCAAAGAAACTCTTACTACAATCACCAAATCATTGTACACGTAAACGATGGAAGTGACGGAACCTTAGAGTGGATAAAAAAAGCAGGTATTGATTACACACATTCTGAGCAGAATATCGGAGTATGTTTTGCTATGAATATGATGCGCACTAAAGTCAAAACTGATTATATTCTATTTTTGAATGATGATATGTATGTACTCCCTTTTTGGGACAAGGTTCTCTATGACGAAATAGAAAAACTGTCTGACAATTATTTCTTTCTTTCAGCTACATCAATACAACCACATACACAAAGCGCATCAACCATCTTAGCCAATTATGGAGACAGTATCGAAACTTTTCAAGAAGATAAATTACTGAAAGAATACATGAACTACAAAATAAACGACTGGATGGGAGCTACCATTCCTCCCAATATCGTACACCGGGACATTTGGGATTTAGTAGGCGGTTATAGTATAGAATACTCACCCGGAATGTACAGCGACCCAGATTTCACCGCAAAATTATATATGTGTGGAGTCAGATTCATGAAAGGGCTACAAGCCAGTCGCATCTATCATTTTGAAACAAAATCAACTACCCGCATACGCAAGAATTGTGGTCAAATGCAATTTCTATTAAAATGGGGCATGACTTCATCCACATTCCGCAAAGTTTTCACTTACAAAGGAAAAGATTTCAAATCCCAAAAGATAGGAACTTTCAAAACAGGAAATAGATTCAAAATAAGCCTAATACGCGGCCGCCTAAAAGCCATATTTTATTTATTAACCAAAGATTTCGGTCCCTTATGGAAATTTTGGAAAAAAACATTTGTCTAACATTTCCCTAAAAGAGCAAAATTATAAAATAGAATTGGAACTTTCTTGTGAAGAATAGGGCTTATCCAAATCCAAATAGTGGAAATTATGCTGTCTCTGCCCGCTTTGTTTCGGTATAACCATGTAGTCTCCATATTTTCGGGTCAGATAGGCGTCATAATCTTGTACTCCCCACACTGTTTCGCCCTCAAACGAAACGGGAGTCGGAGCTCCCAGCTCTGCCTTGGGCATAATACCGCGCATACCGTCGTCATAATCACAGACTAAAGAAGACTTGTCAAAGTCATAGGTGGTCATCACATTTCTGATACTCCTCTGTACGCCGGCAGTAGTAAAAAGTCTCCGGCACAGCAGCGGCAACCATGAGCCGGGACCTTTTCCATGTTTATAAGGGTCGCGGTAGATAAAATAGAGCACCCGCTTGTAAAATTCATACCGGGCAAAATGAATCCTCTGTTTCAGGTTGCTTTGCGGTACACCGTCCAATGGAAATACGTCCAAGTAGATACCTCCCAAGTATTTCAAATGCATACGCTCGATAAGAGTCGTATCCGCATCTTGTATCTTGGCAAAAGGTAATGGATAATTCGGATCATTTTCTGCGCAGACAGCCTCATAAGGCTTGGGAAGCCATTCCTTGGAATGAGACATCAACAAATCATAATCAGCCCTCGGCATACCGATATCCAAATCATCGTCCCAAGGGATAAATCCCTTATGACGGACTGCACCAAGCATAGTACCGGCCATTATATAATAGCGCAAACCATGTTCTTTACAAACTTTATCCACAGCAAGCAATATCTTCAAAATACGAAGCTGCAAAGGACGTATATCATAATCTGCCATAAAAATCAGCCCATTAATTAATAAAGTTGTGAAGGAATCAACCGCTGTGCTTGTTCAAAGTCATTCACCGTATCAAGCTCCACAGAAAAATATTCGGTAGTGTCAAGCGCATAGAAAGAGTGTCCTTGCGGTATGAGACGCTCAAAAGCACGTTCATAGAAGATATTATCCAAACCTTCTTTGGTAATCATAACCTCCAATTCCCGGAAAAGCGCTTCTGTATAAGCGGCAGACATCTTCTCGATGCCAATAGACTCGCCAATAGCTCGGGATATGGAGCACGTCTTACTGATTTCCAACACCTTGCCATCATTGTCCGCTATTACCTTGATTTCCTCTTCCCCCAATGTATGATGGTTCAGAGCCAACGCATCCGCTTGACCATATCCAAGCAACTTGGCTACAATCTGCGGGTCAAAAAGGATATCGCTGTCCAGCAACAGAATGTCCTCTTTATCTACATAAGGCCGTGTAAGCCATAAAGAGTAGATATTATTGGTAGAAGCATATTTCTCATTATAGATAAACGTAACCTCCAATGCCGGATAATGAGCTTCCAGAAAGTTCACAATCTGCTGCTGTCTATAACCGGTGACAATGACAAACTCCCGAAAGCCATTCTGCAGCAATGCATCAAAGGCTCTTTGCAGCAAACAACGCTCTCCAACTTTCAACAGACATTTTGGAGTGGTATCAGTCAACGGACGCAAACGCGAAGCTATCCCTGCAGCCAATATAACCGCTTTCATTGTAATGCAATTTTTTTAATGGTGTCAATGACAATACGGTTCTGTTCAGGACGCCCCAAGGTAATACGCAAATGGGTATTGATGTCTGGTTCATTCATGAACTTCACCTTATAATCCTCGTCGGCAAAAGCTTTCTGTAAGCGTTCTTTCAAGACAATCGGATATTTTATAAGGACAAAGTTCGCCACCGACTCATATACCTTGAAACCAGGCAACGTCCCTATCTCCGCTTCAAAGCAGGCGCGACTCTCATTCATCAGCCGTGCTATATTCCGGTAATGCGCATCCGATTTCAGTGCGGCAATAGCAATATCCTCAGAGATACGGTTATAACCCAGATATTTGTTGCTGTATTTGCCAAAGTTGGCCAACTCCTTACTCATAAATCCAAAACCCATGCGCAATCCGGGCAATCCGTAGAACTTGGAAAGCGTGCGTGAAATAATCAGGTTGGGATATTTATCAACCAGCATCTTAATATAGTCCGTATCAGTAGATACGAAAGAGGCATAGGCTTCGTCCACCAAAACGATGGTTGTTACGGGCAACTCAGCCAACAAAGCGTCCAATTCTGCAGGGGTCAGACCGTTACCGGTGGGATTATTGGGCGAAGCGATTAATAAGACCTTGGGATTCTCACGCTGTACCATCTCTTTCATGGCAGCGAAATCATATTTAAAGGTATTGCCATCCTCATACAATGGATACTGCAACGTATGCCCGTCCACTTCATCAGCAATGGATTTATAGTACCACCACGAGAATTTAGGAATGAGCATCGTCTTGTTCCCATCCTCTTGGGTCAGGAAATAGTGGACTGCTTGTTTCAATATATCTTCTCCACCATAACCCAACAGTACCTGCGGTTCATCAATTCCGTAAGATTCAGATAGATAAACAGACAGAATACTCTTCTTGCCTTCGTCGTAGATACGGGTATAGAAACAGAGTTTGTTTATATCAAAATTCTTCAGAGCCTCCACCACCTCTTGCGAAGGTGCGTAGTTAAACTCATTGCGGTCCAAATAATTCATATCTTAGGTTTCTTTTGTTAATACTTTCCGATAACACTCCATCGTCTCACGCGCCATCTGCTCCTCCGTGAAACGCTGTGCCCACTTCAGCCCCTCCTCAATCATGGTGGCACGCAAAGAAGGCTCTTGTGTACGGGCAATCGCCGCTGCCAATCCCTCCACATCGTGGGGACTCACATACAATGAATGCTCCCCCCCCGCTTCTTCAAGACAAGAGCCGGTTGCTGCAACCACCGGAATGCCGGAATGCAAAGCCTCAAGAATAGGGATGCCAAAACCTTCGTAAACGGATGGGTATACAAAAGTCTCGGCCGACTGATAAATGGCAGGTAAATCGTCCGAAGGGATACCATGCAGAAAATGTACTCTGTCTTGCAATCCGGCTTTTGTCATAAACTCTTTCAGCTGATGGATATAGGCTGTGGGTCTCCCTACCAGAACAAAATGCAGTTCATCGGGCAGATACTCCAAAGCCTTCACAATGGCCAGCGCATTTTTACGCTCCTCAATGGTGCCCACCGACAAGATATAGCGTTCGGGCAACCGATAACTCCGCATCACCTCCTTGCGCTTATCCTTACCGACACGACAGGCATACAGAGAACTACACCCTTGGTAAATAACGGAAATTTTATCCGCAGGAATTCCATAATAATGTATGATGTCACGCTTGGTACACTCACTCACAGCAATGATGTGGTCTGCATGCTTGCATGCATAGCGGCATTTGTAGTTATAAATCAAGCGGTCGACCAACGAAAAACAATGTGAAAGTCTCAGGAAAATAAGGTCGTGAACAGTCACCACACTCTTTACTTCCCGTACCCGATGGATGGTCAGGGGAAGTTCGTTACTCAATCCGTGGAACAGCTGTATGTTGTCCCGTTTCAAAGTCCTGCGTATACCTCCCACGCGCCACAACGAAGTCATTCCTCTCCAGAGCCAATAAGATGGATAATGTACCGATACCGTTCCCCGGCTTTCGGCCACCATCGACGAGAGTTGCTGATTTTCACGGTGTACCGGAGCATACAACCAATACTCGTTTTCCGGAGCAAAGGCTGACAATGACTGCACCACATACCGGCTGTAATTGCCCAATCCCGTAAAATTCTGCACAGCCCGTTTTCCGTCGTATCCTATTCTCATCTCTAAAAAGTTTCAGCTGCAAATGTACAAGATAATCCTCATATAGCAGTCTATTTCGCTTTCCTTTTTTGACAAAAACACAAATTCACCTATAAAACATAAGATAGAGATGAGCAATCACTTGCTGTCTGTTACAAAAACCAAGTACGGAATCGGGCACATCCCCATTGTTCAATCCGTACTGGCCCATTGTTTTATCCTTCAAACACCTTATCTCCTTCCCGAAAACTACTTTATTCATCATCGGCCCACTGTTATGAACCAATTCAACCACACTAGTGAGCTATTTAGTTCACTCAAGTGAACATTACGGCTCACTAACGTGGGCTGCTGAAGAATCCAAAAGTAAAACGAAAGAATGAAAAGGATGCAACAGAAGAAAGAAGGATGCGGAACGGAAGAAAACACGGGTGAGAGCAAAATTTACCCTCACCCTTTTCGATTGCTCTCACCCACCCCTGCAATGCCGATGAATAGGGAAGTTGAAGAAAAGAGTGAGAGCGGTGAGGGCAGAAATGCAAACTTAAAAACGGAAAGAATCAAATTATTTTCCGGGCATTACTTAGCCACTTTGGCGGATTAGTCGTATCTTCGCACGATGGAAAATCGTCGAAAAGAACAGCAGCATTATGAGAGTCATTGTTGACAACAAGATACCTTTTATTAAGGAAGCCATCGAAAAAATAGCCGACAGCGTGATTTATACTCCTGGCAGAGACTTCACTCCGGAGTTGGTAAAAGATGCCGATGCACTGATTATACGTACCCGCACTCACTGCAACAAGGAACTGCTGGAAGGCAGTAAAGTCCGCTTCATTGCCACCGCCACCATAGGCTTCGACCATATAGATACGGAATATTGCCGTGAAGCAGGCATCGCTTGGACCAATGCCCCCGGATGCAATTCAGCATCCGTAGCTCAATACGTGCAATCAGCCTTACTATTATTGCAACAGCTCAAAAGAGTACAACTGTCCGAATTGACATTAGGCATCATCGGCGTAGGCAATGTGGGTAGCAAAATAGCCCAAGTAGGGCAAGAACTGGGCATGCGTGTCCTGAAGAATGACCTGCCCCGGCAAGACAAGGAAGGAGAAGGCGATTTCAGTTCCTTGGAAGCACTCGCAGCAGAATGTGATATCCTCACCTTCCACGTACCTTTATATAAGGAAGGGCCATACAAAACATTCCATTTGGCAGACCATACTTTCTTCCGGTCATTAAAACGCTGTCCCGTCATTATCAATACCTCACGTGGAGAGGTGATTGAAACCAATGCGCTCCTGAATGCCTTAGAAGACGGACTGATTTCCGATGCCATCATTGATGTATGGGAGAACGAGCCTGATATCAATCTTACCTTATTAAATAGGGTGTTCCTTGGAACTCCCCATATAGCCGGTTATTCAGCCGACGGAAAAGCCAATGCCACCCGTATGTCCCTGGATGCCCTTTGCCGTTTCTTTCACATCAAAGCCGACTACCGCATCGCTCCCCCCCAACCCCGGAACCCGATTATTACCGCCGACAGCCTGGCAGAAGCATATCTGCAAATGTATGACCCGAGAAGGGACAGCGAAACACTGAAAACACATCCCGAACAATTTGAAAAATTGCGGGGAGACTACCCGCTACGAAGAGAAAAAGATGCTTACACTTATATCCCAAAGTAGCACATACATTTAGAGATACAGCCCGATAATACAAAAGACGTCACTATATAAGCTCCTCACGCCTTTACTATCAATGCCGAATCAGAGGAAACTATAGGCAAAACATTACAATATCAATGCAAAAAATACAGTTAGAGAAATCACTCAGTGAAGGATTTATTTTTTATGCAATTTCAACTCTGACGATTGCCATACAATTTCTGTTTTATCTGATTCACAGTCCCCGGCTCGCCATGATGGACGTGGGAGGCTGGATGTTTTATATAACGGCCGCTTGCTCACATGCCGCCTTGTGGGCACTTATTCCTTACATCATATCCTTAATCGTAGCCATTACCGTCCGGCGCCATCAAGCCGCCGCCATCACACACATTATTCTTGTATCATTACTCAATATACTTGCTTACATAGACGGCAGTGTGTACAGTCTTTACAAGTTCCATATCAATGGTTTTGTACTGAATCTCCTGGTTGGAGAGGGCAACAGTGAGATTTTCACATTCAGCTTCTGGCTTTATCTGAAGATTGCAGGAGTATTAGTGGGTATATTTGCCGCCAATACTTTGCTAAGAATACTTGCAGGCCATTGTTATACCCGCTTTCACCGCTGTGGCTTCCGTCCTATACTTGCCACTCTGATTTTGTTTGCACTATTCTCTAACTTTTATCATGCCTATGCCGCCGTAGCGCAAAAGACTTCAGTGATTCGCAGCGCCCCCTGCCTGCCCTATTACTTCCCGCTTACGGCAACCCGCCTGATGATGAAGTTAGGAGTGGTCTCATCCAAGGATGTCATTAAAATGAACTTCAACAACAAAAAGCAGTCTGCTGACCTCAACTATCCGATAGATTCTTTGAAATACGAAGTCCATTCCAACCCCAAGAATGTAGTGCTGATAGCCATAGACTCATGGAACTACCGCGCCTTTAACCAGGACATTACACCTCATATCAGCCACTTTGCCGACAGTTGCAGCAGATTCACCTCCCATCTAAGCAGCAGCAATGGCACACGTGGAAGTATCTTCGGGCTTTTCTTCAGTCTCTCATCCATCTACTGGACTGATTTTGAGGTATCGGGCATACAGCCCCTGCTCATAGAAGAACTATTGAAGCAGAATTATCAGATAGGTATTTATCCCAGTGCTACAATCGTCAACCCGCCATTTGCCAAAATACTTTTCTCAAAGGTACCCGACTTGCGTACCCATACCGAAGGAAAAACCGTTTATGACCGCGACTGCCGTATTACAGCAGATTATCTGCAAGCACTCGATACGCTGGGCAGCGGTACAAAACCTTTCTTTTCCTTTCTCTTCTATGATTTGGCACACGGATATGAAGTGCCGAAGGACAAGCTTTATCGTTTCCAACCGTCCTGGGAGTTCGCCGACTATATGAAACTGAACAACGACATAGACCCTACTCCTTTCCTGAACCTCTACTACAACTGCGTGGCGGAAGCCGACTCACTGGTGGGATGCGTCCTCCACAAACTTGAGGAAAAGAAACTGCTAGACAATACCCTGGTCATCATTACCGGAGACCATGGACAAGAATTCAATGAGAATCATAAAAATTATTGGGGCCACGGCAGTAATTATTCACCGGTACAAACACATATCCCCTTCCTATTATATGAACCGGGAGAACAGCCACATACCTACCATCACCGTACCACGCACTATGATTTTGCACCAACCCTAATGAATAAAGTGCTGGGTGTAACCAATCCGCCTTCCGATTACAGTATGGGGCATTTAATAACCGATACTTGTCCACGGAACTGGCATATCGTGGGCGACAATCTCAATTATGCCTTTATCGTAGAAAATCATACTATTCTGGAAAAACACCCTTCCGGATATATAGAAATCAGCGACAGTGCATTGAATCCCCTGGAAAACTACAAGATAGACAACCGTAAGCTGAACGAGGCCATCCTCTCCCTTAACCGATTCTATAAATAACTGGGAGAGAGGCCTTCCACCAACTCCTCTATCACCTTCGGATAGTATTCATACTCCAGCCGGTGGATGCGTTGCGCCAGCTCCTCCGGCGTATCGCCCGGCAATACGGGGCATTTCTGCTGGCAGATAATGCCGCCTTCGTCATAATGCTCATTCGTATAATGGATGGTAATACCGCTTTCCTTTTCGCCGGAAGCAATCACTGCCTCGTGCACACGGTCGCCGTACATTCCCTTTCCACCGAACTTGGGCAGCAACGAAGGATGTATATTTATCATTTTATTGGGATAAGCATGCAGAATATTGTCCGGCACACGTGCCAGGAATCCTGCCAATACCACAAAATCAATATCATGCTCTCGAAGCGTCGACAAAACAAGCTCTCCACTTTCCCAATCGCTCTTGGCAAACCAGACACAAGGCACTCCCAGCCCCTTGGCACGCTCTAAAACAAACGCATTCTGCCGGTTAGTCAAAACCAGAGCCACACGTGCCGAACCTTTTTCCCGGAAATAACGGATGATATTCTCGGCATTCGTACCACTTCCCGACGCTAAAACTGCGATATTTTTTCCCATAATCCCTCCAATTACTGCACAAAACCGTGAAAAATGTGCAAAAAGGTGCATTTAATTCATCAAATATTTGCGAGGAATGATAAATATTCATTCCTTTGCACCGCAAATTTAAAGAAATAAAACTAATTATTAATTAAAAACTTAAAGTTATGTCTGAAATTGCATCAAGAGTGAAAGCGATTATCGTCGATAAATTAGGCGTAGAAGAATCAGAAGTTACTAACGAAGCTAGCTTCACTAACGACCTGGGAGCTGATTCTCTTGACACTGTAGAACTTATCATGGAATTCGAAAAGGAATTCGGTATCTCTATTCCCGATGACCAGGCTGAAAAGATTGGTACTGTAGGTGATGCTGTATCTTACATCGAAGAACACGCTAAGTAATCTTATCCATTCGTTTATAACATGGAATTAAAAAGAGTTGTAGTAACAGGTCTCGGCGCCATTACTCCCATTGGCAACAGTGTTCCCGAATTCTGGGAAAATCTTGTGAATGGGGTTAGTGGAGCAGGACCTATTACTCATTTCGATGCATCGCTTTTCAAGACTCAGTTTGCATGCGAAGTAAAAGGCTTCGATGCTACCAAATATATAGACCGCAAAGAGGCCCGCAAGATGGACTTGTACACACAATATGCCATTGCAGTAGCCAAAGAAGCGGTAGGTGACTCTGGGCTTGACGTCGAAAATGAGGATTTAAACAGAATCGGTGTCATCTTCGGCGCCGGTATCGGTGGCATCCGTACATTCGAAGAAGAGGCGGGCAACTATGCCCTGACCGGTAAGGAAAACGGCCCCAAATTCAATCCGTTCTTCATCCCCAAGATGATTTCGGACATTGCTGCCGGACAAATTTCCATCATGTATGGTTTCCATGGTCCCAACTACGCAACTTGTTCTGCATGTGCCACTTCCACAAATGCCATTGCCGATGCGTTTAACCTCATCCGTTTGGGTAAGGCAAATGTTATCGTGTCCGGTGGTTCGGAAGCTGCCATCGCCGCTTGCGGTGTAGGTGGTTTCAATGCCATGCATGCATTGTCAACCCGCAATGATTCTCCCGAAACTGCATCCCGTCCGTTCAGCGCAAGCCGTGACGGATTCATCATGGGTGAAGGTGGCGGTTGTCTCGTTCTCGAGGAACTGGAACACGCCAAGGCACGCGGTGCCAAAATCTATGCGGAAGTTGCCGGCGTAGGAATGTCTGCCGACGCTCATCACCTGACAGCCTCTCACCCCGAAGGTTTGGGAGCCAAGTTAGTGATGCTGAATGCGTTGGAAGATGCAGAAATGAAACCCGAAGAAGTAGATTATATCAATGTTCACGGTACATCTACTCCCGTAGGTGATATTTCGGAAGCAAAAGCAATCAAAGAGGTATTCGGACAGCATGCGTATGAGTTGAACATCAGTTCGACAAAATCCATGACCGGTCACTTGCTGGGCGCTGCCGGTGCGGTAGAATCCATTGCAAGCATCCTCGCCATCAAGAATGGCATTGTTCCTCCGACCATCAACCACGAAGAGGGTGATAACGACGAAAACATCGACTATGGCCTGAACTTCACGTTCAACAAAGCACAAAAGCGCGAAGTGAACGTAGCTTTGTCCAATACTTTTGGATTCGGTGGTCATAATGCGTGTGTCATTTTCAAGAAATACGCAGAATAATAAGGTCGTGTTACGTAACCAAATAGATAAAATAAGGCTCTTGTTCCGCAAGGATAGAGAGTCTTATTTTTGTTTTTACAGAATTCTCGGCTTCTTTCCACGTGACATCAAGGTCTATCAGCAGGCTTTGCTGCATAAATCCATCTCCATGCGCTCCGAAAAAGGACGTCCCATCAACAACGAACGGCTGGAATTCTTGGGCGATGCTATCCTCGACGCCATTGTAGGAGATATTGTCTACCGCCATTTCGAAGGACGCCGCGAAGGTTTCCTTACCAATACCCGTTCCAAAATTGTACAGCGGGAAACACTCAACAAACTGGCCGTGGAAATCGGACTGGACAAACTGGTGAAATACTCCACCCGCTCCTCATCCCACAACAGCTACATGTACGGCAATGCATTCGAAGCCTTCATCGGCGCCATTTATCTGGACCAGGGCTACGACCGCTGCAAGCAGTTCATGGAAGAGAAGATTTTCAAAAACTATATCGACCTCGACAAGATGTCTCGCAAAGAGGTCAACTTCAAGTCAAAACTCATCGAATGGAGCCAGAAGAACAAAATGGAGGTGTCATTCGAGCTTATCGAGCAGTTTCTCGACGAAGAATACAATCCGATGTTCCACACCGAAGTCCGCATCGAAGGGATATCGGCAGGTACCGGCACCGGTTATTCCAAGAAGGAGTCGCAACAAAATGCGGCACAGATGGCATTGAAAAAAATTAAGGATGCCGCTTTCAAGGAGGAAGTCCAGGCAGCCAAGGAGCGGAGCCATGCAACAGAAACCGCCACAGAAGAAAATCCCATGGCAGAAGCTGTTGAAGAATCCTCACAAGAAAAATTAGCCGAAACAGATTCCCATCCTGCGCCCCTGGACAACTAAGTCATTGTCTTCCGTCACCAGCTTCAACTTGCCCGCAATCTCCTCCAGCGGTGCAGAAGCTATTTCATTTCCCTTTAAGGTAATCATCCGCCCGAACTGCCCGTTGGCAATCAGTTCCGTGGCATGTCCGCCCATACGTGTGGAAAGGTTACGGTCAAAAGGTGTGGGTGAGCCGCCTCGCTGAATATAACCCAACACAGTCTCACGGGTCTCGATACCCGTCTCATACTCTATCTCCTGAGCGATATACTCGGCGGCACGCTTCCGCCCGTCCGTCTGTATACCTTCGGCTACCACCACGATGGAGTAAGGCTTTCCTTTCTTCAGCCGATTCAGAATCGTTTCTCCGATACGGTGGATATTATAGGGAATCTCCGGAATCAGAATCACGTCACCACCGCCTGCCATACCGGAGTATAAGGCTATCCAACCTGCCTTGTGCCCCATCACCTCAATCACCATCACCCGTTTGTGCGAGCTGGCCGTGCTGTGCAACCGGTCGATGGCATCCGTAGCAATGCTGACGGCAGAATCGAATCCGAAGGAGAAATCAGTTCCCCAAATATCGTTGTCTATGGTTTTAGGTACAGACACAATGTTCAGCCCCATAGCAGAGAGTTTGGCGGCTGTCTTCTGCGTACCGTTCCCGCCGATACAGACTACACAATCAAGCCCCATCTCTTCGATATTCCGCGCTATCAGTGCCGGTTTGTCCACGCCGGACATCACGCCGTTCTTCTTAAAGGGCTTCTCGCGCGAAGTACCGAGCATCGTACCTCCCAAGTTCAGCAAACCAGATAAGGACTTTTCGGTAAACGACTCCACATCCTTGGTCAGCAGCCCCTGAAAACCGCTGTGAATGCCAATTACCTCCATTCCATAATGGTTGATAGCTGTTTTGCATACACCGCGAATGGTAGCGTTGATGCCGGGACAGTCGCCTCCTGAAGTCAAAATACCTATTCTCATGATATTTTTGTTTGAATTATTGTTCTATAGGTCCGTAAAGATAGAAAAAAAAGAGAAAAAAGATAGAGATGCCGATAAATAAGATTATTTTTGCGGTTTAAAATAAGATTTCACAAAGAACGATGAATATTACAAAGTTTCTGAATAAGGTATATTTTGCTCCCCGTCTGAAAGAAATCGAACAATACACCAGCCATGCCGGTGAATTGCAACAGCTTGTACTGCAGCGCCTCGTCCGGACAGCGGCAAACACGGAATGGGGAAAGAAGCATGACTATGCCTCTATCCGTACTTATGAAGATTTCAAGAAGCGCCTTCCCATACAAACTTACGAAGAAGTAAAACCTTATGTAACCCGCCTGCGTGCCGGTGAGCAAAATCTGCTTTGGCCTTCGGAAATACGTTGGTTTGCCAAATCATCGGGTACCACCAACGACAAGAGCAAGTTCCTGCCCGTCAGCCGGGAGTCCTTGCACGACACGCATTACAAGGGAGGCCGGGATGCCGTTGCCATCTATCTGGGACAGAATCCCGAAAGTCGCTTCTTTTCCGGTAAAGGGCTTATCCTTGGAGGCAGCCACGCTCCCAACCTGAACACCAACCACAGTCTTGTAGGCGACCTCTCCGCCATCCTCATAGAAAATATCAACCCACTGGTAAACTTTGTCCGCGTACCCAGCAAGCAGACAGCCTTGATGGAGCACTTCGAGCCCAAAATGGAGGCCATTGCCCGCGAAACCATCCATGCAAATGTAAGCAACCTTTCCGGTGTACCGTCCTGGATGCTTGTACTCATCAAACATATACTGGAAAAGACGGGAAAGCAGAGCCTCGAAGAGATATGGCCCAACCTGGAGGTATTCTTCCACGGCGGCGTTGCCTTCACTCCCTACCGCGAGCAATACAAAGACGTGATCCGCAGCAGCAAGATGCATTATGTAGAGACTTATAACGCCTCCGAAGGCTACTTCGGCACGCAGAACGACCCTGCCGACCCTGCCATGTTGCTGATGATTGACTACGGTATCTTCTACGAGTTCATCCCGCTTGAAGATGTAGGCAAGGAGAATCCGCGTACCTTCTGCCTCGAGGAGGTGGAGCTGAACAAAAACTACGCCATGGTAATCTCCACTTCTGCCGGTTTGTGGCGATATATGATTGGAGATACGGTGAAGTTCACATCGAAGAACCCCTATAAGTTCGTCATCACCGGACGTACCAAGCACTTTATCAACGCGTTCGGCGAAGAACTGATTGTGGATAACGCGGAAAGAGGACTTGCCAGGGCATGTGCCGAGACCGGTGCACAAGTAGTAGATTACTCTGCTGCTCCCGTGTTTATGGACAAGCATGCCAAATGCCGCCACCAGTGGCTGATAGAGTTTGCACAAATGCCGGACAGCCTGGAGAAGTTCGCCAAAGTATTGGACGATACCCTGAAAGAGGTGAACTCCGACTACGAGGCTAAAAGGCAGAATAATCTGGCGCTGCAACCGCTGGAAATCATCGTTGCCCGCCCCAACCTCTTCCATGACTGGCTGGATAGCAAGGGGAAACTCGGCGGACAGCATAAGGTGCCCCGGCTCAGCAACACGAGGGAGTATATAGAGGAAATGCTGGAACTAAACCGGTAAATTACTATATCATAAAAATCAAGCGCGGATTACGCAAATTACGCGGATAAATTAATAAATCCATGTAATCTGCGTAATCCGCGTTTTACAAATCAGTCAGTACGTTTTGACTTTACTTTTTCATTTCAACAATCAGCCTCAAGGATTAGAAATTATATGCCAGCCCAATTCCCAGCACTTCCTTAAACTGCACCTTGGCGCCCTTCTTCACTCCATTGTCATCAAACGTTTTCACATCATTGTCATACTTCAGAGTTGTATTGATGGTAGCCGACAATACTTTATTGATTTTCATGCTGATAAGTACATCCCAATTCACATCTATGTTTCCAAAATCTTTGCTGTAAGGAGTAAAGAAATCAGCCGTAGTAATCAGATTCACATTCTCCATCACGGGCAATTCAGCACGGGCTTTCACAAAAGCGCCACCCTCTATCTTGAAGTGGTCACCCGGGTCTACACCAAAGGCACCCAAATCGGAGAGATAATCATCAGTCACGAAAGTCATCTTGGTGGAAACGGGTGAAAGCAGCAGAGAATAGTTACTTTTAGGCCTCCATTCCATACCCAGAGCGATATTCGAATAGGCAGGAGCAAAGAAATTGGAAATCTGGTGCTCTTTGTCGGGATAGTCATATCCTTTGGCAAACTGGGTATTCAAATCACCCATCAGCGTATAGAACCAGACGTTGTCGGTAGAATATCCCAACTGAGTGGAAAGCCCTATTTTATCACTACTTTTCCTCATCCCCTGAGATTTGGTTTTGGACAAGCCATAGTCCAGCACCATGTTGGTGACCCAGAGCCAGTTTCCTTTCTTGTGTGTCAGTGATGCATTCAAGTAGGCATTTCCAGCAATGGAATTTTCACCTCCTGCCGACCAGTTGGCCATGGCAGTCTGTGACATATTAAGACCAGTCACTCCTTTCAATACCCAAGCTCCCTCCTGATAACCTTTATCATCCGTCTGAGCATAAGTTATGGTTGCTAAAGCAGCAAACAACATTACAATATATATCCTTTTCATATTACAGTTCGTTTTAAAAGTTTCTCATAAAAAGACGTCTCATAAAATTAACAACATTTACTATCTTTTGTTCGAGAAGCTATAAAACGAATGTAAGGTTCAGAGAATAATTCCACCGCCCAACAAGTATCCGTCCTTATCATAGAAAGCCGCTGCCTGCCCGGGTGCAATGGATTCCAGCGGCTCTATCAGACGGACACGTAACAGACCTTCCACCGTAAGAGTCACCCTGCACCGGTTTGCCTGCTTACGGTAGCGTATCTTCACAATAACCTCGTTTGCACCCAGCACACGACTATTCTCCACCAGGTTCCAGTCTCCCAGCCACATTTCCTGCCTGTAGAGGGAAGAGAGCGGAGCTAAAACGACTTCATTGCTTTCCACTCTTGTCTCTTTCACAAAAACAGCCTTGTTCAGATGGATACCCAAGCCCCTACGTTGCCCTACGGTATAAAACGGATAGCCCTCATGCCATCCTAAGAAATTCCCCTTTTCATCGACGAATCTACCTTTACCGGGTAATAGTGTTTCAGGAACCTCACGCTTTAAAAAGGAACGGTAATCCAAAGGGCAAAAGCACACACCTATACTGTCTTTCTTCGCAGCCACCTGCCCGAAACCACGCTCCGCCGCATACGAGCGCGCCTCATTTTTCGTAATATCTCCCATCGGAAGCAACATACGCTGCAGGATGTCCTGCTTCAATCCCCACAGAAAGAAAGTCTGGTCTTTGTCCTTATCTGCAGCAGGAGCTATATAATACTTTCCTCCGGACAAGACTTTACGCACATAATGTCCGGTAGAAATCCAATAAATCCCCTTTTCATCGGCTATTTTAGCCAACAGCGCCCACTTCAGCTCATTATTGCAGACCGTGCAAGGAACGGGAGTACGCCCCCTTAGATACTCTTCCACAAAATAGCAGATAATACGCGAACGGAAAAGCTCGCGTGCATCATAGGTAATGTGTTTCATCCCCAGCTTCAGGGCCAGAGCCCGTGCATCTTCCAAATACCCGGTCTCATCTCCTGCCTCATAGAAACGGAAAGTCACGCCAGTCACCTCATAACCGGCTTCCTGCAACCTCATGGCGGCCACGGAACTATCCGTGCCGCCACTCATGCCAAGCAATACACGTTTATCTGACTTCATGGATACAAAAGTAATAAACGAAGGTGAAATCCGTTGCATTTACTCTTATAAAACAGAATATCATTATAGATTTTCACAGATTTATTATACCTTTGTACTCCTAAAAGAACTAATAATCAACTGTTATGGAACATCAACTGACCATTTACAACACTTTAAATAGAAAAAAAGAGCTGTTCGTACCGCTGCATGCACCGCATGTAGGCATGTATGTCTGCGGACCGACCGTGTACGGTGACCCGCACTTGGGACATGCACGCCCTGCCATCACTTTCGACCTGCTGTTCCGCTACCTGACGCACATCGGCTACAAGGTGCGCTATGTCCGCAACATTACCGACGTGGGCCATCTGGAGCACGATGCCGACGAAGGTGAAGACAAGATTGCGAAAAAAGCCCGTCTGGAACAACTGGAACCAATGGAAGTGGCACAGTACTACATCAACCGCTATCATAAGGCGATGGATACATTGAATGTGCTGTCTCCCAGTATCGAGCCACATGCCAGCGGCCACATCATCGAACAGATAGAACTTGTAAAGGAGATATTGAAGAACGGATATGCCTACGAAAGTGAAGGTTCCGTTTATTTCGATGTAGAAAAATACAATAAGGACCATCACTACGGCAAGCTCTCCGGACGCAACCTGGATGATGTTCTCAACACCACCCGCGAACTGGACGGACAGAGCGAGAAGCACAACCCCGCAGACTTTGCCCTCTGGAAATGTGCGCAACCGGAACACATCATGCGTTGGCCTTCCCCGTGGAGCGACGGCTTCCCCGGCTGGCACGCCGAATGTACAGCCATGGGAAAGAAATACTTGGGCGAGCACTTCGACATTCATGGTGGCGGCATGGACCTTATCTTCCCGCATCACGAATGCGAGATTGCACAATCCGTAGCTTCCCAAGGGGAAGATATGGTACATTATTGGATGCACAACAACATGCTGACCGTGAACGGACAGAAAATGGGTAAGTCTTACGGTAACTTCATCACATTGGAAGAGCTCTTCAAAGGCACACACCCCATGCTGGAGCAAGCCTACAGCCCAATGACCATCCGCTTCTTCACCCTGCAAGCCCACTACCGCAGTACGGTAGACTTCAGCAACGAAGCTCTGCAAGCCGCCGAAAAGGGATTGGCAAGACTGATGGATGCTGTACATGGACTGGACAAGATTACCCCTGCTGCAACCTCCACCATAGACGTGAAATCCCTGCGTGCCAAGTGTTACGAAGCCATGAATGATGACTTGAACTCACCGATTGTCATCGCCCACCTCTTCGACGGCGCCAAGATGGTAAACAATATCCTAGCTGGAAACGATTCCATCACAGCCGAAGACCTGAAAGAATTGAAGGAAACCTTCCACCTCTTCTGCTTCGACATCTTAGGATTACAAGAAGACAACGCCTCCAACGAAGAGCGTGAAGCTGCCTTCGGCAAGGTAGTGGACATGCTATTGGAAGAGCGTTCAAAGGCAAAAGCCAACAAAGATTGGGCTACATCCGACAAAATCCGCAATGAACTCACCGCGCTCGGTTTCGAGATTAAGGACGGTAAGGACGGAAGCGAATGGAAGCTGAATAAATAACGAAGGTATCATAACTCACCGCAGAATCATACAGATTGGGGGTAAGTTTTAGGCAGAAGAACAAAAGAACATATTTTTCTCTTGTTCTTCTGTTCTTTTGTCTGAAAAATAAAATCCATGTAATATTTTGATATATCCTCGTTAGAATACGAATCCGAACCCAGCATACCACCCTACTTTCTTCGTCTGGTTGGACCAATTCAACTGTATCTCCACTGGTCCCAGAAAACTCTTGTACATATAGCCGATGCCTACCCCTGCCATATCAGCCGATTCGGAAGAGTCAAGAATCTGATGAAACTTCCCGGAGTTTCGCCCATAACTGCCCATCACTGATATATACTGGTTTTTCAAGATACGCTGTCTGAGGTTCAGCCCTGCAACCAGCAGTGCGGCTTGTGACAGTTCCGCACGGTTGATGCCCGTAAACGGTATCTGCTGTGGCATATAGCGCCCCGGTATGGTTCCCCCCACCATATTAATGATGGCAAAAGGATAATTACCGCTTCCGGACAATACGCGTCCATAAAACGAAGGAGTGACAGTGAACTTACTCGAGGGAGAGAAACATCCCTGCCAACGGGCATCGAAAACAGAAATAGGATTGTTGTCCTTATACTGGAAGAAGTTATCCGTATAGAGATGATAGGATACCGCCCACGACATACCTTTTGTAGGGGCGCTCCTCTCATTCAAGTTGTTGAACACAAGTCCGGCAAAGTAACTGAATAAGGACGAATTTTCAAACAGTGCCGAAGCTAACGGGTCGAGCGACAGCAAATCATGATAGTGGTAGTAATCAAAGTCAATGCCCAGACTGACCTGGATATTGTTCCAGTCCTTCGCCGCCCCCATACGGACCAGTTGATGTGTAAAAGTCAAATCCAGCGCCCGTTTGCCTTCATTGTAAATATTCATATCTTTATAGTCGAACTGATAGGCAAGTCCCGCCTGCCATCCACCGTCCCACTGGTAACTATATCCGAGTCGTGCCAGTGTACGCTTGCCCAGACGGGCAGTAAGGCTGACCAGCGACTCGCGCTGCCGGCCGAAATAGAAGTCCGTATTTGCCTGCAACGCCGCCAGTTCTTCTGTATCAAAGCGAAAACCGACATTCAGCTTGTTCTCCCGCACAGCAGGGGCGGCTATTTGGGAATCAACGGGAATCTCCCTATCAACAGCCGCGCCGGGCAAGCGGAAAGGTCCCGGGCGGCGAGGCTGATAATCTTCTGCAAGTCCCAGCTTCCGTTTCAGGGCAAGCAGTCCGTCCCAACTGTCCATGGCAGCACGCTCTCCCCGCACCATCAAAGTGTCGATGGCCTCTTTGGTGAAACTTGCAGCCGAATAGCCGGTGACATCCACCTTTATCAACACGTCGGTATTACGCAGATTCTCACGGTATTTCTTCTCTCCTTGCAGATTGATGATTTGCCCGAAGATGTCTTTCACCGATTTCAGCTCGGAAGCCTTAAGCAGCGGACTCTGCACATCCACCCCGATAATGTAGTCGGCCCCCATGGCAAGCGCCACATCTACCGGATAGTTATTCACCATTCCACCGTCCACCAACACCATTCCATCCAGGTCTACCGGAGCAAACACACCGGGAATGGACATGCTGGAACGCATGGCAGTAGCCAGTATTCCCTCATGGAACACTACTTCGCTGCCATTCACCAGATTTTCCGACACGCAGGCAAACGGAATAGGCAGACGGCTAAAATCCACAGAATCCTGGTAACCTTCTGTCAATGTGGAGAACAAACGTGCCAGGTTCTTCCCTTTTATGATACCCGCATCCGAAACAGCGGCAGATTTCAAAGAAAACGGAATGGAGAGTACATAGCGCTCCGACTTCAACCGGTCATCCAGCAACACATCCTTAGGATTGGGGGCATCCGAGAGCAAGAATTTCCAGTTCTGGGCATTCACCATACTGTCCAATTGCTGCGGGGTATATCCGATAGAATACAAACCGCCCACAATGGCCCCCATACTAGTGCCCACCACATAATCTATAGGGATACCCGCTTCTTCAATTACTTTCAGAGCACCGATATGCGCCGTCCCTTTGGCGCCACCCCCACTGAGTACGACAGCCACTTTCGGACGCCCGGACGCCCAAAGGACCATCGGCAAAAACAACAAACAAGCCCATAGTCTATACTTCATCTCCATCATTTACTTAATACGTATTGGTAATTTATTCCATTCTGAATTAAACAACCCGCTCCGACAAATAGTTCACTATCAGTCGAAGCGGGTCGCAAAAAACGTTCAAGCAATTTATGGAGGATTATCTATAACCCATTTCCAATCAATAAGGTATCATATCCTTCAAGATACCTTCCTTATACCAAGGATCATCAATCTCTTTCAACACTTTGCCCATCTCTGCGCAAAGGTCTTTTACGACTTCTTGGTTTTCTTCCAAAGAAAGGTTATTCATCTGATACGGATCCTTTTCATCGTCAAACAACAAACTTTTGACCAGCTTATGGTTTTCGCGGTCAATGTAGAGCGCCAGCGTGTAGCGCGCCGATTTAAAGCCGCGCGACGAAGGGAAGTAGGAACGGACCATGCCTTCCGCATCCTTCTCACCGTCCAGGTTCTGGATGTAGAGAGCGCCGGTAGGACGGACAATATCCGCCTTTTCATCGAAGAAAAGCGGTGCATAGTTGCGGCCCTGCACCTCGGTCGGGATGGAGTCGGCAAGACCGGCAAGACCCAACAAGGTAGGCATGATGTCCGGCGAGGAAAGCATCAAGTCGTCCACGCGGGGCTTAATCTTATCGGGAAAACGCACCAGGAAAGGAACGTTCATGGACTCGGAGTATGGGGAATTCTTCGGGTCTTCCGTATGCTGGCTGCACATGGTCTCTCCATGGTCGGAGGCAAACACGACAATGGTATTTTTGTCCAGTCCGAGTTCCTTCAAGGCATCGAGTATCTGACCGAAAGCACGGTCGACACCCGTCACAGAAGCAAAGTAGTATCGTGCACTCTCTGCCTTGAGCATCTTGGAGTCGGCATTCGGACGGACGAGCAAGCTGTCCAGAGGCTGGTTTTTATAGAGATTGAAATCTTCCTCCATACAGTCGTCCAAAGAACGGTACGGACTATGGGGAGGATTCATACCTACCATAATGAAGAAAGGTTTCTTCGGGTCGCGTACATTCCCCTCGTTCTTCAGATAAGACACCACCTTGCCCGATTCGTGTAACGGTGACCACTCGCGCGGGTCGTGGCGACGGCCTTCCGTATCCCAGTAATGCGGATTCTTGTGTTCGTCAAAGGTACCGTAAGAATACCAGTAATTGAACCCATGACGACGTTCTTTCGGCGTATAGGCATCCCATGCAGGTACACGGTCTTCCACATACTGTCCGGGACGTTCGGGGTCATTGGGGGTAGGAAAGTCGGCATGCAGTTTGCCAAAGTAGGCGCAGTCATATCCGGCATTGCAGAAAACATCGCTCACACACACAGCATCCTCACGCAGGGAGCTGATGGGACGGCTCGAATTGCAATTCAATGGAATACCACTCTTATTAGGATACATTCCCGTCAACAGAGAACCACGGTGGGGACTGCTCAACGGGCAGTTGCTCATGGCAGATGTCAACACCACTGACTCCCGGGCAAAATCATTCAAGCGCGGGGTATGCACCGGGTCATTCCGAAAGTTCACTTTCTCGCGAAAACCTTCCTGGCCCCAGAACTCCATCGCCTGGTTACGGTATTGGTCGGGAAAAACGTAAATGACATTCGGCTGGACGGATTGTTCCGCCTGCGGGGCTTTACAGCCCTGCAAGGCGAACAAACCTAAACCACCTAACAAAATATTTAATTGAGTTTTCATTTTTCCAAGTCTCTTTTACGCATCAATCCTTCCAGGAAGTAATAGTCGGCATAGTTCAACGGTACATCAATCTCCGCACCGTGAGGAATACTGCCCACAGAGTGCATCAGGATGAAGTTGCCGTTGGTACCCACCTTGGCACGGTAGGAAGGAGAAGCGAGGCTTTCCATAATCCGGTCGGCGGTTTCCTTGTATCCCTTATCCGGCAGATAAGTACTCAGCTCGTAAAGGGCGGACGCCGTGCAGGCAGCTGCCGAAGCATCGCGAGGTTCATTCGGGATATTGGGGGCATCGAAATCCCAGTAGGGAACCAAGTCTTCCGGAAGATTCTTGTTGTTGAAGATAAAGTTGTAGACCTTTTCAGCCTGCTCCAGGTATTTGGCATCGTGTGTATAGCGATAGCACATGGTATAGCCGTACAAGGCCCACGCTTGTCCACGTGCCCAAGCAGACTCGTCGGCATAGCCTTGTGCAGTCTGTCTCTTACGGACTTCACCGGTTTCGGGGTCATAATCCACCACATGATAGCAGCTGTTGTCCTCACGGAAATGGTTAGCCATAGTCGTATCGGCGTGCTTCCGGGCTATGTTATAGAAAGTGGAGTCGCCGGACAGCTTGGAAGCTTCGAACAGCAGTTCGAGGTTCATCATATTATCAATGATAACGGGACATTTCCAGCCACGTTCAGCCTGCCACCCCTTGTCTGCATCCCATGACTGAAGTACGCCTGCTGCAGGGCGGAAACGGGTAGACAATGATTTGGCTGTCTGTATGATGACCGGCTTGTACTCCTCCTTACCCGCAAAACGGTATCCGTTCAGGTAGCTGCTGCCAATCATAAAGCCCACATCATGGTGCCAGGTAAGGTATTGTACCGAATCCAAATCCTCGGTATACTTCTCTGCCAGCGGCAGCCACTTCTGGTCACCGGTCAACTCGTACATATGCCAGATATTACCGGGGAAGAAGCCGGAACACCAATCGTCGATAGGTACATAGACAATGTTCCCATCCTTATCAATGGTACGGGGATTAAGGATTTTACCGGATTTTTCGATAATGTCTGTCTGAATTGTCTCCTGAGCCACAGCATTATCAATGTTTTCTTGGATAAAGTTGCTTTCAGCCTGCTTTTGCCCTGCGCAACCTGCCAATACAAGGAGGGAGATTCCCAATGTAGTGAGGACTGTTTTCATAATAAGGGATTTATTTATTAAGAGTTTATGATTTTTCCTGCTGCAAAAGTAGAGCAAGTGTACAGATTTGACCCGCCTAAATAATTCAATTAATGGCTAAAATCGTTACTTTTGCGTCCGGAAGCACATATTTTCCACCCATTAATCACTAAACATTAATCATTACTCCCCATGACCGCACAAGAGTTTTTTAAGAACGACCGCTTCGCCACGAATGCAGGTGTAGAACTGATAGAAATAAAGGAAGGATACAGCAAGGCACGCCTGGTTATCACAGCAGAGCATCTCAATGCAGGAGGCCGTACGCAAGGAGGGGCCATCTTCACCCTTGCCGACCTGGCACTGGCAGCAGCAGCCAACTCCCACGGAACATTGGCCTTCTCTCTTTCGTCCAATATCACCTTCCTGCGCAGCAGCGGACCGGGCGATGTACTGTATGCCGAAGCACGCGAACGCTACATCGGCCGCACCACCGGATATTACCAGATCGACGTCACCAACCAGGAGGGAAAACTGATTGCCACTTTCGAATCCAGTGTATTTAGAAAAGGGGATAACATCACTTTTTCCTTACCACAGACGTCATCGGATAGCGGTTGCCCCGGACACTCTTGAAGAATGCCTTGGCCGAACCGAAATTCAAATACATGTCCAAGCGAATGGGAAGGTGGTTCTTATCATCGGATACGAAGAAGGTGATGACCTCCTTCTCCTTACCTTTCTTGTACTCTACGAAAGAGAATACCAAGCAGCGGTAAACGGTGTCGTTATTCGCCTTGACCTCCTCCTTGCCGCGGTAAATCAACGTCTGCTCTTCCACCCTGCGTCCCGTGGCCATGGGAAAGAGTATCTTCTGCCCTACCTTGTAGTCTTTAGGGTCATAAGAGCGCGCCTGCGCCAAAATGCTCAACATATCGAAGATACAGCGACTATCACTGTATTCCATCTCCTGAGCCTCACGCACGGGATTGTGCCAGGTGCGTCTCTGCTTTACATTCGCCAGTCCGTCCGAGTAGGAGAACCAAGCCTCGTCCACCGTATGGCGGCTTCCCTCCTCCGCCGCTTTACGGAAGTAGAGCGGCTCCAACCTATCGCTGACATAACAAGTCAGCGTATCACGCATCTTGAAGAAAAAATCGGTCTTTTTACTGCCTACACAAAGCAAGTTAAAGCGGAATGCAGGCTCGGAATGGTAAGTCGTGGCATTGGTAGTGAGGCTTGCCAACCCCACCTTCTTCCAAATGAACTTCCAATTGAAATATAAATCGTACATGACATGCTCGCCCGACTGGAAAGCTTCATTCTTTGCAGTACATTGGGCCTGAACAGACTGGGAGGTTCCCAAACAGACCGCTCCCACCATCAACAGAATGAACAATTGCTTCCGCCTAATAGCTATGGCCCCTACCACTGTTGCGGCTGCTATTGCCACTGCGGTTATTTTTGTTCCTGTTTTGCTTTTTCTTGTCTTCATCTGGTTTTTGTTTTTTTAGTTCGTCCGGCTTCTGCCTATCCAGGGACTTGGCCTTAATATCCCATTCCTGGGTCAAATCAAAGTTCGCTTTAAGCTCCAGAACCATCGGATAATAGTAAACCATTTCAGGCTGGCGCTTCTCGGCATAGTTTCCCGTATCCCAGACGCCATTCCCATTCGTATCATTTATCAGCCGCGCTCCATATTTGCCCGGATTGAGGAAATAGAAATCGGCTTTCCCATCCACCACCGGCACCGTGCGCAGCACTTTGTCCTGACCGTCCAGTAGTTCCACAAAAGCCAGAGAGTCCGCTCCATGCACATTAAAGAATATCTGCCCGTACTCTTCCAGCTTCTTGGCCTTGAAGTCCTTCTTTATCTTGTCGGAGAACAACCCGTACAACCCGCGTATGGCAGCAGAATCCACTTCAAATGTATAGCTTTCGCCGGGTGCCCATTCGGCAAACAGATTATAACGCTTCAAGTCCAAAGAGTCGCGCATAAAGTCGAACGGGACATCCTGCCACAACGAGTCCACTTTCAGTTTCAGATGGAAAGCGGTGGTATCTATGCTTGCCACCGGCTCCGTAAACGACAGAGTAAGATAATCATATACATCGATTGCAGAAGGGGCATACACATCTACAGCCAGGAATTCCGTCGGCTCGGGCTCTTCCACCTCACCTTCCTTCAACTTCTTCTTTTTCTTCTCACGCTCTTTCTGTTCCTTTTCCTTCGCTTCCTGCTTCTGCTTCTGCTGCTTGTCGTATGTCAACTTCGCCAGCACATTCAAAGTATCGGTACGGGGTACCAATCGTTTCAGGCTATCCGTATACAAATAGGTGATACTCATTTTCAGGGAATCCTGCTTATAGAGCAGAGAATCCTTTATCCAATAATGAATCGTATCGTTCCGGCCGGTAGGCTGTTCTATAACAAACGCATCTTCCTCATTAAAGTTCAATCCTTTCAATAAAGGCAACGTGTCTGCCGGAGCAGTGAAATAGAGCGAAAACTTCTCCGGAGTCAACCGTTCGGCCTTCAAAAAACGTTGCGAGAAGGAAAGCTCCTTGAAAGCACGCAGCAGAACATCATCCGGAAGGTAGTGGGTATATTGACGTTCTACAATCGTATCTACTGTCAGCGAGTCTATCCAGGTCGTATCCTGGCGCATGCGCTCTTCCATGGAAGGAATGATGATAGAGTCATTAAAAGCTATCACTTCCGTCGGCTGGGAATAGGCAAAATTCTGGTCGGCATCCTGCAAGGCATAAATGCGATACTTGCCGGGAGCCACTCCACGGATAGAGAAGCGTCCGCGACTGTCCGTACGCCCCACCCGCTCAAAAGGAAGTTTGGTAAAAGCGGAGTCGGCCAGATTGGCATGCAGACCGACCAGCATTCCTTTCACCGGTTCAAGATTGGCCGCATTCAGTACTGTACCGGCCACAGCCATAGAGTCGAGACGGTCGCCCGTAGAGAAAGAATAGAAGAAATTCTCCAAGGGATTCCCCTCATTATTATCCTGGATGGCATCACCAAAATCGAATGTATAAGTAGTATTGGGTTTCAATGTATCCTGCAGAGTGATGACCACCTTCTTCCCATTAGACTTAATTTCGGGCTGCTGCACCTGCGGAGGGGATATTACAATCTTCTCATTCGGCTTGTCAAGCTTGATAAATTCATCGAACTCAATGGAAAGTTTATTTTTATTGTGATGGAGTGCGCCGGGCGTGGGAGTACCGGAAATAAAACGCGGAGGAGTCTCATCATAAGGTCCTCCTTCAATACGGCCCACACTGGCACAAGAATACAGTGCGGCAGCTATGGCAACACCCCCCAACAACCTGCGGAAAAGCGGCTTCATTTTAGTATGGCGTTTACGTTCTAACATGCTGCAAAAATAAAGGTTATCTGCCAATTAGCGGTATGCTTTACAGTATTTTAATCAAAAAATGTCCTTTCGTTCTCATCTATGTATGAAACATAGTTAAAAAAGGAAGTGTTTCACACCTTATATACTAAGAAAAGAATATTTTTGCAGACGAAAACTGAATAGGAGTATTCAGTTTTCTTTTTCCTGCCTTATTTCTAAATCATGAATTACACACAAAAACGCCTTTCAAGAATCGAAAAAAAGAAGAATATAAAATTATACAGAGAACAAAAAAGAGTATGAAGAGTAGATTAGTATTATTGGCATGTTGCCTGGCACTGCTCAGCAGTTGCGGACAAGGCGACAAAGGAACGGGTAAAGCTCCCGAATTTGCAGTGATTGAGGCAAAGACCACCACTGCCAACTTGACAAACAGCTACCCTGCTACTATCAAGGGTAAACAAGATGTAGAAATCCGCCCGATGGTGAGTGGGTTCATCACAAAATTGCACGTGGATGAAGGCGCAACAGTGCGCAAAGGACAAGTGTTGTTCAGCATCGACCCCGTACAGTATCAGGCAGCCGTAAATTCGGCCAAAGCTGCTGTTGAAACAGCCAAAGCTGCCGTAAACACACAAGAACTGACTGTAAACAACAAACGTGAACTGAACAAGAAAAACATCATCAGTGACTACGATTTGCAAATGGCCGAAAACCAGCTGGCACAGACAAAGGCACAACTGGCACAAGCCAATGCCCAATTGGTCAATGCCAAGAACAACTTGTCATACACCAGTGTAACCAGCCCCAGTGACGGTGTAGTAGGTAGCATTCCCTACCGCGTAGGTAGCTTGGTTAGTCCTTCCGTAGCCAGCCCGCTGACTACCGTTGCCGACATCTCCGAAATGTACGCCTACTTCTCCATGACCGAACGCCAACTCTTGTCACAGATTCGTGAAGGCGGTAGCACCAAGGAAATTCTGGAAAAGATGCCGAATGTACAGTTGCAGCTCATCGACGGAACCATGTATGCCGACAGTGGCCGCGTGGAGACAATCAGCGGAGTCATTGACCAGACTACCGGTTCGGTAACCATGCGTGCCCTCTTCCCCAACAAGCACAACGTGCTGCGTAGTGGAAGCACCGGCAATGTGGTATTCCCCAACCCGCTGCATGATGTCATCATGATTCCACAGTCTGCCACTACCGAAATCCAGGACAAGCAGTTCGTATTCGTACTGCAACCGGACAACACGCTGAAAAATACCGAAGTTAAAGTGTTCAGCTTAGACGACGGCAAGTATTATTACGTGACGGAAGGTTTGAAAGCAGGCGAAAAAATCGTTATCGAAGGGGTACAGAACCTGAAGGACGGACAGTCCATCACGCCCATCACGCCTGCTGAAAAGGAAGCCGAATACCAGAAGGCCCTAAAAGACCAGAAAGAAGGCAATATTCAGACTGCGTTTCAATGAAAGAATGAAAAATAAAAAAATTCTTCAATTTTTAATTCCTTAATTGTTCATGAAATGAAATTAGATAGATTTATTAACCGTCCGGTACTATCAACGGTAATTTCCATCCTGATAGTAATCTTAGGAGTTATTGGCCTGGCTACCTTGCCTATCACCCAATACCCGGACATTGCACCTCCCACCGTATCGGTAAGTGCGACTTACCAAGGTGCCAATGCCCAAACGGTGCTTAACTCCGTTATCGCTCCGCTGGAGGACCAGATTAACGGTGTGGAAAATATGATGTATATGAGTTCGAGCGCCACCAACAGCGGTTCGGGCGACATCTCCATCTACTTCAAGCAAGGTACCGACCCCGATATGGCAGCGGTGAACGTACAGAACCGCGTTTCCATGGCGCAAGGCTTGCTGCCTGCCGAAGTTACCAAAATCGGTGTAACCACCCGTAAACGCCAGACTTCCATGTTGATGGTATTCTCCATCTATGATGAAAAAGACCAGTACAACATCGAGTTCCTGGAAAACTACGCCAACATCAACCTTATCCCTGAGGTGAAACGTGTCAACGGTGTGGGCGATGCCATGGTATTGGGACAAGACTACTCCATGCGTATCTGGCTGAAACCTGATGTAATGGCCCAATACAAACTTATCCCCAACGATGTGGTTGCCGCCTTGAGCGAACAGAACATCGAAGCGGCTCCCGGCCAGTTGGGTGAGCGCGGTAACCAAACCTACCAGTATACCCTGCGCTACAAAGGACGTCTGCAACAGACTACGGAGTTCGAGAACATTGTCATCAAGGCCTTGGAGAACGGTGAAATACTCCGTCTGAAGGATGTAGCAAATGTGGAACTGGGCCGTCTGTCATACGGATTCAACAATATGGTAAACGGACATAAAGCCGTGAGTTGTATCATTTTCCAGATGGCAGGCAGTAATGCCACGCAGACCATCTCGGATATCGAGGCCCTACTGGACGACTATTCCAGCAAACTGCCCGCCGGCTTGAAGATAAACATTGCACAGAGTGCCAACGACTTCCTCTTCGCTTCCATACATGAGGTAATCAAGACATTGATCGAGGCCTTTATCCTGGTGTTCATCGTAGTGTATATCTTCCTGCAGGATATGCGCTCCACGTTGATTCCCGCCATCGCCATTCCCGTGGCGTTGATTGCCACCTTCTTTGTATTGAAACTGATTGGCTTCAGTATCAACTTGCTGACCCTTTCGGCCATGGTGCTTGCCATTGCGATTGTGGTCGATGATGCCATCGTCGTCGTCGAGGGCGTCCATGCCAAGCTGGACCAGGGCTACAAATCGGCCCGTACAGCTTCCATCGACGCCATGAGTGAACTGGGTGGTGCCATCGTCTCCATTACGTTGGTGATGATGTCCGTATTCGTTCCCGTGAGCTTCATGGGAGGTACGGCAGGTACTTTCTACCGTCAGTTCGGTTTGACCATGGCGATTGCCATCGGTTTCTCGGCTCTGAACGCCCTGACCCTGAGTCCTGCGCTGTGTGCCATCTTCCTGAAACCTCACAACGGCGGACACGAAAGTCTGAAAGAGCGTGTAGGCGTTGCCGCCAAGGAAGCCCGCAAGATTATGATTGCACGTTATGCCGACTCTATAGGCCGGTTGATGCGTCCCGGCATTACACTGCTCTTCGTGACGGTAGCTATCCTGGGCATGATTTTCGGTCTGTTCAGCTTCAGCGAACACCCCATTCTGTGTAGCTTGATGATTATCATCAGTGTGCTGGCGTTGGCAGGTATGACTACCGACAAGTTCAAACAATCCTTCAATGACTCATACAACGGTATCCTGGGCAAGTATAAGAAACAAGTGCTGTTCTTCATCCAGAAACGCTGGATATCGGCAGGACTGGTTATCGGCTCTATTGTACTGTTGGGCGTATTCATGCAGATAACCCCGACCGGTATGGTGCCCAACGAAGACACCGGTACCATCATGGGCGCTGTGACACTGCCTCCGGGCACTTCACAAGAACGCGCACAAGAGATTTTGAACCGTGTGGACAGCTTGGTTGCTGCAGACCCTGCCGTACAGTCACGTACCGTTATCTCAGGTTATAGCTTCTTGGGCGGTCAAGGCCCCTCCTACGGTTCACTCATCATCAAGCTGAAGAACTGGGAAGAACGTTCCACGATGCAGAACTCCACGATTGTGTACGCCACTTTGTACATGCGCGCCCAAAAGATTATCAAGGAAGCGCAGGTATTGTTCTTCGCGCCGCCTATGATTCCGGGTTACTCGGCTTCAAGCGACATCGAGTTGAACATGCAGGACAAGACGGGTGGTGATTTGGACCACTTCTTCGACGTGGTGAACAACTATACTGCTGCCCTGGAAGCGCGTCCGGAAATCAACTCCGCCAAGACATCCTTCAACCCTCACTTCCCGCAATACCAGCTGGACATTGACGCTGCCGCTTGTAAGAAAGCAGGTATCAGCCCCAATGACATCTTGACTACCTTGCAGGGATATTACGGTGGTTTGTATGCTTCCAACTTCAACAGCTTCGGTAAGATGTACCGCGTAATGGTACAAGCCGAACCTGATGCTACCAAGAATATGGAAACACTGCAAAGCATCAAGGTGCGCAACGGCAACGAGATGGCACCTATCACGCAGTTCATCTCCATCAAGAAAGTATATGGTCCTGACGTCATCAGCCGTTTCAACCTCTACACCTCCATGAAGGTGATGGTGGCTCCCGCATCAGGCTACACTTCCGGTCAGGCTCTGCAAGCCATTGCCGAAGTGGCGCAGGAAAACCTGCCTGCCGGTTTCGGTTATGAGTTGGGAGGTATGGCGCGTGAAGAGGCCGAAACGAGTGGCAGCACTACGGGACTCATCTTCATATTGTGCTTCGTATTCGTTTATCTGTTGCTGAGTGCCCAGTACGAAAGCTACATCCTGCCTTTATCCGTATTGCTGTCCGTGCCGTTCGGTCTGCTGGGTAGCTTCCTCTTTGTAGGCGGTATAGGCGCATTGGGCAGCATCCCGGCACTGAAAATGATTCTGGGTACGATGTCCAATGACATCTATATGCAGATTGCCCTCATCATGTTGATGGGTCTGTTGGCCAAGAATGCCATCTTGATTGTAGAGTTTGCCCTCGAACGCCGCAGAATGGGTATGAGTATCACCTGGGCAGCCGTATTGGGTGCCGCAGCCCGTCTGCGTCCTATCTTGATGACGTCGTTGGCAATGATTGTCGGTCTGCTCCCGCTGATGTTTGCTTCCGGTGCGGGTGCCAACGGTAACCGTACGCTGGGTACGTCTGCCATCGGCGGTATGTTAATCGGTATGATTCTGCAAATCTTCATAGTGCCCGCACTGTTCGTGGCATTCCAGTACTTGCAGGAGAAATTCAAGCCGATGGAATGGGAAGATGTGGACAACTCGGATGCAGAACCGGAGATTGAACAATATACAAAATAGTGATTAACGATTAGCGATTATGAAGAAAATAATATGCCTGATGTGCGCAACTGCTTTATTGAGCAGTTGCCACATCTACAAATCATACGACAGACCCGAAGACATAACAACTGCCGGACTGTATCGCGACACGGCGTCCGTGAACAATACATTAGCCGCAGATACGGCCAACTTCGGTAATCTGCCTTGGAGAGAAGTGTTCACAGACCCGCAGCTGCAGACACTTATCGAGCAAGCACTCACCAACAACGGTGACCTGCGCAGTGCCGCCTTGAACGTGAAACAAGCACAAGCCGCACTGATGTCTGCCCGCCTTGCCTATGCTCCGATGCTTGCCTTGTCTCCGCAAGGAACCGTCAGCAGCTGGGACAAGGGAAAGGCTACACAAATCTACTCCCTGCCCGTCACCGCAAGCTGGCAAGTCGACCTCTTCGGTCAACTGCTGAACCCGAAGCGACAAGCAAAGGTTAGCTTGAAGCAGACGCAATTCTACGAACAAGCCGTTCAGACGCAAGTCATCGCCGGCGTAGCCAACATGTACTACACCCTGCTGATGCTGGACCGCCAACTGCAAATCACCGAAGGCACCGTCGAGATTCTGAAAAAGAACCTGGAGACCGTGCAAGCCATGAAAGATGCAGGCATCTACGGAACCACTTCTGCTGCCGTAGAGCAGAGCCGCACTGCCTACGCTCAAGTCATGGCATCACTGCCCGACATACGCCAGAGCATACGCGAAACCGAAAACGCCCTCTGCCTGATGTTGCACCAACCGGCACAGAGCATCGCACGCGGTGTGCTGGAAGAGCAACAGCTGCCTACGGAATTTTCAGTAGGTATCCCCTTGCAGTTGCTATCCAACCGTCCGGACGTGAAAGCTGCCGAGATGTCACTGGCTGCCAGCTACTATAATACCAATAGCGCCCGTGCCGCTTTCTACCCGCAGATTACATTGAGCGGTTCGGGAGGCTGGACCAATAACTCCGGTGCAGGTATCGTCAACCCGGGCAAACTACTGGCTTCCGCCATCGGTTCGCTGACGCAACCCTTGTTCTATCGCGGTGCCAACATTGCCCGTCTGAAACAAGCCAAGGCACAAGAGGAGCAGGCTAAGATTCAGTTCCAAACCGCCCTGCTGAATGCCGGAAATGAAGTGAGCAACGCCCTGCACCTGTATCAAATGGAGAAGGACAAAGCCGTTTCACGCACTATTCAAGTAAATTCTGCCCGCCAAGCTGCCTCAGATACAAAAGAATTGTTTAACTTAGGCACGTCGACCTATCTGGAAGTCTTGTCTGCCGAGCAGTCTTACCTCAGCGCACAGCTTGCAGAAGTATCCGACACCTTCAGCAGCATGCAGGCGGTTATCAGCCTGTATCAAGCGCTTGGAGGAGGAAGAGAATAAAATGAGCGATAAGTGATTAGTGATTAGCGATTAATGAAATAGTAAATCCTAATCACTAACCATTTATCACTAATCATTAATCATTAATCGCTAATTACTATGATAAGTCCGTTAGCTTATGTAGATTCTGCCGCAAAAATCGGCAAGAATGTAACCATCCAGCCCTTTGCATTTATCGAAGGGAACGTGGAAATCGGTGATGACTGTATTATTATGTCGGGTGCAAAAATTCTGCACGGTACCCGCATGGGAAAAGGGAACAAGGTACATCACAATGCCGTTCTGGGTGCCGAACCGCAAGACTTCCACTATACGGGAGAGAGCAGTATGCTGATTATCGGTGATAATAACGACATCCGCGAGAACGTGGTTATCAGCCGTGCTACCCATGCAGGAAGCGCTACCCGCATCGGCAATGAAAACTACCTGATGGATGGTGTACACCTCTGCCACGACGTGCAGATAGGCAACCATTGTGTACTGGGTATCAAGACTACCGTAGCCGGAGAATGTCAGATAGACGATTGTACCATTCTGAGCAGCAATGTCATTCTGCACCAATACTGCCACATTGGAAGTTGGGTACTGATTCAAGCTGGCTGCCGCATATCAAAAGATGTGCCGCCCTATATCATCATGAACGGTAATCCGGCAGAATACCACGGTATCAACGCTGCTGTGCTTCAACACAAACACCAGGTGACCGAACGTGTATTGCGCCATATCGTAAATGCCTACCGTCTGGTATACCAGGGAAACTTCAGCGTGCAGGATGCCTTGCAGAAGATTGAAGACCAAGTACCGATGAGTGACGAGATACACAATATCATCAACTTCATCAAGAATTCCAAAGGAATCGTGAAGTAAACACCCTTCTTCGGGCACGAATCACGCAGACAATACGGATGAATAAATTCTTTTCTGTAAGTCTGCGTAGTTCGTGCCTTTTTCTATATTCCTCTACAATAGTTCCTGCATTATCTTTTACTATTTTTTGATGCATATTCATTCCAGGCAGTATGCTAAGTAAAACAAACTGTTTCCTTTAACTAAACATTTTGTTTCCTTATAGAAAACACTTTGTTTCCCTTAACAAAACAGTTCGTTCCATTATATGAAAACAAAGTGTTTTTCTATACTGAAACAAAGTGTTCTCTAATGCTGGAACAAACTGTTCAGTGTTGTGAACTAACGGATTAAGTATATAAAGGGTATTTATTATACTGTTTCTGTAGACAATGGTCTGTCTTGTCCTATAAAAGACGGGGAAAGAAGCAGGAAGCAACCGGGTACGCTCGGAAGGGTGAGGGTAAAATTTGCCCTCACCCTTTTTATTTGCTCTCACTCACCCTTGAAAGGGCGATGAATAGGGAGTTTCAGAAAAGCGGTGATAGTGGTGAGGGCAGGTTGAGTAATTTTTTGTTCTACTACTACTCGAAATGCAGGGTACCGAAGAACTCCGGGCAATGGAAGTTCGGCTTCTCCAGACCTATCGGATTCCAGGAAAGGAAATGGGGAGTCTGGAGCTTGTCACCGCATTTATAAAAATTGGCACGGAGCGTCTTTCCATCCAACGAAGTGATGTCATGCAGGAAGAAAGCGGAATAAGGGATGACCAGGGCCACTTCCCAGGCACACTCACCTACTCTTTCGTCGAAAGCCTCACGTCCCAAAGAAGCCCAACGCTGTACTTTATCGAGCACCTCTTGCGGGGCATGCTGGCGGTTTCCACGTCCGGCACCTGCCCCAATAAGCAGAGTCCCGGCACAATTACACTCCATATTGTAGTACACTCCGTCATCGGCAGGCACAGAGAAGAACTCTACACACGCATCTTCCCAAACCGGACCGTTATCGTGGCCTGCAACTGCGCGTACACTCGCTTCCCTTACCTTGAAATGCAGCAGAATGGCATCTTCCGTATGCGCTATGCGGAATTCCACATCGGGAGTATAAGGAAAAGCAGCCCAATTCACAGTGTTTACGGGCTGAAACGCCACCTTCTCTTCATCCAGAAGAGCCGGAACCGACTCTACCGGTATATTGGCCACACTTACTTTCTTTACATTCAATTCTTTCATTTTACTATTTTGGGGATTAATTGCAGACAGCGGCAACATGCAAAGAGCTGCCGCCATCGTCATTAAAAACTTTTTCAGATACATGAGTCAATGAACTTTTTCATCTCCGGTGTATGTTCCTCCACACTCTGCAACAGTTTGAACTGAGCCTTGGTACGCACAAGATTGTGCTCCGGATACTGGATTTTATAATAAGTATCACCGTTGATATAATCTGCCAGGAAGCGTACGCACTGCATGTATGGGAACAAGGCAGCCGCATAAGGCAGATTCTCAATCTCTATCGGCAACAGGAAGGACTTGCCCGATTCCAGATAGCCCTTGGTAAATGCCCGGAATATTTCCATATTGAAGTTCACATTATCCGGATTCTTGTCGTCTTCCAACCCCGTGTTGGCACCTGAGCGAAGGAAATCGCCATAATCGGAGAAGATGAAGCTGGGCATCACCGTATCCAGGTCGATGACACAAAGCACCGTACCGTCTTCGTCGAACATCATATTGTTCACTTTCGTATCACAGTGGCATACCCGTTTGGGCAGTTTGCCTTCACGGAACAAGCGTTCTGCCTTGCACATTTCATCAGCGCGTTTTTCTATCTCATCCAGAAAATACCGCACCTCCTGCACACGTCCCGCCGCATCGGCAGCCACAGCATCACGGAGTTGCTTCAGGCGGAACTCCATGTTGTGGAAATCGGGAATTGTCTCGCCCAATGTATCTGGAATGTCGGCAAGCATAGCCTGGAAATTACCGAAGGCAGTTCCCGCATAATAGGAATATTCGGGGTTCACCGTCTCGTAAGTCTTGGCACGGGGAATAAAAGTCATGATACGCCAGTAGTTCTCACCGTCATACCAATAGGTTTTCCCTTCGGCCGTGGGGATGAAATGAAGCACTTTACGCTCGACATCGGCCTCTCCTTTCTCTTCCAGCTTCTTACGGATATGCCCGGTCACAGCCTCGATATTAGACTGTAACATCTCTACATTCTGGAAAATGGCATGATTGATACGTTGCAGAACATAGTCCGGCGCATCGGCCTCAACGGTGGTCACTTTGTACGTATCGTTAATCAGGCCTGAGCCTAAAGGCTTGATTTCACGAACCGTACCCTGCATTTGAAAATGAGATACAATAGATAAAAGGTCTTTCATGATAATAAATGAATTAATTTGTTTACAAAGATACGCCGATTGCCATCTATCAAAAGACAAGTATCGTTCGGCGCGCTTCCAAAATTATACATTTATCCAAACATAACCGCAAAAACTGCCTAATAAATAAGAAGTCTTGTACAAAATATACCTATATTTGTAACTGAAACCTTAAAAACTACCCGAAAAGTGCGAACGTTTATCATCCGGCTGCTTCTTGTTTCAGTAAGCATGATTGCTGCAACCCTGCAGGCGCAGAACATCACCTTCAACCATCTGACAACCGACGACGGTCTGTCACAATTCTCCGTGAACAGCCTTTACATCGATGAAAACGGTGTCTTATGGATTGGAACCCGAGAAGGCTTGAACCGTTATGACGGAGAAGACATACAAACTTACAAGCTGCAGAAGAACGACCCTTACAGCCTTTTCTGCAACACCGTGCTGCGCATGGCCGGCAACCGTAACGGAAAAATCTACCTGCTCTGTACGGAAGGAGTAGCCGAGTTCAATCTCGCCACCCAAAGATTCACCACCCTGCTGCAAGGAAATGTACACAGCATATATTACAAAGAGGCCCTTTTCATCGGAAAACAGAATGAAATCTACCGCTATAACGAGCAGACCGGGAACTTTGACCTCTATTACCAGCTTCCCGGAAAAAGTCTGGAAATCTGCTGTATGCATCTGGACAAAGGACAAATGTGGATTGGAACGACCACCGACGGAGCATACCGCCTGCAACTGGACAAGAACGAGCTGACCCACCCCATCCTGAAAGGCAACATCACCAGCATATACCAAGACAGCGAAGGCGAGTTATGGATTGGCAGCTGGGAAGAAGGGCTGCACCATGTAAAGACCGACGGAACCATCGAAATCTTTGAATACGACGCAAAGAACCCTTACAGCATCTCTTCCAACTTCGTGCGAGCCTGCTGTGAAGACAATCTGGGAAACATCTGGATTGGGACATTCAACGGATTGAACCGGTATGACAAAAGTACGGGACTCTTCCAGAACCACACTGCCAGTGATGCCCAGAGCGACGGACTGACACACTCTTCCATCTGGTGCATCGTAAAGGACAACCAAGGAACGCTGTGGCTGGGGACCTACTTTGGCGGCGTCAACTACTTCAACCCCGAGTACGAGATATACAGCCGCTATATGTATTCGCCCATCGAAAAGAAGGGGCTGAGCAATCCGGTTGTAGGCCGCACCATCGAAGACAAGGACGGCAATCTGTGGATTGGCACCGAAGGGGGCGGACTGAACTATTACAACCGCCGTACCCGTGAGTTCAAATGGTTCCGCCCGGAAATCGGTCCCAACAGTATTTCCCATAACAACATCAAGGCTCTCTATTATGATGCCTCCAAAGACATCATCTGGATAGGAACCCATCTGGGCGGACTGAACAGACTGGACATACGCTCGGGGCGATTCACACACTACCGCATGGAAGCAGGTAATCCGGAGACCTTGCCTTCCGACATCATCCGCGATATCGCGCCTTACCAAGACCACCTGGTGATAGCCACCCAAAACGGAATCTGCCTCTTCGACCCTGCCAACGGGAAATGCCAACAACTGTTCCAGGACAGCAAAGAAGGCAAAAAAATCAAGATGGTGGCAGATGTCACTTTCGACAGCAACGGTACGCTCTGGATTGCAGCCACGGGCGAAGGTGTGTTCAGCTACCGTTTCGATACCGGCAAACTGACCAACTACCGCCATGATACTGCCGACCCACACAGCATCAGCAACAACAATGTAAACAACATTACCCAAGACAGCAAAGGCAATCTGTGGTTCGCCACTTCGGGCAGCGGACTGGACTTATACCGCCCTGCCAGCAACGACTTCGAGAACTTTGACCAAGCGAAGAACGGCCTTTCCAGCGACTGTATCTATGAGACGGAGGAATCCCCCACCAGCGGCAAACTGCTGCTCATCACCAACGAGGGCTTCTCCATCTTCGACTACCGGCAAAAGGCATTCCTGAACTACAGTGCCGAAAACGGTTTCCCAATGACTGCCGTCAACGAGAATGCCCTTTGCGTGACCCGTGACGGAGAGATATTCCTGGGAGGCACGCAGGGAATGATTTCTTTCCATGAAATGGAGTTGAACTTCACGCCGAAACCCTACAAAATCATCCTCTCCCGCCTCATTGTGAACGGAACGGAAATACAAGTGGGAGATGAGACCGGTATCCTGCAGCAAGCCTTGTACTGCACCCCCGAGATTACGCTCAACGCTGACCAGTCCATGTTCAGCATAGAGTTTGCCACTTCAAACTATGTAGCCGCCAACAAAGACGACATCATCTATAAGCTGGAAGGCTTCTCCAACGACTGGAACAGTGCCCGTGGACTGCACAACATCACCTATACCAACCTGAATGCCGGAACCTATAACTTGATTATAAAGCCCAACGGAAAAGACGAGAGCCTTTGTCCGCAAGTCCACCTGACCATACACGTGTTGCCTCCCTACTACAAGACTCCCCTTGCCTATCTTATCTACCTGATAGTGACGGGAATCCTGCTCTGGTATCTGGTGCGTACCTACAAGTCCAGAATCAAGTTGCGTGAATCACTGAAGTACGAACAGAAGCACATCCGTGACGTAGAGGCCCTGAACCAGTCAAAGCTACGTTTCTTCACCAACATTTCCCATGAATTCCGCACCCCGCTGACACTCATCGTGGCCCAAGTGGAAACGCTGATGCAACTCCAGAACTTCACGCCTGCCATATATAACAAGGTACTGGGCATCTACAAGAACAGCATACAGCTACGGGAACTCATCACCGAGCTGCTCGACTTCCGCAAGCAGGAACAAGGGCACATGAAGATAAAGGTAAGTCCACACAACATCGTGAACTTCCTATACGAAAACTATCTGCTTTTCCTGGAATATGCCAGCGCCAAACAAATCAGCCTCTACTTCGAGAAGGAAACAGACAGCCTCGAAGTATGGTATGACCAAAAACAGATGCAGAAAGTGATAAACAACCTGCTGTCCAACGCCGTCAAGCATACCAAGGCGGAAGACAGCATCACCCTCAGCATCAAGACCGAAGGCAGCAATGCCGTCATCCGCGTGACCGATACCGGCAGCGGCATAGATGCCCGGGAAGTGGACAAGATATTCGACCGCTTCTACCAGATAGACCAAATGGACTCTACAGATGCAAGCAAGACGGGTACGGGTATCGGCCTGGCATTGACGAAGGGTATCGTGGAGCTCCATCACGGCACCATCCGTGTGGAAAGCGAACTGGGCAAAGGTAGCAGCTTCATCGTAAACCTGCAATTGGGGAACGCACAGTTTGACGAAGAGCAAATAAATAAGAATGCAGACAGTGTGCAACAAATAGAAATTCCCAAACCGGAAAACGATGCCCTGCTCAAGGCGGAGCTGGAAGAGAGTGCTCCCATCAAACGACTCCCGGATGCAAAAATCCTGATAGTGGAAGACAACGACTCCATCCGCGACATGCTGGCAGGTATCTTCAAGCCCTTCTACGAAGTGCTGACTGCGGCCGACGGAGCGGAAGGACTTGCACTGGTGCGCAGCGAAATGCCCAATATCGTAGTCAGCGACGTGGTGATGCCCAACATGTCGGGAACGGAACTGTGCAAACAGATAAAGAGCGACTTCAACACCTGCCATATTCCCGTGGTACTGCTCACGGCACGTACTGCCATCGAACAGAATATCGAGGGACTACGCATCGGTGCGGACGACTATATCACCAAGCCGTTCAACACCAATCTATTGATTTCGCGCTGCAACAACCTCGTGAACTCGCGCATCCTCCTGCAGGAGAAGTTCAGCAAGCAGCCGCAAGCCTTTGTACAGATGCTTGCCACCAACCCCATAGACAAGGAGATTCTGGACCGTGCCATGGCAGTCATCGAGCAACATCTGGACGATACGGAGTTCAACGTCAACGTCTTTGCCCGTGAAATGGCAATGGCACGCACCAATCTGTTCACCAAGCTGAAGGCTATCACCGGACAAACTCCGAACGACTTTATCCTGACCATCCGCCTGAAGAAAGGCGCTCTAATGCTGCGCAACAATCCGGAGCTGAATATCACTGAAATTGCGGACCGGATCGGTTTCAGTTCTTCACGCTATTTCTCCAAATGCTTCAAGGACATTTACCATGTCAGCCCACTGGCCTACCGCAAAGGAGAGAATGGAGGAGAGGAAAGTACGGAAGACAGTGAAGAGACATCTTAATATTGTACATCAAGCCATCGCATGATACGGTTTGTACTTTTTCTCCCTTCCCTTGTACTTCCTTATACACCCGATTCCATAAAACCTCTTACCTTTGACCTCAGAATTACAATCTAAAGTCAAAGAACTATGAAGCATTTTTCCCCCTTGTGGTCTCTGATTCCCGGTGCAGCCCTGATAGCGGGATGCGGAAGCCAACCTAAAGACAAGACTTCGGAGCACTCGCCGCAGAAGCCCAATGTAGTATATCTGATTGCTGATGACCTGGGTATCGGCGACCTGAGCTGTTACGGTGCCACCAAAGTAAGCACTCCCAACATTGACCGCCTTGCCGGACAAGGCATGCAGTTTACCAACGCTTATGCCACTTCTTCCACCAGCACTCCTTCCCGTTTCGGCCTGCTGACGGGCATGTATCCCTGGCGACAGAAGAATACCGGCATCGCTCCGGGCAATTCCGAACTCATCATCGATACCGCCTGCGTCACTATGGCCGATATGTTCAAGGAAGAAGGCTACGCCACTGCAGCAGTGGGCAAGTGGCACCTCGGCCTGGGCCCTAAAGGCGGTACAGACTTCAACCACTCCATCAAACCGAACACCCAAGACATCGGCTTTGACTATGAATACATCATCCCCGCTACCGTCGACCGCGTTCCCTGCGTCTTTGTAGAGAACGGACATGTAGTGGGCCTCGACCCCAACGACCCTATCACTGTGAGCTACGACCACAAGGTCGGTGACTGGCCCACCGGTCTCGAAAACCCCGAACTCGTCAAGATGAAACCCAGCCAAGGGCACAATAACACCATCATCAACGGCATCCCCCGCATCGGCTGGATGACCGGCGGCAAATCCGCCCTTTGGACAGACGAAGACATTGCCGACGTGATTACAGACAAGGCCAAGAACTTCATCACAGCCCATAAAGACGAACCTTTCTTCCTTTATATGGGTACGCAAGATGTACATGTTCCCCGCGTGCCACATCCGCGTTTCGCCGGCAAGAGTGGTTTGGGCGTACGTGGCGACGTCATCCTCCAGCTGGACTGGACCGTGGGTGAAATCATGCACACTTTGGACAGCCTCGGCATTGCCGACAACACCATTTTTGTATTCTGCAGTGACAACGGTCCCGTCATAGACGACGGCTATCAGGACCAGGCACGCGAACTGCTGAACGGCCATACTCCCATGAAGCACTACCGCGGTGGGAAGTACAGCGCTTTCGATGCCGGTACCCGCATTCCCTTCATTGTACGCTGGCCCAATGGCATCAAACCCGGCAAACAACAAGCCCCCTTCTCCATGATTGATGTATACGCTTCATTCGCCGCCCTGCTGAACCATCCGCTGGAAGCAGGCATCGCTCCCGACAGCCGCGACCAGCTCAACAACTTCCTGGGAACCGATACTGCCGGATGTGACTATATTGTACAACAGAATCTGGACAATACACTCTCCATTATCCAAGGAGACTGGAAATACATAGAGCCCAGCGACAAGCCGGCACTGGAGTATTGGACAAAAATAGAAATGGGCAACGCCCCGCAGCCCCAACTGTACAATCTTTCCATTGATCCGTCCGAAAAAGACAATGTGGCAGAAGCCCATCCGGACAAGGTAAAAACGCTCTCTGCCCTACTGGAAGAGGTGAAGGAAGCAAAGAACCAAAGTGAAAGGGAATAAAAGTACAAGAGTGGTATAGTTCGCAAGTTTTGTACGAATTCGTACTTTTTGCGAACTATTAACTAATGCATTTGTATATTCCATCCCCTACATTTGCGATGTGATTCAACTCTGAAGTGAGTACAAAACAAAGAAACAACCTTTATTAATAACTAATTAAATTAATATTTATGAAACAGAAATCCAGCTTCTTTAAAGCATTAGGTATTATGTTGCTTTCTGTCCTATTTGCCACGCAGGCCAATGCACAGAATCTCACAGTAACAGGTACAGTGACTGACAACTTAGGTCCGGTGATTGGTGCTTCTATCCAGGTGGAAGGAACAAGTAACGGATGTATCACAGACATTGACGGAAACTACACCCTTCCCAATGTTCCGGCAAACGCAACTCTCGTATTCTCCTATATCGGATATCAGACACAAAAGATTGCCGTAGGCGGAAAGACCAAAATCGACGTAAAACTGGCAGAAGACAGCCAATTGCTGCAGGAAGTTGTCGTAGTGGGTTACGGCGTTCAACGTAAGAGTGACCTGACCGGTGCAGTTGCTTCTGTAAAAGCAGCAGATGCATTGAAGAATACCCCGACCGGTAATGTATCCGATGCATTGCAGGGACGTATGGCCGGTGTATCAGTTCTCTCTGGTTCCGGTAATCCTACTGAAGACAATACCATCCGTGTACGTGGTATCAACTCTATCACAGCAGAAACCGGTCCTTTGGTTGTTATCGACGGTTTCATCGGTGGTTCCCTTCAGTCGTTGAATCCTTCCGATATTCAATCTATCGAAGTATTGAAAGACGCATCTGCAACAGCTGTTTACGGTTCTCGCGGTGCAAACGGTGTCCTCTTGGTTACTACTAAAAATCCTGACAAAGATAAATTGACTGTATCTTTTAATGCTTTTGCTAATATCAAGACAGTAGCTAAGTATGCTGACAACCTCTCTCCATACGAATATGCCAATTTGGTGAACGAATTCGGTAAAGAAAAATTTGGTTATGAAGACAACCACTATTACAGTGCAGCAGAGCTAGAAGCTTTCAAGAACGGAACAGCAGGTTTCGATTACTCAAGAGAAATTTTCCGCACTGCAGTTACCCAGAACTATGAACTCTCTATAGCCGGTGGTGGCGAGAAAACCACTTTCTTAGCATCACTCCGTTATCAAGATGACAAAGGTATCATTAAAGAATCAGACAGTCAAATCTACAGTTGGCGCTTGAAGATGGATACTAAAATCAAAAAATGGTTGACAGCCGGACTGAATATTTATGGACACTATCGCAATAATACAGCTCCCCGTATCACACAATACGATGGTTTGATTCAACAAGCCATGTACTTCCCTAGCACAATCTCTCCTAAAAAGGAGAACGGAGAATATAACAACGCCTTCTTTGATGGCAGTCCAACCTACAATCCTATGGGATACATTTGGGAATCAAACAACTCCAACAAGACCATTAATAATCGTCTTCAGGGATACGTACAGTTCAATATATTGGATGGACTAACATTCCGTTCACAATTAGGTGTCCTATTCGACAACCGACTGAACACTTCAGTAGAAAACGAAGATAGCTATTACAACTACAAGAACAAAATGACCCAAGGACAATCGCGCAGTTACTGGAATACTTCCTGGCTGAACACCAATACACTGAGTTATGTCAAGGAGTTCAATAAAAATCACCGTATCAATGCAACAGCTGTATTCGAACAATCCTACGATAATAATTACAACCACACAAGTACTGCCTATAATCTGGATTATATCGACCGTATTGGTATTAACAACTTGGCATGGTCTGACGCTAATCTTGCCGCTATCGGTTCAGATCGCATCATCAATACATTGATGTCAGGCATGTTACGTGTCAATTATGTATTCATGAATCGCTATATGATTACGGCTTCCATACGCGCCGACGGCTCTTCACGATTGAAAGACAAATGGTGTTACTTCCCTTCCGCCGCTTTGGCTTGGGATTTGAAACAAGAAAACTTCTTGAAAGAGAACAGTTTCATCGACCAACTAAAACTTCGTTTAGGTTATGGCTCCGTAGGTAATCAATCAGTAGAAGCTTATCGTATTTACTCCAAAATGTCACCCGTAAGAAACAGCGATGGCAGCACTTCCTATAAAGTAGACCGTCCCGCCGCTCCTTACCTAAAATGGGAACGTAACGACCAGGTCAATGTCGGTATTGACTTTGGTATTCTCAATGGTCGCGTTCGCTTAACAGCCGATTGGTACAACAAAGTATCCAAAGACATTCTACTGGAACTGGCACAACCTACCCACATGGGATACTCGTCATTACTTATGAATTCTGGTGAAATTAAAAATACTGGTGTTGAATTTACTATTAGTGCAGACCCTTTTACCAATAAAGATTTCAACTGGCACACAGACCTTACTTTGGCACACAACAAAGGTACTTATGCCAGTATACCAACTCCCAACCACCGCCAACAGCAAGCTGGTAACTACCAGAACCAATTATTCCAAATGATTGAAGGTGAAAAATTAGGGACATTCTGGGGATATACCTTTGACGGTATCTGGCAGGAAGATGAAGTAAACGCTCCATTCATTGATGCCAACGGGAACGCCACTGGTGAGACCAACGGTAAAGTATATGGAGTTGTTGCAGGTAATTCTAAATATATAGATGTCAACAAAGACGGAAAGATTAACACTGAGGACCAAGGCATTATCGGTTGCGGACAACCGACATTCAACTGGGGTTGGAACAATAGTTTCAATTACAAGAACTTCGACTTTTCATTCTTCGTAGTAGGCTTCCACGGATTCGACATCTATAATGCGACCAAACAGATAGGCTTCGGTCTCATCGGAAGTCAACAGGTAGCTGGTGTAACCCCAATGCGTGACTTCTTGGACCGTTGGACACCTACCCATACTAATACGAATGTACCAGGTTTTACCAATGGAGGAACCGAAAACAAAGATTTCTTCTCCACGCGATTTGTTGAGAACGGAAGTTTTATCAAGATGAAAAGTATTACCTTGGGTTACACATTACCAGAATTGGCTTGTAAAGCATTAGGCATCAGCAACCTGCGCGTATATGCTTCTATTCAAAACCCGTTCCACATTACCAGCTATTCTGGACTGGATCCTGAAGCTACCATGGGTAGTCCATTGGTACAAGGTGTAGACTGGGGTGCATATCCTAACAGCCGTAACTACCTCATTGGTTTAAACTTTGCATTCTAATGATTAACTTTATTAAACAAAAGAACGATATGAAAAAATTAGCATATATAGTAATTACAAGTAGTATGTTCCTCACAACCTCTTGTGTGGACCTGACTCAAGAGCCACAATCCTTCATTACAGAAGAAGAATATATTGCACGTATGGATTTGACCAGCCTGCAACAAGCTACAACAGGGCTTTACAACGATTTATGGAATGGTAACTACGGATTCAACTGCCGCTTGCAACGCATCAATGTATGCGCAGATGACATTACATATCGTGCAGCAAAAGCCAACAATGAACTGGCTAATTACTACCGACTGACCCCCAATATCACAGCCAACAATGCAGACTACAAGACTACATGGGAATTATTCTTTACTGTAATCAACAACGCCAACAAACTCATCAACAAAGCGGTGCTTCCTGAAGACGCTACCTTAGCCAAACAATATGAAGAAGTATTAGGTGAAGCCTACTTCCTCCGTGGATTGTCTTATTTTTATCTGGTACGCATGTATGGTGATTTACCTCTGATTCTGACGGAAGAAGACGCTGCCACTAATATGCCGAGAACAGCTGTAGCCGACATCTATGACCAAGCTATTATTCCAAGTTTAAAAAAGGCAGTAGAACTGTTACCGACCAAGAGCCGTAGCGGTTTTAGCTCCACTCCCTCTAAATGGGCAGCTGAAGCCTGCCTCGCCGACGCCTACATGACTATGGCAGGCTGGCCTTTAAAAAAAGGACAAGAATATTATAGCCTGGCAGCTACAACAGCCAAAAATATCATAGACAACTCTGGACTGTATCTGACCGAGAGCTATGCTGAATTGTGGAAAGAAGCCAACAAAGAACAAGCCAATGAAGTGATGTTTGCCATCCACCATAATGCAAAGCTAAAAACAGCCAGTAACTATGGGAAGTCCTATTATCCAGCCGATTTTATCCCCGCCGGTTGGGCCGATTATTACGGTAACGAAGCCTTCTACTTGAACTATCCAGACGATGAACGGAAAGCCTGGAACTACATGACGGAATGGAACACTAAAAGTGGCCATGTCACTTACAAAGAGAGCGGTGACAAGTTACCTGCTATCTCGAAATATTACAACTATGATAATGGCGCACCGGGTAGTAGCCAGCTTGCCAACGGTATCACCTGCATCTATCGTTATGCCGAAGTCCTGCTGATGTATGCCGAAGCCTCCACTCGTGCAACCAACAGCGTGAATACGCAAGCTATCCAGGCTATTCAGGAAATACAGAAACGTGCCGGATATGCAGACAGCCAACTGACTACCACTACCGACCCCACCGCTTTCACCACTGCAGTGTCCAATGAGCGAGGATGGGAATTCTTTGCCGAAATGAAGCGTTGGTTCGAACTAGTCCGTCTCGAGAAGGTAAGTGAAGTAAGAGCCGAGACTTGGGATGGTTCACTTTTCCAAAGAAACAACCATTATTATTTCCCAATCCCCTACCAACAGATTGAGTTAACACAATGGACCAATAATGCCGGTTATTAATAGAAACAGAATAACACAAAACTTCTAACCTTATTTATCAAGAAATCAAATAGACCTTAATCAATTTGATATGTACGAAAGGGAGGGGCCGTGAGGTTCCTCCCTTTTATTTATCAATACAATGAATACTGCCCCAAAGACATCCAACCAAATAAGGAATGGTCTTGAACGTCAAAAGCAACTATATCACACTATTCCCAATATACCATTAGAGCCTGACATCGCGACAGATATTATTCATTTTGAAACTTTTGTGTAGAAACAAAAGTAGTGAGTAGACCGATATAGGCCCAGAAAGTAATCAATAAAAGAATCTATATCATTGATTTGTCATTCTATCCACACGTATTACCCCCGGTTTTCCACAAAACATCCTCTGCGGCATAGGTACTTTGATTTCCCTTCCATTGAGAACAATCCGAATCCCTTTCAGAGCCGCATTCATGCAAGCATCGGTGACAGAAACCACAATCTCCCCTGCTTCTTCCCTTATCAGCACCGCACACAGGGCAGAAGCGGAAAGAGACAAACCTTCTGCCTGCAAACCTTTATTGCCGGGATACAAGACGGCTTCCACCACCTTTCCATCCATAGAGCAGACCGCCTGCACCAGGGTATCGTTCTGCAATACCCGGAACGGCAGTTCATCCGATGGTATCTGCCGGCCTGCATAAACCACATAGCCATAGGTATCATCAACCGGACGCTGTCCATGATTTGCCCACAGACGGAGGATTCTGGCTTCTGAGGGCAAGCCTTGTTTCTTTTCATTCACCTTGTTCCGCTTCACCCAATCTGTGGGACGAGTCTCGCAAGTAACAAATGCTTCACGGGTATACTCAGGAAGTATCCGATAGGCAAACTTACCTTTCTGCACCAGCCAGAGGGGAGTACCATCTGCCGACAAAAGCGAGTGAGTGCCGGAAGCGACAAGCTCCATTTTTCCCCTTTTCATCGAGAAAACTTCATCCGTCCAAGCCGTCTGGTCGATGGTGGTGCGAATCTCCCCATCCAGTTCAGGACGCTTATTGGTTACGCCCGCACCCAAAGCTACCATGTAATCTCCCAGAATGAAATAAGACTTATATGCCTTGAAGCCATAAAGAACCTCGTTCAAACCCTCACTGTTCCCCTTGTCGTTCACACCCTCTTTCGCAGAAGCGTTCATCTTTTCGAAGATATATCCTGCAACGGCATTACTCCCGCCATCCGTAGCACCGGCAGCAAAATTACTCCTGCTGCAATAACCACGCCAATTCTCTACGGGAACCAGTTTGTCCATGCCTTCGCGTGCAGTCACACCCGGGGAAGCGGTGACATCCCAACCGCCCATAATCCGGAAATACTCATCGCCGCTGCGCTGGAACAACGTCATTCCATCCGTCGGATAGAAATTGTAGGCATCAGCAAAACTGGCGGCACTCTCCAGTCCGTCACAACGGACAGAGGCCATATTAATCGTGATATGATAGTCGGGGGTCTTCTTTATCAAGTCGTCGTTGTTGAAGAACCAACGGGTACCGGAATAGACGCCCGGAGCATACGTCTCCATCGTGATGCGATTCTTCTTCACCTCTTGCTGCAATTGCAACAGTTCCCGCTGCTCTTCGGGGGTGAAAGAGTCCATCCAGTTGCCGATAAGGTTATCCAGCATTCCGGCATAAGGGATGGAAAGCTCTGTGGGATTATATACATACGAGCCACGGTCCAGGCAAGGAAGGCGATATCCCTTATAATAATACCAGGCACCACCACGCAGGAAATTAAGAAGTGCCTGCACATTATCCCGGCCCAGATTCTTGGCCCAGGGAGAGCCTTTCAGCATATTCAGCATTTTAAGTGCATTGGAAGTCCCGTCAATGGGATAGCCCCAAATCAGGCATTGCTTTCCATGTCCCCAACCTGCCCCGTCGGCAGTGAATCCCTCAGTCCAGAAAGCATCGGAATACGTAGTTTGGGAGGTCATACTGATACCGCGCTGGCAAACTTCCGCCAGCAAGTCTATCATAGGAATGGAACGGTACATGGCGGCCACGGGCAATAGGGAACGATAGGCCAATGCATTGCCGCCCACCCACCACACATGGTTGCGGAAACGGGAAATGGAAACTACATTCTCATCGGTTTCGTCGTGGCGGAGAGGTTGGGTCCAAGCTTGTAAGGCAATGGTTTTCAACATATCGCACGCCTCTTGCAGCAATGTGCCGCCTTTCCCACCTTCAGCATCGTCCATCTGTTTCAGATAGCAGAAATAAGTATTGACCGCTGCCGTAGGTATGGCAAAGCAAGATGCATGGAAACGGGGACCGTCATTGGGGCGTCCTGCCTCGATACCGCCGTAATGCAAGATTGCCTTCAGCACTTTACCGGACAAGGCCTGCTCTTCTGTCAGTTCACCTTTACGATAGGCATCCGCTACTTTCCAGATACGGTTGAAGGCATCCGCCACGAACAAGCCTATTTCGGCCTGCGGGTTGGAGTAAGGCTTCTGAAAGGCATTCTCTTTGCGGAATTGCTCTTCCTGCTCCCTTAAACCAGAAAAGATACCGTCGGCAGTGAGTTGTGCCAGACACTCCTGCGCACTCAACCGGGTGTCCAGGGAATGATAACGGTAAGGATGCTGCGCAAAGGAAGCGCGGAAAGCCTTGATGGACTTCTCCTTCTCTGCATCCCCCCGCTGCCGGGCTTCGTTGTAGTAACGGTGATAATTATTGAAAGCAAACTGCGTTTCCTTCTCCTGCGGAAAAGCGGTTGCGGCCAAGCAAAGGCCGAGAATGGTCAGAATAAGGTTTCTCTGCATATTAGAATCGTATTGGTTATTGTATAATGTCCGATTATATTTTCAGCAAATATAATGAAAGGCAGAGGGAAGAAATGACGGCAATCATACAAAACAGATGCAGTTTTCGTACGGAACTGGCTGAGTGCGGCAACAGGCATAAAAAGATTGGCTATCTTTGTTTCATCATAATAACCTTATTAACAACACTCCCCATGAAAAGACATCATCTGCTTTTTCTCTTTGCCGCTTTCATAGCTATAACGTCTTCTGCCCAGAAGCTGGACAATCTGGTAGAACTGAAACAGAAGTCGGAAAACCCACTGTTTCATCACTTGGACAAAGCTCCACGTACACCAGCTTTCGAGTGCGAAGGCTATTGGGCCTGGGGAAGTTCGGTAGTGAAAGGAGATGACGGCAAGTACCATATGTTCGTTTCCCGCTTTCCCAAAAGCTTGCCGTTCCATCCGGGATGGATGGTAGCCTCGGAGATTGTACATGCCGTATCCGAGATACCGCAGGGACCTTATCGGTTCAGCGAAGTGGCCCTCCCTGCCCGTGGTGCGCAATACTGGGACGGACGCTCCACACACAATCCACGCATTTTGAGGCAGAACGGGAAATACTACCTTATCTATATGGGTTCCACCCACCCCTTTGCCGACCCTACTTACGAACAACTCACCCTGAAAAGCCCCTGGTGTACCGTTGCCCGCGCCAACAAACGCGTGGGACTGGCCGTTGCCGACTCGCCCTACGGTCCGTGGAAACGCTTGGACGAGCCCATCTTGAAGACCAAGCCCAATACTTTCTACAGTTTTCTGACCTCAAATCCCTCGCCTATCATTCAAGAAGACGGTTCGGTGATGATGATATTCAAGGGGCGACATTACACGAACGGTTACCTGCACTCGGCCATGAGCCTCGGAATGGCTTATGCTCCTACCATAGAAGGCCCTTATCGAGTGCTGAACAATGACTGTCCCATCTTTGAAGTAGACGGTCAGGGCGAAGCGGAAGACCCTTTCCTCTGGAAAGATGCAAACGGTTATCATGCCATCTTCAAAGACCATGTAGCCAAGTTTACTGGCGAACGGGGCGGAGGCGTCATGGCACATTCCAAAGACGGCATCCAATGGACGGTGGACAAAGACCCGAAAGCCTACTCGCTCACTGTGGAGTGGGAAGACGGCAGCGTGGAGAAGCAAGGACAACTGGAACGCCCCTTCATCCTCTTCGAGGACGGAAAGCCTGCCTACATCTTCTTTGCCACGATGGACGGGCCCGGAGGATTCGAAAATGCATCCCGTTCTTGGAATATGGTGATTCCCATCAAAGATCGGAAGTAAAAATGTGTATCTTTGCAGCCATGAACGAGAACATATTACCCATCCACTTCGCCCCGCTGCAAGGCTACACCGATGCCGTCTACCGGCGGGCGCATGCACGCATATTCGGCGGCATAGAGACCTATTACTCTCCTTTCGTACGCATGGAGCACGGAGAAATCCGGCGGAAAGATGCCCGTGACATTGAGCCGGACAACAACCCGGACCTGCACCTCATCCCCCAGCTCATTGCTCCGGATGCGGACAAGCTGGAGCACATAATGTCCCTTTTCATCGAAAAAGGATACCAGGAAGCGGACATCAATCTGGGTTGTCCTTTTCCGATGCTGGCCCGGCGCCACAATGGCTGCGGCATGCTGCCCTATCCCGAAGAAGTGAAGGCGCTGCTCTCCGAAGCCATCGACCGACATCCCGACATCCGTTTCTCCGTGAAGCTGCGTCTGGGCTGGGAGCAGGCAGAGGAGTGTCTTGCCCTGCTACCGCTGTTCAACGAACTCCCCCTCGCACACATCATCCTGCACCCGCGTCTGGGCAAGCAGCAATACAAAGGAGAGGTAGACCTGGAGGGATTTGAAGCTTTCTACAAAGAGTGCACCCACCCTCTGTTCTACAACGGAGACCTGCATACCGCGAATGATATCCGTTCTATCACCACACGGTTCCCCCGATTGGCAGGTATCGTCATCGGCCGCGGGCTACTCGCCAATCCTGCCCTGGCGCTGGAATACAAGCAAGGAACCCCGATTTCTTCCGATGAAATGGCGAAAAAAGTGGGACAACTACACACCGAGGTCTTCAACGCCTATCAAGAGCTACTGCAAGGCGGTGAGGCACAGCTATTAATGAAAATGAAAAGTTTCTGGGAGTACCTATTGCCGGACGGAGACCGCAAAGCGAGAAAGACCATTCATAAGACCAGCAAACTGGCAAACTATCAGTCAGCAGTAAGCAATCTGCTCGGAACATATTAAACAACCGTTTCCAGTATCTTTCTCTATAGGAGAGAAAGGCTAAGACTCCTATACCGAATACCCACAACACCCGGATGTATTCACCCAAAACATGGGGATGTATTACCCCAAAACATCCCCATGTTTTATAGCACAACACCCGGATGTTATGGGGTAAAACATCCGGGTGTTGTGGGTATTCAGTATCAATGTCTAACCTATACTCTCCCTACCTCTTTAGCTCTACCTCTAAGCTTGCAGCATCCCGGCAAGTAAAGCGCAGCACAGTCTGATTCTTGTCTGCCGACAACACCTTGCAATAGGGCGTCTCGGCAACCTTCCACTGTCCCTTCAAAGTAACGGTTACGGGAATCTCCTGACTCTCATTGTCAGTCCACGGGCGTGAATAGATACTGCGCTCAATACGTTTTCCGTCTTTATCGAAAGCCTCGTCACTCGGACCACGATACAAGGCCAAGTCGGGCTGGGAAACAGTCAGCAGAAGCTTGTCCTTATATTCGCGTATCATGACAAGGCACGATGTATCGGCTTTCTGCAACAATCCACCGTCGGGCAGAGCCTGCGGAGTCTCAAACAAGACGTAAGAAGTAAGACCGTCTGCCGGAGAACGCACAATGTGGGCGTTGCGGTCTTGCCGGAGAATCTTGTAAGTGGGTTTCTTGGCGAATGCCTTCAAAGCGGCGGCATCCGTGTGGGGCAGCACTGCATATTCGTAGGAAGCGCCTTTCGGGGCTTTGCCATGTTGCAATGTCAAGGACACCCAGTCGCCGGAAGTAGGCTTGGTGCTACGCTCGCCTACGGTCACTTGCGGGAAGTTCTTCTCATATCGGGCAGTAGGACGGGAAGCTTTGGAAATGTAATAACCTACGCCGTTGGGGTCTATATAAGTCTGTCCATCACTCTGATAGGACTCCCAGTACCGGCGGGTTTCGGGAGTGGTGGCGGCAAGCTGGAACACGGTGGTTTCCGTTGGATATTCGGTATTTAGGTTTTCGATGTCCGTACCGAGGCATACAATGGTGCCGTCGAAGAAATGGAACGACTTGCGGGCACGGTGAGAACCGTTATACTTGTCATGTTCGTGCAGCACCATACCGAAGTTACCGTTCAGATGTGCTTGGGACAAACCGCCGGCAAAAGCTTCGTCGGAATAGAGCATCTCCTCCATGCCGGAGAAGGTATCGACATTCAATACCCGGGCACGCAGCTGGTCGAAAGGCAAATGAATGCTCGTGACACCCGGAATACGATTCCAGTCGAAACCGGCCTCCTGCCAGCCACTGGTGGCAAAAGTAACCATTTCATCGGGTTTTCCGGTAAGAATCTGCATGCTGCCATGTGCCAGATAACGGCCATAGAAGTTGGCGGGGAGATAGTGCTCGGCAGCCCAGAGGTAACGGGAATGTCCGCGTACTACGGCAGCCCAGTTGCTGCGACGCTGTACGGATACACAACCGTAACCCAAAGCCAGATTGCCTTGCGGGTCGGGTTCCGGACGGAAGCCTTGGGCTTCGAGCAACTTCTTCATCTCCAATTCGTGGCAGGTAGAAGCCTTCGGCAGATAGTCGGGCGCATTCTTGTCCGGAGCTTCTGTATAGGCAACCAGGCGCAGATAGGCAGCAGCCATTTCGGGGTCATACTTCTGCTTGCCATCCGGCGTACCGGCAATGGCCATCGTGGCATATTGGATAGGTATCAGGCTTCCTCCCCCGTTGGGATGGCGTCCGGACATGGAGAGAGACCATTGCTTCAGATTGCAATAGAAACGCATGGTGAGAAGCACTTTCTTCACCGTCTCGTGTGCCTGCTCGGACAGACGGAACTCGGTACCACTCAGCAAGTAAATCATATTAGTGGCACCGTCCAGACCGCCCACTGCATAGGCAGGATAATTGTTGCAATGATGGAAGCAAGCACCGTCCGGCTTGAAAGAACCGGCCAATCCCGGCGCAGGAAGGCAGCCATTGTCCAGCCAACGGGAGAAGGAACGCAGGTATTGCAGTTTCTCCGGTGTATCCTCCATAATCAGAATGCTGGCTATGCGGCCTTGCAACTTGGTGTTGAACGTATCTATATCAATACCGTTGACGGCAGGTTCGGGATATACCTCATTGGTGATGGCATACCAGTTGAGCGTACGTACCGCCTCTTCCAGCTTACCTGCCTCACGCAACACGTCCTTCATCAAGAAATAAGCCACAAACAGACCGCGCATACTATATCCGTAATGGTGGATATTCCCCCAGCAACTGCCGTAGGCAATACCCTGGTCGGTGGCGTTATCGTACATGGCGATGAATTTCTGCTTCAACTCGTGTTTCAGCGCCGCATCCTCCGCATTGTTGTAGGCGATGGCGACGCGTTTCATCAGGTTGAAATAGTCGCTTATCTCTATCCCCAGTCTGGAGAACATATCTTTGTCCCAATCGGGTACCATACGTTCGTATGCCTCGGAGTGACGTACGAAATAGATAGGACGTCCTGCTACCTTGCCGTTCTTGTAGGTAATCCGATAAAAATCATACTTCTCACGGATGGACTGCATCTCCTTGTCCGAAAGCGCGGAAGGTGTGTAGAGCATGCCGCGGAAACGCTTCTCCATAACCCGTATATCCTGCTTCTGCGCCTCGGTCACGTCTGTTAGAGGGATGTCCGGTTTCCACAAGGAGTGTTCGTAGATAACCAGCCAGTGGTTGGTGGTTCCCTTATTTACAAACGGTACCTGCAAGTCGGCAGTCTGCTGGCGGGCATCTACCTTGCTGGCAGTAATCAGATGGTCGAAAAAGAGTTTCCCTTTCACGTCGGGGGCTACAATGCGGATTTCGTCCATCCCTTCTTCCGGGGTGCCTTGCATATCGCGTTCATAACATACCCATGCTCCGCGCCAACCGGTGAAGTTGATGCCAAAAGGAAAAGAGGTGCATACCTTGCCATCCTTCAGGAACTCGAACCGAATCTGCTTGTCCTGGGCCTGCTCATTGTACACCCATACGATGAAAGCCGAAAGATAGGTGTCTTTCCCCGTCGGGTCTTTCTTCTCAAACTTCAAGTCTTTTTTGATAGACAGTGCGGCACCCGGCTCGAAAGTCCAGCTCAAACTGTGGTCGCCATCCCTATAATGTTCGTCGCTAATGCCCAACTGCGAACCAGCTGCCGTAGTGACAAACGCCGGAACCTGCTTCTCCTCAAAAGAAAGCAAGCGCTCATTCTTCACGATTTGTGCATGTACACTGCCCGGCAGCAACATGCAAACGAGCGCTATCGCTCCTATTTTCCATTTACTGAATTGCATCATGTCTGTTTATTTAAGGTTATCGATATTTGCTACTTGGAAATCTGCAAAACGTACGTGGTTCTGCCACAACCGTAAGGCGAAATAGCCGTCTCCTTTGCCATCGGCAACCGGTAAGCTGAAAAGCTCTTCACCATCCATGGCATAAGTGGTGGCTCCATTCTCCACACGGATTTTAACTTCATACCAATGGTTGGGCTTCAAAAGGTGGGCGGCATCGGTATACTCTTTCAAGATGGGTTTAATCTTTGCATCGTCCACTCCATAATACTCTCCATGGTATTCACGGAAACGCGTAGTTCCATTATCATTACCGCCGTAGCCCACATAGTAAAGGTCCAGCGTATTGTAATTCTTGAACTCGCCGTTGCGCCATGCACTGCGGGCAAAGAAGTCATCCGGATGCCGGGGGTCATCGGCCCCCCAAAAACAATTCAAGTCGCTGAGACGGTCGTAGCTACCATTCTCAACCACCACTTGTACCCGGTAGGTAATCTCATAGTTTCCCGTCAACCGTTCCTTATACCAAAGGGACAGCCCGTCCGGAGATACAATATCCATCGTATCGCCGATACATGTAATTTCCACTTTTCCGGAAGAATCCTCCACGACCCAGGCGGTAAGCCGGCAGGAAGCGCCCATCTCCATACCGGGGAGGACACATAAGAGAAGTTGCATCAAAAGAAGTTGTAACCGCATATTTCAATGTATTAGTACGGTACAAAGAAACCCCTCTTTTTGGAAAAAGAGGGGCATAAATCGTACAGAAGAAGGATAAAATAATGATTGAGGCGGATTTCTGCCCCTACTTCATCAGGGATGAAGTTCTTCGAAAGCCTTGTTTTCCTCTTGTACCGCCTGAATAGTTTCTTCCAGTTCATTGATAGGGAGATCGAAGTTGTACCAGTCGTTATAGCAGTCGGTGACATACCACTTGCCATCCGTCAGTTCAAAGACCACACGAAGGGAAGGTTCTGATTCATCATAGCCTGCTTCGAACTCTTTATGGGCAGGCTCATTGACAGTGAAGTGAGAAATATAGGTACCTCCCTCCTCTTCGGTAGTACGTCCTTCCTTCAGCGTTTCTTCGTCTAGCAATGCCCACTTCTCGCGGGTGAAGGGAAAAGTCTGTTCCGTCTCACCGTCATCCTTCAAGAGGGCGATGGGAGACTTCAAAGGAAACTTGATTCGGGAATACTGGAATGAAGCACTGGACGTGAATTTCTGGAGAAATGTCTTGAAATCCTCCTCTTCGGCAGCCAGACCATTGAGAGTCGTCAGCATGAGTGCCGCAAACAGACAAAAAACAAAGCGGATAGCCTTCATATACTCGGATTATTTTTCAATGCGCAAAGATAATATAAAAGTAATAAAATGCTAAGGCTATGGGGCGATAATTATTATCATCTATGTTTCAGATACTCGTAACCAAACCGGCAACGCAAGCAGTCTTTCTTGTCACAATATTCCTTTTGAAGTTGAAGCAGAGCCTGCGAATCGGCAGCGGTAGATACCGGCAAACCGGCACCATCCCAAAGTCGGGTTACGTGATTGTTTTCGGCCTTCAAGGATTCAAGGAAACGGGTGGCACGGTCACACAAAACGTCATCGGCCTTGTGCAGGCCATAAGCATAAAGAAACGGGATGACCGTATTGATGGCAATCAGATTCAAGGCGCCATCCCCTACCCGCTTTTCCCTCCGGGGTGAAACCTTTCTGAAGTTGAAGTGCTCCTCCCAATACGCGGAAGTCCTGGCTGTCAGTATCTTCTTCACCGCTTCCAGCGTTTCCGCCTCCATAACACGCGAGAAGAGCGACTGCTCCTTGTGATACAGACAGGCAAGCTGGGCGAGGCGTACATGTGGAAAGTTATCGGGACGAAGACGCAGAAACCGCCACTGCTCAACAGACATGGGAGCTGGCAGCTCGAACTTGTGTTGCAGGTAGCGGAACTCTTTCTGAAGTATCAAATAATAATCATCTGCCTCTGCCGAGACCTCCTCCAGCAGGCCTGCCTGCCCCAGGAAGAAAGCCTCCACTTGAAACAGACTGTCCCGATGCTTGTCTACGGCGCGGAATGGAAGGCGGTTTGCCCATGCCTCGAAAGCATCCCCATTCAGCCCGAAGCCGAAGTTACGAGCAAGAGTAATGAAGAAAACATCTTCCCAATGATGATTGCAGCGTTCGAGCCGCTGGGATATGACGCATGCTTTCTGCTCAAAACGCTCTACCTGCAAAGCGGACAGCCAGGAGTGGACGGTCAGCTTCGGAAGGGAGGCAAGGATGGAATAGCAGGGAGGATAAATCTCTGTCTGCCGAAGCTCTTCATAACGCAAGCGGACAGTGTCGGGGCAAGTGAGCACCATCTGGGGAACCAGCTCACCGTTCGTGCGGTACACATCACAATTCGATTCGCCCACCACGTGCAGGATGACGGTATCATACGCCTTGTCACGGTCGTGCCTATGGAGCAGCCAGTCTGATGCCTGCGTATGCACTTCGACGTTGCCCACCCAGAGCGTACCGTCTATTTTCAGTTTGGCATTAAAAAAATCGGGGCCTGCATTCATGTTCGGCAAACCGGGATCTATCACTTCTACCGGCCGGCCGGAGGTTGTCTGGAGCAATGACAAAGGAAATATTTTGTGCTTCCAAACATAATGCAGTAGTTGTTCCATGTTAACAAGACGTTAATGTTGAGCACAAATGTAAGAAAAAGATTATCTTTGCGACCTATAGTTTGTTGATAAACTAAATAAAAACAGATAGAAACAATGAAAATCGCATTAATCGGCTACGGAAAAATGGGCAAGGAAATCGAGAAAATAGCCCTTGGCCGCGGACACGAAATTGTAAGCATCATCGATGTCGACAATCAGGAAGACTTTGAATCGGCAGCCTTCAAGAGCGCCGACGTTGCCATAGAGTTCACCAACCCCATGGTTGCATACAATAACTATATGAAGGCATTCCGCGCCGGGGTCAAACTGGTATCCGGCAGTACGGGCTGGATGGCGGAACATGGAGACGAAGTGAAGAGACTTTGTACCGAAGGCGGCAAGACACTGTTCTGGTCGTCCAACTTCAGTCTGGGAGTAAGCATATTCTCTGCCGTCAACAAGTACCTCGCAAAGATAATGAACCAATTCCCTGCCTATGATGTGACAATGAGCGAAACGCACCACATCCACAAGATGGACGCTCCGAGCGGAACGGCCATCACGCTTGCCGAAGGTATTCTGGAGAATCTCGACCGTAAGGACAAATGGATAGAAGGAACTTTCCAGGCTCCCGACGGAACCGTTTCGGGCTCTACGGAATGTGCAGCCAATGAGCTACCCATAAGTTCTATCCGCGAAGGAGAAGTACCGGGCATCCACAGCATCCGCTACGACTCCGAAGCCGACAGCATCACTATCACCCACGATGCCAAGAATCGCAGGGGATTTGCCTTGGGAGCTGTCCTTGCTGCCGAATATACCGCCAAGCACGAAGGTGCTTTGGGAATGAGTGACTTGTTTCCATTTTTAAAAGACTAAAACATCATGAGAAAAGCAACACGCACCCAATGGATTAAATTCAGTATAGTCACCTTGCTCTACCTTGCCTTTCTGGTTTGGGTAAAAAGCTGGCTGGGACTGATTGTACTACCCTTCATTTTTGACATCTACATCAGTAAGAAGATACCCTGGGGGTTCTGGAAGAAATCGGAGAATCCTGCCGTACGCAGCATCATGAGTTGGGTGGATGCCATCGTATTTGCGCTGGTAGCCGTCTACTTCGTAAATATCTATGTGTTCCAGAATTACCAGATACCGTCTTCCTCACTGGAGAAATCCTTGTTGGTAGGCGATTTCCTTTATGTCAGCAAGATGAGCTATGGCCCGCGCGTACCGAATACGCCGCTTTCCATGCCGCTGGCACAACATACACTACCGGTATTCAACACCAAGTCGTACATCGAATGGCCCCAATGGGAATACAAACGTGTACCGGGCTTCGGCAAAGTGAAACTGAACGACATTGTGGTGTTCAACTTCCCGGCAGGCGACACGGTAGCCACCAACTTCCAGCAGACAGACTTCTATACCCTTGCTTACGAAGAAGGAAAACGCGCGTATCCCAACAAGGTGAATATGGACAGCCTGACACGCAAGCAGCAACGTACCGTCTATGATTTGTACTACAATGCCGGACGTAACCTCATCCGTTCCAATCCGAGAATGTACGGTGACATTGTCATACGCCCCGTTGACCGTCGTGAAAACTATGTAAAACGTTGCGTAGGCCTGCCCGGCGATACGTTGCAAATCAAGAAAGGACAAGTATACATCGACGGCAAAGCCATTGAGAACCCTACAGAAATGCAATTCAACTACTTTGTACAGACAACGGGACCTTATATCACCGATGATATGTTCCGTGAACTGGGCATCAGCAAAGAGGACCAGACACTGATGACCGACGGTCTGGGCTGGGAAGAGAATCTGATTGAAATGGGATTGGACCGCCGGGATGCCCAAGGAAGACTGGCACCGGTCTATCATCTTCCGCTTACCAAAAAGATGTACGAGACCCTTTCAGGCAACAAGAAACTCATCAGTAATATTATCATCGAACCGGGAGAGTTCTCGGGACAGATGTATCCGCTGAACCTTTACACCAAATGGGACCGCAATAACTACGGTCCAATCTGGATTCCCGCCAAAGGTGCCACCATCAAGCTAACCGAGGATAACCTGCCCATCTACGAACGCTGCATCGTTGCCTATGAAGGCAACAAACTGGAAGTCAAGGAAGACGGCATCTACATCAATGGTGAAAAGACCGACTCCTATACCTTCAATATGGACTACTACTGGATGATGGGCGACAACCGCGACAAGTCCGCTGACTCCCGTTACTGGGGCTTTGTGCCGGAAGACCATGTCGTAGGAAAGCCTATCGTAGTATGGTTGTCACTGGACAAAGACCGAGGCTGGTTTGACGGTAAGATACGCTGGAACCGGATATTCAAGTGGGTGGACGGCATTAAATGAAAAAAGGGTGTAAGATAGCAATCACAATAGTTGGAGTGGCACTCGTCGTGGTGCTGCTTCGGGGTTGTGTGGCAACTTCCTATCTTATCCCCTCTTCCGGCATGGAGAACTCACTGTATCAGGGTGAACGTATTCTTGTAAACAAGTGGAGCTACGGTCTGCGGCTTCCTTTCATGAAGTTATGGGGATATCATCGCTGGGCGGACAGTCCGGTGCAGAAAGAGGATATTCTTGTATTCAACAATCCTGCCAATCTTTCAGAACCCGTGATTGACCGACGGGAAGTCTTTATCAGCCGTTGCATCGGTACTCCTGGAGATACCTTGCTGATAGATTCGCTTTTTTCAGTGATTCCTTCCGAAAAGAATGCACCCGACCAGAAGTTTCTTTATTCTTACCCCAGTCAACGGGAACAACAGTTGGATTCATTGCTTTCCATCCTTTCCATCGCTCCCAACCAACTATTGGGACAGGACTCAATAAAGAATATACGTAGTTTCAGCCGCTATGAACACTACTTGCTGGAACAAGCCATGAACGGGAATTGCTGGATAGAACCGATTGTCAAGGAAGACTCCATGGAGATGTTGAAACCTCTGATAATCCCCAGCAAAGGCAAAGCCATACGCGTATATCCGTGGAACAAGACTTTGTTGCGAAACACCCTGGTACTTCACGAAAAGAAACAAGCCGAAATCAAAAACGACACCCTTTATGTGGAAGGCAAACCCGTGCAACACTGCCATTTTACCAAAGACTACTACTGGGTAAGTGCCAACAATGCCATCAATCTTTCGGACTCCCGTCTTTTCGGTTTCGTCCCCGAAGACCACATCATAGGCAAGGCATCTATCATCTGGTTCTCCAAAGAAAAGGGAACAGGACCTTTCAGCGGTTACCGATGGGGCAAGATATGGAAAAGAGTGGAATGACAAACAAATGAAAGAATAAAAATGAAAATACAAACAATGAACAGTAGCTTCAATCGTAAATCGCAAATCATCTAATCGTAAATATACTGATGAAAACAGTTTTTCTTTCTTCCGCCTATTTGGCTCCCATAGAATATTATACCAAATTGCTGGCATACGATAAAGTATTCATCGAACAGCATGACCACTATATGAAGCAGACTTACCGCAACCGCTGCACCATTGCCGCACCGGACGGCGAGTTGGCACTTTCCATCCCTACCGTAAAGCCGGATAGCCTAAAATGCCCGATGCGCGATATCCGTATCTCCGACCACGGTAACTGGCGGCATCTGCACTGGAATGCGCTTGAATCTGCCTACAACCACACTCCTTTCTTTGAATATTATAAAGACGACTTCCACCCTTTCTATGAAAAGAAGTATGAGTTTTTAGTCGATTTCAACGAAGAACTTTGCCATCTTATCTGTTCTCTGATAGACATACAGCCCGATATGGCACGCACCACCGAATACCGGACTGAATTCACTCCGAATGAAGCGGATTTCCGCGAACGCATCCATCCTAAGAAAGACTTCCGACTGGAAGACCCTGAGTTTTCTCCCAAACCCTATTACCAGGTCTTTCAGGAGAAGCACGGCTTTCTGCCTAACCTGAGCATTGTAGATTTGCTGTTCAATATGGGGCCGGAGAGTTTGTTGATGTTGTAGGTTACTTATGGGAATTAGGGGTTGAATTAGTTCATTTCTAAACGGGTTTGAGATAAATGTCAGTATCACGAGGGGACAAGTTGACAAGGCAACAAGCGCCTTGCGGTATATCATTTACTTCATTTCTGCCCCGTTATGAACCGGGAAAAGAGCCGAATAGCAATCTGCATTATTTACAAACAACACAGATTCAAGAAACAGTAGCATACTGAACCTAATTCAGTCGTATAGTGAATAGGGCTCAGTCGTATAGTGAATGCAGCACACCAGAATAACACTGATAATCAAGAAGTTGCAAAAAACACAGTCAAAACCTTGATAAATTACAACAAATTATCAAAATATCATTGTGCTCATTTCGTAGCGGGATTGAACACAGAGGTACGAAGTATCCACCTCCCCTTTAGGGGATTCGGGGAGTATTCAACCCCTGCTTCGCATCACTTATTGAACCTCTGCAAGAACTCCGCCAGGTTCTCCCCTTCTTCCAGGCCCAGCTTTTTCCGAAGGCGATAACGGCTGATTTCCACTCCGCGCAGAGAGATGTTCAGCAAGGGAGCTATCTCTTTGGAGAGCAGGTTCATCTTGATATATGCACAGAGCAGTTTATCCTTGTTGTTCAATTCGGGATATGCCTCTTCGAGTTTTCTGAAGAAGTCGTGGTACACAGAGTCAAAGGTGCTTTGGAAAGCCTGCAAGTCGTCATCGTGCTCAATATTCGTTTCAATCTGTCCCAGTAGCCGAAGTGTTTTACGCCGGAGGGAAACCAAGTTTTCTTCACTGATGGAATGGGAAATGCCTAATACTTCTTTCTTGATACCCATCAGCATCTCATTCTTGCGCACAATATTCAAGGTAGTACGGATTAGTTCTTCTGATTTATGGCTTAACTCTGCCTGCAAGTTCTCCTCTTTCAGTGAGTCAATCTTCTGGTCTTTCAATTCACTCTCTTTCTTGAATTCTTGTTTCTGCCTGTAGAGCTCCAGCTCTTTTTGCATCAACAGATGCTTCCGGCTGACAGCTATGCGATAGGCTATATAATATAGTAGTAAACCCACAGCGACTGCATATATCAGGTAGCTCCACCAGGTGCGATACCAAGGGGGCAAGATTTCAAATGAGAACGAAGTCATTACCAACTCCTGGTCTTTATCGGTCATCAATTTTACGCTAAACACATACTTACCTTCATGCAGACCCGTAAATTCTTTAATAGTATTCTCACTGTACTCGTTCCATTCTCCCCTTTCGCTCCCCTCGCTCAAGCGATAGGAAAAAAGAGCCGATTGGGATGCATCGTTACTGTTCACATTATACTCTATGCGGAGGGAGTTGTGTTTATAGGGAATAGTGACAAGAGAATCTGTGTAATGATAGCTACGCCCGTAAATCAATGAGTCGCGTCGTCCTGTGAGATATACACGGCGTATCTGTAGAGATAGCTTTTCCTTACCCACAGCCGTCGATGAAAAGCGTACCAGGGAAAAACCTTCTTCCGTTCCCACCACAGCTTGCCCGTCATATACATTTACATGCTCATAGTTCTCTATCAAAGAGCCCTTCAAGAATGTGTCATGAGGCAATTTTGAATAGGTATTCTTCACAGCATCGTAGCGCAACAACTTGAGAGCTTCACCTGAAACGTACCATATATTATGGGCCATATCCATGGTGAGATAACTGTAAGCGGCTTTCCCGTCCAACATATTTTCCAACTCATGATATTCTTCCAGACTATCCGTGGCTTGATTGTAGCGCCACAACCCGTAATGTGACACTGCAACTGTTTCACTGTTTACCTGCGTCAGAAATATATCATAACCGGAAGGGAAAGCGCTATGGTTATACTTTTTCAAACTTACCACTTCCTGCAAATCATCCGACAGAATCAAGCGGCAGACACCTCTGTCCTTATTTGTCACCCATAACGCATTACCCGAACTTTCAGCCATTAGGCTTTTTGCAGCATAAGTGAAATTCTTAAGCCGGAAAGCAGGCTGCCAACGCCCGGCCACTTTTTTCAGTAAATGCAACCCACTATATTTACCATAAGTACCCGCAATCAGCACATCCGGGCGACCGTTCAAAGGGACAAGGCTCCTGACACCTTTTATACCATCCAAATGCTCCATCTTATCGCCGTCTATCACAAAGACACCGTTGTCCGAAGCACAGAACAGCTTACCGTCATAGTTTAGGAAAGACCACATCTGTCCACCGGTTCCGGGAACAAAAGTCATCGGTATCTCTTTGTTCAGTTCAGTGGATGGTAGTGTTGTATAAAGGCCTTGATTGGAAGCCAGATACAACTTACCCTGATAAACGATAGAAGAATATCCGGACCCAATGACCGGTTTATTACCATATAGAGAAGAAACGGGCGAACTCAAATGTACACAGTCAATGCCATTATCCAGCCCCAACCAAAGGTTGTTCAGCGCATCGAAAGACATACTGAGCACTGTTTTGTTCTGCAATCCACTATTAATGGAAATCACATTCATTTCATCCTTTTCCAAATCAAGCAAACAAACCCCATCCTGCACAGAGCCAAGTGCCAGCAAAGACTGGTTAAGAGCAGCACAAAACACACGATTGTGCTGCATAAAGCTATCTGCAACACTATTGAACTTCTGCACCGTCTCGCCATCATAGATAAAAAGGCCGTTGTAACGGGTGGCTATCAGAATCTTGCCACTATAGGGTAATAGTCCCGATACCCTGCCCAGCATCTCCGAACCCGGCACCAAACTGAACTTCTTTCCATCCATCACCAGAACTCCCTCGGCCGCACCGATATAGAACTTATTATATAAAATGGCCGACGTATAAATCTCACCCGGATACTCCAAGTATTCCAACTTATTATTTTCCCAGTAGAACAAACTACGGTCTGATTGGAAATAGATTCTCTCTTTATCCTGCAATATGTTCCATATCACGCCAACTATTGAATTCGGGGGCAAATTATCCGAAAGGCATGTATAGTCCAATCCGCCCAGCCTGTTTGGAGTGAAATAACCGAACCACCCGATTCCACCGATATAAATCCGTCCGTCATTCCCTATTCTCATGGCCCGCGCCTTTGCATTACGTATAGGGTAAAGATTCCAGCTTGCACCGTCAAATTCGAGTAAACCGTTACTATTGGCCACATACATCCAACCGTTATCGTGTTGCTGTAACATCCAGTTTTGATTACCTGCCTTATAAGTATGGCGGGTATAGTTCGTTACCGGGCGTTGCCATCCTGCATTCAACTGCACCGACAGCAATAACAAAAGGGTAAGTATAAAATAGGACTTGCTTTTCATAGCGGTCAACATTTGCGTTTATGAAGCAAAGATAACTCCTTTACTCTAAAGTAGTATTCCACCACATCATCTTTAACAGTTTTATTCAGAAGAAGCATACTTGAAAGAAAACGTACTTATAACCAGCACCTTACAACATTCGTGAGAAAGTAATGATGTAGTCAAAACCGGCATTTGATGTAATTATGATGTAGCCGATTTCGGAATACGAATGCCTCATACCTGTATATTTGTCATTACTCTACAGAAGAATGCATGGAAATCGTTCTTCTTAATTTTAAATCAAAATATAGTAGTATGAAAACACTCTTGAAGAACAGTCTGACTTTTCTTTTGATGCTGATGCCGGTATTGGCTTTCGCCCAGCAAGCACCTCAGATAATGAATGTCAGCGCACGCCAGACGACATCCCTCGACGGGCAGTGGAAAACAATTGTAGATCCTTTTGAAAACGGCTACTACGATTACCGTCTGAAACCCTATGACGGAGGTTATGCCCAGGACAAGACTTATTCCGACAAGACCAAGTTGCAGGAATACGACTTTGAAACGGATAAACTGCTGTTTGTTCCCGGAGACTGGAACACACAGCGTCCGCAATTGTATTATTATGAAGGAACCGTATGGTACCGCAAACATTTTGAATACTCCTTGCAGCCGGGCAAGCGCCTTTTCCTAAACTTCGGAGCTGTTAATTACGAGGCTATCGTGTGGCTGAACGGCAAACGTCTGGGAAGGCACATCGGCGGGTTTACTCCTTTCAACTTTGAAATTACCAACCTCCTGAAAGAAGGCACGAACAGCCTCGTGGTCAAGGTGGACAACAAACGCCTGCCCGAAGCTGTGCCCACGGTCAATGCAGATTGGTGGAACTTCGGTGGAATAACCCGTCCCGTCACTCTGATAGAAATGCCTGCAACCTATATACGCGACTATTACGTACAGTTGGCAAAGGATGACAAGAACATGATTGAGGGCTGGGTGCAACTGGAAGGTTCTGACAAGGAACAGAAGATAACACTGGATATTCCCGAACTGAAAGTAAAGAAAGAAGTCACGACCGATGCCAACGGGTATGCTTCATTCCTAATAAAAAGCAAACCTATACTCTGGACTCCGGAGAATCCGAAATTATATGCCGTGAACCTGGCTTCCGAAACGGATAAGGTTTCTGATGAGATAGGTTTCCGCACGATTCGCACGGAGGGCATCAAGATATTGCTGAATGACAAGGAAATCTTCTGCAGGGGTATCAGCATCCACGAAGAAACTCCCTATTACAGTGGTCGTGCTTACTCAAAAGACCATGCCCACACATTGCTGAGTTGGGCAAAGGAACTGGGATGCAACTTTGTTCGCCTGGCCCATTATCCCCATAATGAAGAGATGGTGCGCGAGGCCGAACGTATGGGCTTCCTTGTATGGTCCGAAATTCCCGTGTATTGGACGATTCACTGGGAGAACAAGGATACTTACCAAAATGCGGAGCAACAATTGTGCGACATGATTGCCCGCGACAAGAACCGTTGCAACATCATCATCTGGTCTATTGCCAACGAAACTCCGCACAGCGAGACGCGTCTCACGTTCCTCTCTAATCTGGCAAACAAAGCAAGAAGCCTCGATAGCGTCCGCCTAATTGGCGCAGCTATGGAGAAGGAAGAAGTACAGCCGGGTGTTCTGACGGTAAACGACCCGTTGGGAGAGCTATTGGATATCATCAGCTTCAACGAGTATGTGGGCTGGTACGATGGCGACTCTGAGAAATGTGACCGCGTGAACTGGACATTCGATACTCAGAAACCGGTATTCATCAGTGAACTCGGAGGCGGTGCTTTGTACGGGCGCCACGGCTCACCCAAAGAACGCTTCACGGAGGAGTATCAGGAAGATTTGTATATCCGCCACGTGAACATGTTGAAACGTATTCCGGGACTTGCCGGCACTACTCCGTGGATATTGAAAGATTTCCGCTCACCGCGCCGCCATGTACCCGAGATTCAGGACGACTTCAACCGTAAAGGACTGGTTTCTGACAAAGGACAGAAAAAGAAAGCATTCTTTGTTTTGCAGAAATGGTATAAAGAATTAACCGAAGCATATAAATAGCTCACAACAAGACCTCATTAATAACTCTAAAAAAGAAAGGACGCCTATGAAGTAACACCTATGAGAATACACTTTCTTTATAGGAAGCAGCTCAACTGTTTTCTGTAGAGAGAAAGAAGATGAAGGTTATCATCTTCACATGAAAATTAACCTTTAATTTATTCATTCAAAATTAAGTCTAATATGAAACATTTTTTGGTATTCCTATTACTCTTTATTGGTATCGGAAGTGTCACGGCACAAAATGCCAGAATTACCGGTACAGTAAAAGATAACACAGGAGAGGCGGTTATCGGTGCTAATATAAAAGTAAAAGACAGCACCGGCGGCACAATCACAGACATCGACGGACATTTTAACATTGAAGCCTCATCTAATGCAACTCTTGTAGTATCTTTCATCGGATACATTACTCAAGAAGTACCCTTGAAAGGTAGAACCAATGTAGTAGTAACCCTCTCGGAAGACTCTCAAACACTGGATGAGGTCGTTGTAGTGGGTTATGGAACTCAGAAGAAAGTAAACCTGACCGGTTCTGTTGCAGCAGTAAAAGTCGATGAAAAGATTGCCAGCCGTTCCATCACAAACGTATCTTCCAGTCTCTCGGGTTTGGTGCCGGGATTGGTAGTGAGCCAAACAACCGGTTTTGCAGGTGGAGACGGTGCTTCGCTGAAAGTACGCGGTTTGGGTTCCATCAACAATTCTGACCCATTGATTGTAGTGGACGGGATGCCGGATGTAGATATCAATCGTATTAATATGAACGATATTGAAAGCATCTCAGTCTTAAAAGATGCAGCTTCGTCAGCCGTTTACGGTTCGCGTGCAGCCAACGGTGTTATCTTGATTACCACCAAAGGCGGTTCTAAAGAAGCCAAATCCAAAGTGACTTATAATGGTTCTTATGCCTTATCAAGCCCCGTAGAGTTTTACGACTATTTAGCCGACTATAGCCGTGCACTGACCATGCAGATGCGCTCTGCTGCCACAGGTAACAAATCGACCAGTTTCCAGCAGGGTACGGTAGAACAATGGATGGCCATGGGCTTGGTAGATCCTATTCTTTTTCCGAACACCGACCAATATGACGAAATGTTCCGTACCGGTGCCATCATGAACCATACGGTTTCAGCCTCCGGCGGCAACGATAAGATAAATTTCTATACTTCACTCGGCATCATGGACCAGGAAGGTCTGCAAATCCATAATGACTACAGCCGTTATAACATGCGTTTGAACGTGGATTATAAGGTTCGTGATAACGTAAAAATAGGTATCAGAACAGATGGTAGCTGGTCAGAGCGCCAGACACCTCGCGGCGCAGGTTTGGAAACTGCAGGTTTAAAATATGTCATCTCCGGTATTTTGAACAAGCATCCTGAAACAGGTGAATACGGCGGTGCCATGGCTTATGGAGAATCTGCTTCTGCCGGTAATGCTGTTGCCGAATACGAAGCTTATCGCACAAATACTTCCCGCAAAGAATTTAATGGAAACGCTTACTTGGAATGGGAACCGCTTAAGGATTTGAAGTTGAACGTCAGTTACGCTTTGCGCTATTATAACCAGTTCAGCAAAAGCATCCAGAATGTGGTGAACCAGATGAACTTCCAGACCAACAGTATAGCCCGCACCATGCCGGATACAGGTGATATCATCAGCAATTCCAATAACGAAGGTCATAAGACTTTGTTCCAAGGACGTATCACTTATGAAAAGGAAATCTTCAAAGGGCATCATATTTCCGCCATGTTCAATGCAGCCGAAGAATACTGGTTCCAACGCAACATGGGTGCAGGACGTAAGAACCGTTTACACAACAGCCTTGAAGAACTGGATGCAGCTTCCAAGGAAGTACAGACCAACGACGGTAAATCCGAATCCGAAGGTTTGCGTTCTTTCATAGGGCGCATCAACTATACATTATTTGATAAATACTTGTTTGAATTCAACTTCCGTTCCGACGGTTCTTCCCGCTTTGCCAAAGGACATCAATGGGGTTTCTTCCCATCAGCTGCTGTAGGTTGGCGTGTTTCGGAAGAAGCCTTCTTCGCCCCGTTAAAGAAAGCAATCAGTAATGCCAAGTTCCGTGCTTCTTACGGTTCTCTGGGTAATAACTCCGGAGTAGGACGTTACGAACAAAAAGAAACAATGGGAACTACCAATTATATTGTTGGAAACAACGGTCTTGCAACCGGATTCAGTGCCAATAAGATGATTAACCAAGACCTTTCTTGGGAAGAAACCCGTGTCATCAATATAGGTTTGGACTTAGGATTCTTCAACAACCGACTGACTGCGGAACTCGACTGGTACGACCGTTTCACCACCGGTATGATTCGTGGTTCCAGCATATCTTCGTTATTAACCGGTTATTCGGCACCGAATATCAATGTGGCCGACCTGCGTAACCGCGGTATTGAAGTGAATCTGAACTGGCAGTCCAGTATTCGCAAATTCGAATACAGCGTCAATGTAAACGCTTCTTATAACGTAAATAAGCTGGAGAAATGGGGTGACTATCTGAACCGTGGGTGGATTATGCTCGACATGCCTTACCACTTCCTCTATATATATGAAGCTTATCCGGGTTTGGTGCAAAGCTGGAATCAACTCTACAATGCACCCTATCAAGGAGATGCCTACAACGCACCGGGTGACATTATCCTCAAAGACTTGAATGGTGACGGTAAAATCAGTGACCTTGATAAGAAAGCATACACCGACAAATACCGCGATACCCCGATGGGACAATTCGGTATTACTTTGACCGGAGCCTACCAGGGTTTTGATATCCAGGCTTTGTTCCAGGGTAACTACGGACGTTCTGATGTATGGTTGGATGATTTGAACAATACCAAGATACCGGATAACCGTTATGCATTCCAACAATTCCATTGGAGTGATTCTTGGTCGTTAGACAATCGTGGTGCCTCCCTACCCCGTCTGCTGAATGGTAGCGGCGGTAACAAGAACCGTGAAGAAAGTACATACTGGGCTTATAATACCAACTATTTCCGTTTGAAGAACTTACAGGTTGGTTATACCGTTCCCGAACGTTATATGCAGAGAATCGGTTTCAACCGTGCACGTATCTACTTATCCGGTGAGAACCTCTTCACTTTAACTCCCTGGAAAGGTATCGACCCTGAAAAGCCTCATGGAAACGACCTATACCCATTGGTTAAAACCTACTCAATCGGTTTGAATATAGAATTCTGATAACTCAACAAATAAGAAAGAATATGAAATATATTAAGTATATAGCATTAGCCGGACTGGTCGGTTTAACATCTTCTTGTATAGATGACCTGCTGAACCGTCCTGCTACAACAGAAGTATCTTCGGACCTCTTTTGGACAAGTACAGATGATGCCTTGTCCTCTACCTACGGTGTTTACAACGCAGTGCGGACTTTGTTTGCAACTGATTACTACTACGACGGGCATGGCGAATTCCAAAATACTCGCGGTAAGAGTATCGGTGATATTTCTTCATGGGGACCCGGAACGCCGGGCAGCGGATTTTCCAGTATGTGGAACAATGCATACCGGGTTATCAACCGTGCCAACTACACCATTCAGTATGTAGAGCAAATGATTCAAGCAGAACAGAATGCCGTAACCAAAGCATCTTTGGAGGCTATCAATGCCGAGAATTACTTCCTGCGTGCATTGGCCTATTTCCGTTTGGTTCAAAACTGGGGTGATGTTCCTTACTATCGCCACGTACTCAGCGGCAATGATGAAGCATGCTCATTGGTACGCACCCCTATTGCTACCATCATTCCTGAACTAATCACCGACTTACAGAATGCATCTGAAAAGCTTCCCGTAAGCTATGGTGATAAGTACGGACGTGCCACGCAAGTTGCCGCACTGGGCTTTAAAGCAAAAATAGAATTGTACTATGCTTGTTGGAACAAAAACGGATGGCCCGAACTGGAAGGCTTCGAGCCGAGCAGCAGTGTAGCCCAAACCTATTATGCCGCCGCTGCTTCAGACTTCAGCAAAGTAATCAACAATTATGGCCTGACAATCTTTGGTGATGGTAATCCCGGCACTGAAGACAAACCCAACTATAGAGAGCTGTTCCAATATTATAATGAAAATTGTTCGGAAATCATCTTCTCCATTACTTATGGCGGTCCTTCTCTCGGCCAGGGTGAAAGTTTGTTGCGCGACTTCGGTACCCGTACCACCGGTAATGCACAATGCTGGATTATGCCTACTGTCCGCTTGGCAAACCGTTACCAATCAACTGTCACCGGTGATTTCTGTGATGAGCTTATCTTGTCTAAAGATGCTACACTCCCTAATGGAGCGCGTAACCGTGCCAGCTATGAGAATCGTGACTGGCGTATGAAATCGACCATCATGTGGGATGGTGAGTCTTACAAGAAAATTACAACGGACGGCCTGACAATGGGTGACGAATATACCTGGATGTTCGGTGAAAGAAATGAGGCCAACGGTTTCATCAATAATGATGCCAGCAATCAAACCGGTTATATCTTCCGTAAATGGATACGCCAGGAAGCCGGTTGGGAGCGTACAGATGGTCCGCAGGATTTCTATCTGATGCGTTTGGCCGATGTGTATCTGATGTATGCCGAAGCTGTCAACGAAACGTCCGGTCCTACCAGCGAATGTGTAGCCTTGCTGAATAAGATTCGCAGCCGTGGCAACCTGCCGGCTTTAACACCCGACAAGTATGCCAATTCCGAAGCATTCTTCAATGCCATTGAGCAAGAACGTATTGTGGAACTGGCCACTGAAGGTATGCGTCCATTCGATATTCGCCGCTGGAGAAAAATCCATGACATATGGGGAGAGGCAAACAGTGACGGTTTAACCTTGTATGATACAAATGGCACACGCATACGTGATGAATTCAAGAATGCACCCGAACTCAATTTCCAAAAGAATTATATCTACCAGATTCCAGAAAACGAAAGAAACCGCAACCCGAATCTGACTCAGAATACTCCGTGGAGATAAGCAATTACCATAAAGTTCATTAAATACAAAAAGAATCGTATGAAAAACCTATATAAAATATTGACTCTTGTCATAGTATGTCTTTTGTCCCAATCATGCAATGATTATCCGGTAGATGATAATGGTTTGCTGGTTACTGACAGTGAAGAATGTTACATCTCTTCCCTCATATTGAGAGGACCGGATGATAGGGACGTATTGATAAGCGGTGTTACCATCGATGACGAAAACAACACCATTACGGGGATAGCTAAATTTGGTACCAACATCAAGAAACTGAAGCCAGAATGTGGTACTGCCAAAGATTGTATCGTAACTCCGACTATGGGAGTGTGGACTGATTTCAGCCAACCCCGCCAGTACACTGTAATTTCCGGTAATCGTCAAGTGAAGAAGACCTATACGGTCACTATCACTTTGCAAGGAGAATAATCGATCAGTATAAACTTCTAAGAAACAGAATATTGTTATGAAACTATTGAAATATGCAATGCTGCCCTTCATCGCTCTCTCTTGCTTCGCATGTAGCGATGACGATGAATCTGCCATTAAAAATGACATGATAAAGAAGACGGTTTCTCCTGCCATAGCCGGAGAAAAAATAGAGTTTGCCTATGCCATGGGAACCACTAATGGAAGAATAAATAAGGCTGAAGCAGTTGCCTCCATTACCGGAGCAACCGGTACGGGATTTGAGCTGCACTCCTGGTTCACAGCACAGACCGGAATGGATGTTAACGGTGTACATTATGGTGCCGGTGAAGATGTGCCTATCCAAACCGTTAAAGACGCATCTACCGACGGTAGCATTTCTACAGCCAACCTGATGGAGAAAGTCGATGCGCATTACATCAACCCGACCATTGCCATCGGAACCACCCAGACAGACCTCATTGCCGCCACACTACGCTATAACTTCGTAGTGCCCGAAGATGCAAAAGGCAAAACATTCAGCATTACCTTTACTGCCGTTTCCAGTACAGGCGACCGAGTGTCTTACAAAACCCCTAATTACAAAATCTCCAAGATGGACATGAAACGTCTTATCGAATTGGAGAACGAAGGTGCCTGCTACTTCTCTATCGAAGACATGAAGGCTTATACCAAAGAGGAAGTAAACGCTCTGAACTTGTCCGGCAAGATTGATTTCATCTATAACTACCAGGCCAAACTGAATGATTTTGACTATGCACACTCTTTCGTATCTCCTGCAACGGACCCGAAATTCATCGCCATCAGTGGTATTGTCCCCTCGGGTGCCACCAACAGCACCCCCATGGAACAACGTGCCAATGTGCATGATGCCCAGTTGAAAGGAAGCAATCCGGCTGTTTACGTGGACGATATAGACTTCGAGACGCTGGATTTAGGCGGAGCCATGAACTATGTACTGAACCTGAAAAAGGACGATAGTGCATTTATGAAGACTGCCGACGGTAAATGGGCTGCATACATCTACGTGAACAGCGTTGACGGTAGCGGTAAGATGACAGTAAGTATCAAACGTTATCCTTTGTAATCTAACCCCTTACACAACATGAACCGAATAAAAACATTGACTCTTCTTCTCATGATTATCCTCTCAGTAGGAATATCTGCTCAAAATCCCCGGTCGGTCTTTACCGACCGACCGGTGGATGAGGCAGCTATATATTTCACTCCCGAGAATTTTAATGTGAAAACTGACGGGCGTATGGATGTTTCCGATGCTTTGCAAGAAGCATTGAACCGAACCAAACAGAAAGAAAATGGTTGCGGTATCCTCTTTATCCCCGAAGGAGTGTATAAACTCAGCAAGACGATTTACATCCCCTCAGGTGTTCGTATCATTGGTTATGGCGGCAAACGCCCGGTTTTTGTCCTTGCCAAGCAAGCACCCGGTTTTCAAGAAGTTACCCGGGAAACTGCAAAAGGGAAATACCTTTTTTGGTTTATCGGCGGCGGCTACCGTCCGGGAGGCCGTATAGGCGATGCCAATGCAGGGACTTTCTACAGTTCAATGATGAACGTAGATATTCGTATTGAAGACGGAAATCCCAATGCCTCTGCCATTCGCGCACATTTTGCACAGCACTGCTCTATTTCCAACGTAACCATTCATGTGGGAAAAGGCCGTGCGGGTATTGTCGATGCCGGAAACCATTTGGAGAATATAGCCATTTACGGAGGAGAGTATGGAATTGACACAGACAAGTCAGCTCCCGGATGGCCTATTATGTTACTTAACTCCTATTTTGAAGGACAGCGTAGGAGTGCCATCCTCACTAATGAAGGAGGATTGACCATCGTTCGTATGCGGGCAAAAAATGTACCCGTAGCCATAGAAATTAAAGAGAATGCTCCCGACAGGCTATTTATGGAAGATTGCATTTTCGAAGATGTACACCACACCGGGGTTATTCTGACAGATGCAGGAAATGCAGCAACACAAATCAACCTTAGAAATATCCAATGTAAAAATGTTCCTATGTTTGCTTTGGAACGCTTTACAAACAAACAAGTATCCGGTAAAGGAAAAACATACCGGGTAACCCGTTTCATTTTCGGTTTTAATGCCGACAGTCTGGAAGACACTCCTCAAATAGTGCGCCGGGTAGAAACAGAACCTATTAAAAACATTACTCCTTTGGATGCCGGCGATACCCCGATGCTGCCCGCTACGGAGCAATGGGTAAACATCCGCGATTTGGGTGCCAAAGGAGACGGTTTCAGTGATGACACACACATTTTCCAGGAAGCAGTAGAAAAGTATGCCAATATCTATATTCCCCAAGGATGGTACATTGTAAAAGAGCCGTTGACTCTGAAACAAAACACGAATCTGATAGGCCTGCACCCCGGCACTACTATCTTATTAACCTTGGGCGGCAATCTCGCATTCAGCGGCTTCGGTGCCCCGCAAGCACAGTTGACTACTCCCCAAGGTGGAAAGAACATCGTATGCGGTATCTTCCTGAATGCCGATGCCTACAATTACCGGGCTGTCAATTGCAAATGGATGGCAGGCGAAGGCTCCTATATGTATGATGTCAAATTCAGCGGGCACGATAAAGCCCGTTTCTTCCACAACGGACAAAGTGCGGTCAATCCTTTGGAGAAACCTATGTCCATCACTCCGGAAACTCACGACCTCATTACCCGTGCCTGGGACAACCAGCATTGGAGCCTATGGATTACAAACGGAGGAGGAGGCTCATTCCGGGATATATGGACAGCCAACGAATATAGTTCGGCAGGACTGTACATCAGTCATACAGATACCCCGGGACGTATTTACGGAATGTCTTTAGAGCATCATTTACGCAATGAAGCCATCTTCCGCAATGTTGCCAACTGGAAAATCTACGACTTCCAGTTTGAAGTGGAAGCAGAAGGCATCGATACGCAACCTTTGGACCTGATAGACTGCAAGAACCTGACTTTTGCCAATTTCTATTCCTATCGCGTATCGCGCATGTTGAAATCCTATCCGTCGGCTATACGCACCTGGAATTGCAAGGATATTGAGTTTCTGAATGTTCACAACTATGCACATGCCCGCGTAAAGTTCACTTCCAATGCCAGCCTTTACGATGTCAATACCCACCGGGAAGCACGCCGTTGGGAACTGGCACGCCTTTCATTGACCGGCAAGGAAAACCGTAAATACCCATTGAGCCAGGAAAAAGGAAAAGCCGAACTTGTAGTCACCGGATTTGAGTTCATTGACGGACTGGCACAAGACAGCCGGGGAAATATATATTTCTGCGAGCATCGCATGCGCCGCATCTATAAATTGGATGCCCGAAGCGGGCAGGTAACTTCTATTGCCGATTTCCCCTGGAACGCAGTAGCACTGGCATGCGATACACAAGACAACTTGATTGTCGTTACCAAATACATCTCCCAACCCGGCTATAATAATGACGATACCCGTAACGGCAACCGTCCTCTATTCGGCTGGAAAGGTTCGGGAGGGCTGTGGGGCTTCAATTATGTTCCTAAGCTTTACGCAATACGTCCCGATAATCCGGATGAAAGTTTCCAAGTTTTACCGTTAGTGGATATGAAGCAATTTGCTGCACCGCAACAAATTTATTATCCGGGTAATAGAACCATCACTCAAAGCGAGTATTACAACGGAAGAAAGCCGGAACAATGTTTTGTTGCTCCCGACGGTGTAACCATCATTCCGAATTACGAAGATTTATTCCGTTGTTCATCTCTGGTTAAGGCAGTACCGGGCAAAACAGTCTATACATTGGATGAATATCACCAACGCGTAATCCATGCGGATGTAGATGCCCAAGGCTTCTTGCAAAACTGTCGCATATTTGCCGACGGAGGCGACCGGAGCGTAGTTACGGACTCTAAAGGCAACGTATATGTAGCCAACGGAGACATTTCCATATTCTCCCCGTCAGGTGAATCCATAGGTACGTTAGAGGTGCCGGAACGTCCCACGTCTCTACTGATATCAGGAAACAAGCTCTATATCACAGCTCTTTCTTCGCTCTATCAAATAGAGCTTTAACAATAGGATTATCATAATAAGAGATTAGGATTATCAATCATGACAAAGTGATATTTTCATAGGTTAGATTTTTAAGTTTGTAACTAAGGTTGCGATTCAGGTTTAAGTTAAAGAGGCGGATAACTACTTGTTTTTTTTACATCCGCCTCTTTTTTAGTAGTTTTGGCAGTAATATCATTTATAACATATCACCATGGAAAGAGAGAAAAATACACTCCTGCAAAAGGCCTGCCATTGGATGGCTGCCGTTATTATATCCTTATTTGTCCTGCCCCCTGTCCACGCCCAACGCCAAACCCAAACCATCAACGACAGCTGGAAGTTCCTCAAAGGAGAATGCACCGCAGCAGCCGACAGCGCCTTTGACGACAGCAAATGGACATCCATCCATCTGCCCCATACCTGGAATACCGATGCTTATACCGAAAAGGATTACTACCGCGGCACCGGTTGGTATCGCCGACAACTGACCTTGCCTCAGGGCTGGAAAGAGAAACAGATTATCCTGAGACTGGATGCTGCCAGCAAAGCAGCCACCATCTATATCAATGGCAAAAACGTAGGTGAGCATGCCGGAGGATATACCGCCTGCTCATTCAACATCACGCCGTTCCTCTCTTTCGACACACCCAACACGCTGGCCATATGCGTGGATAATGCCCGCCAGGATATTGCTCCCATCTCCGGAGACTTCACTTTCTTTGGAGGTATCTACCGGGATGTTTGGCTTACGGCGGTTCCCAACCAACACTTCAACCTGACGAACCACAGCTCGGACGGGCTGTTTATCAGCACGCCGCAAGTGTCTGAAGAACGAGGCATCATTTCCATCCGCGGTGAAGTAAAGAACGATGCGAAGGAAAAAGCAACACTGGAACTGACGCACACTATCTACCGTCCTGACGGCACCCTGCTACAAACACTCAAGAAGAATATACAGCTAAAAGCCGGAGAAACCTACGCTTTCAGCAACGAGGCAACCCCGGTGTTGAAACCTGAATTGTGGACTCCTGAAACGCCCCGCCTCTACCGCGTAGAAACAACCCTGCGCAACCGTAAGACCAAAACCTTGCTGGACCAAAGCAATCATTACACCGCTTTCCGCTGGTTCCGGTTCGACGGAGATGAGGGTTTCTTCCTCAACGGAAAGCCCTATAAACTGCGCGGTATCTGTCGCCATCAAGACCAGAAGCCCATAGGTCCCGCGCTGACAGACGAGATGCACCGGAGAGACTTCCTGCTGATGAAAGAGATGGGAGCCAATTTTATCCGCATCTCCCACTATCCGCAAGACGATGCCCTGCTGGAGATGTGCGACAAGCTGGGTATGCTGGCATGGGAAGAGATTCCCATTATAGACATTGTGCCCAATACGCCGGGTTATGGAGATAACTGCGAACGAAACTTGCGGGAAATGATTCGCCAGCACTACAACCACCCTTCTATCATCACCTGGGGATATATGAACGAAATATTGCTCGTAACCCAACGGAAGTACAAAACCGAAGCGGAACTGAAGCCGGTACTGGAACGCACACTGGCACTGGCCAACAGGCTGGAACGGGTACTGAAAGAAGAAGATAGCACCCGCATAAGCACCATGGCATTCCACGGCAGCAACAGCTACAACGAAACCGGATTAAGCAAAATCACCGATATTGTAGGCTGGAACTTATACCAGGGATGGTATGGGGGTGACCTCACGGGCTTTGAGAAGTTCCTGGCACAACAACACCAAAACCATCCCACTCACCCGATGATTGTAAGCGAATATGGTGCAGGTTCGGACAAGCGATTACATTCGCTGCATCCGCGTGCTTTTGACTTCAGCATCGAATACCAGCAGAAGTACCTCGAACACTATTTGCCGGTATTGGAAGATACACCTTATATCTGCGGCGGCACGCACTGGAACTTTATCGACTTCTCTTCTGCCCTGCGAGACGAATCCATGCCACGCATCAACAATAAAGGGCTGGTTTATGCCGACCGTACCCCGAAAGATGTATATCACTACTATCAGGCAGCTTGGCGCAAGGACATTCCGGTGCTACATATTGCCAGCCGCGACTGGACAGACCGTGCCGGCGTGCAGCAAGGCAATGCTCCCGTATATCTGCCGGTCAAGATATACACCAACCTTTCTGAGGTAGAGCTGTTTATCGACGGTATTTCATTGGGAAAGCAGAAAACAGAGAACTACACGGCCACCTTCGAAGTTCCATTTTCTAACAGAAATCCTTTCCTATTCGCACAAGGAAACTATCAAGGAAAGACAGTGCAAGACGGGCTGAGAATAAACTTCACTCCCATACCGGCATGCCTGGATGCAAACAACCTGAAAGGGTTGGAACTGGCCGTTAATGTAGGAAGCCAATGCTTCTTCACCTCGGACGAAAGCCAACTGACCTGGCTACCCGACCAGCCTTATGCCGCAGGCAGTTGGGGATACATCGGCGGTAAGGAGGGAACTGCACAAACCGAAATCCAAAACACGGCAGACGGCCCCTTGTTCCAAACCCTCCGGAATGAGATAGAAGGTTATCGCTTCGATGCTCCCCAAGGTGTATATGAAATAGAGCTTCTCTTTACCGATATCTTCCGCCGGAATGCGGGCATTGCCTACCAACTGGACCGGAACGGGCAACAAGAGAACCGGGAAAGCACATTCGGCATTTCCATAAACGGGGAAGTGGTGGAAGAGAGCCTCTCTCCCTGCAAAGAAAGCGGGTACTTCCGTGCTTTGCGAAAGAAATACTACATTACGAACGACAAAGAATACATCGATATACGTTTCCATTCAACAAGCGGTACTTGCTTCCTGAACGGTATCAAACTCAGAAACATTTATTAATCAATAAAATAGAAAACCATGAAACTAAAAGTAGTACAATGGGTGCTTGCTTTATTGCTTCTGGCGCCTTGCACACAAGCACAATCCATCTGGGATGCCACGCACCTTGCCAACGTAAAACAGTCCATCCATGAACCTTTCTACGCAACCGCCTACCAGGCATTGCAAGCGGAGGCCGATAAACTATTGGATGTACAGCCTCTTTCCGTGATGATGAAAGAGAAGGTGCCTGCCAGTGGCAACAAGCACGACTACATGAGCCAGGCCCGCTATTATTGGCCGGACCCCACAAAGCCCGACGGACTGCCTTACGTGAGCCGCGACGGCGAATCGAACCCCGAATTGAACAAGCTCGACCGCAACCGCCTGGGAGCAACCGCCAGCCGCGTCACCACGCTGGCACTGGCCTGGTACTTCAGCGGAGAAGAGAAGTATGCCCAAAAGGCAACGGAGCTTATCCGCGTATGGTTCTTCGACAAGGATACACGCATGAATCCCAACCTGGAGTATGCGCAGATGATACCCGGACACAACGGCGGCAAAGGCCGTTGCTACGGCGTGCTGGATAGTTACTCCTTTGTAGAGATGCTGGATGCCGTGAAGTTGTTGGAGCAATCGAAGTCTTTTACGGCCAAAGATTCCAAGCAGCTGCAAGCATGGTTCGGCAAGTTGCTGAACTGGATATTGACCAGCCCGCAGGGACAAGAAGAATCCCGCCAGGCCAACAACCACAGTACGGCCTACGATGCGCAGGTGATAGCCATTGCCCTCTACACCGGCAACCTTAAAGTAGCCCGGGAAGTTATCAACGCCGTTCCTGCCAAGCGCATCTTCACCCAGATAGAACCGGACGGACGGCAGCCGCATGAATTGCGCCGCACGCTTGCCTTCGGTTATTCCCAATACAATCTGACCCATCTACTCGATATCTTCTGCATGGCAGAGAAAATAGGAATCAGGATTGATAATGCCACCTCTCCCGACGGACGCAACTTCTACCGGGCAATGGATTTCCTGGCGCAATATACAGGGAAGGATGTAAAGGAATGGCCTTACCAACAGATTAGCGAATGGGACTACAAACAACAGGAATTCTGTAAAGACCTATATCGTGCCGGCTTGCTCAACCCTGCACGCAAAGACTATCTGAGACTATCCAAAGCCCACAGAGTCATTCAGTGGAAAGACCGCTTCAACTTGCTCTATGTGCAACCCTCCGAAGTGGATAACGCCTATGCCTTTGCCTGCAAACAACTGGAATTTGCCATGCAGTGCGCCGACAAAGCAAAGAAAGAGGAGAAGAATGCTGCCCGGCGTCGCGTCATGCCGCGCAGCATCCATAAAGACGGTTCGCTGGCTATGATACATCCCCACGATTGGTGCTCGGGTTTCTTCCCCGGCTCGTTGTGGCAGGTATATGCCTATACGCATGATGACGATTGGCGCCGGGCTGCCATCTCGTGGACCTGGCCTATTGAAGAAGCCAAGTGGCACAAGGGCACGCACGACCTCGGCTTTATGATGTACGACAGCTTTGGAAAGGCGTATGAACTGACGGGTGAACGCTCTTACAAGGATGTGGTGCTGCAAAGTGCCAAGACTTTGATTACCCGCTACAGCCCGAAGGTGAAAAGCATCCGCTCGTGGGACCACAACCGCGACCGATGGAAATATCCGGTCATCATCGACAATATGATGAACCTGGAAATGCTGTTCCGTGCCACGCAGCTGACGGGCGATTCCATTTACTGGAATGTGGCCGTGAACCATGCCAACACTACACTGAAGAATCATTTCCGTCCGGACTACTCCTCTTATCACGTAGTGGACTACCACCCGGAAACAGGTGAAGTCCGCCTGAAGTGTACACACCAGGGAAACTCGGACGACTCCTTCTGGAGCCGCGGACAAGCCTGGGGGATGTACGGCTTTGCCATGTGTTACCGTTTCACCAAAGACCCCGCCTATCTGAAACAATCGGAAGGCATTGCCGACTTCTTCCTCAACCTGCCCAATATGCCGGCAGACGGCGTGCCCTACTGGGATATGAAGATGGATGTCATTAAAGACTGCACCCCCGAGAACATCAACCCCGACGTGCCGCGCGACGCTTCTGCCGCCGCACTCATCGCTTCGGGTTTATATGAACTCTGCACCTACGTAGCTCCGGAGAAGGGTAAACAGTATCGCGCCGTTGCCGACAAGATTGTCGATAGCCTCAACAAGCATTACCGGGCAGAACCGGGCACTCACTACGGCTTCCTGCTGCTGCATTCCACGGGACATCATCCGGGAGGAAGCGAAATAGACGTGCCGCTGAACTATGCCGATTACTTCTATCTGGAAGCGTTGGCAAGGAAAGAGGCGCTGGACATGAAATAAAGTTTATTCGCAAGCTGCGGATATGTATCCGGGGCTTGCGAACGCTTATCCGCGCACTGCGAATGTTTATCCGCAAGCTGCGAACAGAGAATTGTCTTAAGAGAAAAGAACTTTTCTCCCTATACCTCAGAACTTTATCCTTAATACCTAACAACTTTTATATATATACCCCGCAGGACGTATATATGTATCATTTTTATAACATACCATGAAAGCACCCCGAATCCTACTTAGTCTATTGTTCAGCAGCCTGTTGTTGCAGGCACACGCACTGATTCCTACCGACCGCAAGCAACGTCTTACGGAGCATTGGGAGTTTATCCGCCAGGATATGGGAAGCATTTGGGAAGTGATGCGCCCTATTACCGGAGCAGGAAAGCCCGAAACCGTTCCCCTCTGGCAGAAAGTCACCCTGCCCCACTGCTTCAATGCGGAAGACGCCGTTGACCCTGATGTGAACTATTATCAAGGCCCCGGCTGGTATCGCACCATGCTCAACATAGAGAATCCCTATACCAACGGACGCACCTGCCTGGAGTTTGAAGGCGCGGGACAGAAGACAGAGGTATATGTCTATACCACCCGAATCGCTTCGCACGTGGGTGGTTACGACGAGTGGAAGGCAGACATCACCGAAGCCGTGGAAGCATTCCGTCGCACGCCGCTCTGCCGGGAGCGTTTCGGCGGAAAGATTCCTATTGCCATTCGCTGCGACAACAGCCGCGACACGGAGATGATTCCTTCCGATATGTCCGACTTCAACCTCTACGGCGGACTCTACCGATATGTCAACCTCGTCTATACGCCTGCCGTCCATTTTGAGCAGATACGGATAGAAGCAACAACCGATGAGAAAGGGAAGCAAGGCAGTATCTCGATAGACATTGCTTTCGGCGGACTATCCGGCAAGGAGAAGAAGGCAAAAGAGTTCTCTCTCCGCGTCTTCTCACCCGAAGGCAAGGAGGTTAATTCCATATCATCCGAGCTTACGGAAATATCCTCGTACCAAATCTCCCTGAAACGCCCGCAGCTGTGGAGCCCCCACTCTCCCGCTCTCTACACCTGCGTGGCAGAACTTATCGACAACGGAGATACCCTGCGCACCACCCAGCACTTCGGCTTCCGCCATTTCCGCTTCGAAGAGAAAGGGCCTTTCTACCTGAACGGCGAACGGCTGCTGCTGCGCGGCACTCACCGCCATGAAGACCATGCCGGAGTAGGCGCTGCCTTGACCGAAGAGATGATGCGCACCGAAATGCAACAAATAAAAGAGATGGGTGCCAACTTTATCCGCCTGGGGCACTATCAGCAGTCCGGCATCATTCTGCGGCTCTGCGACGAGCTGGGACTTCTCGTCTGGGAAGAAATACCCTGGTGCCGCGGCGGTCTGGGCGGAGAGAGCTACAAGAACCAGGCGCGCCGGATGCTCACCAATATGATTGAGCAACATCGCAACCATCCTTCCGTCATCCTGTGGGGGCTGGGCAATGAGAACGACTGGCCGGGCGATTTCCAAACGTTCGAAAAAGACAGCATACGCGCCTTTATGGGCGAGCTGCACGACCTTGCCCATCGCCTCGACCCGACGCGCTCCACAGCCATTCGCCGCTGCGAGTTCTGCAAAGACATTGTGGACGTTTACTCCCCCACCATCTGGGCGGGCTGGTATGGCCGCCGCTTCCGCAACTACCGCGAGATGGAGACGGCCGGAATAAACGCCACCACCCGTTTCCTCCATGCCGAATGGGGAGGCGACAGCCATGCCGGGCGCCATATGGAAGTGAACAAGGAGACGGGCAGAAAAGGAATAGATAACTTCGACATCGAAGCCGCAGACCGCAACGGCGACTGGAGCGAAAGTTATATCATCCGCCTCTTCGACTGGCACCTGAAAGAACAAGAGACCATGCCCCGGCTTACGGGGAGCCTCTTCTGGACTTTCAAGGACTTCTCCACTCCGCTGCGCCCGGACAATCCCATCCCTTACGTCAATCAGAAGGGGGTGGTGCAACGAGACGGCACCCCGAAAGAGAGCTATTACGTCTTTCAATCCTATTGGAGCAGCAAACCGATGCTGCACATCTACGGACACTCCTGGCCGGTGCGCTGGGGCAAGCCGGGCGAGCCCAAGGAAATTCTGGTCTATTCCAACTGCCCCGAAGTGGAGTTGTTTGTCAACGGTGTGTCGCAAGGACGGAAGAAGCGCAACAGCCAGGACTTTCCGGCAGCAGGGCTGCGCTGGAATGTGCCATTACGAGAAGGAAACAACAAGATTACCGCCACAGGGTATGACGGCAAGCTGCGCCTCGACGATGAAATTCAGCAGGAGTATCAAACCCGAACCTGGGGCAAACCGTCAAGAATACTTCTGACGCAGACCGCCCAGGATGCGGAAACCATACTTGTGCAGGCTGAACTGATAGACGAAAACGGCATACGTTGCCTGGATGCCTGCCAGTTCATAGAATTCGGCTGCACAGACAGTGAAGCGTTACTCCGCAACCAAGGCACCGCGCAAGGCTCACGCCGCATACAAGCTGCTAACGGGCGGGCAAGTATCCGCGTAAACAAGCAGCACGCACCCGTCGTGGTGAGTGCATCTGATAGCAAACGAATCTTAAAAACCGCACTAATTTCCGTTTCCGGCCAGTAAGATAAGTATTTTAGCACTCTATTTAAGCACTGAAAATGATTTAATCCCTAACTTTGCGAAAAAGATTCATTTTATAAACTAATACATAACATTATGAAGAACTTATTCAACATCAAAGACAAAGTAGTAGTAATAACCGGCGGAACGGGAGTATTGGGGAAAGCTATCGCTCTTCATCTGGCGGAAGAAGGAGCGAAAGTGGTAATCTTAGGTCGCAAAGCAGAGGTAGGAAACGCCATCGTCAACGAAATCAAGGCAAACGGTGGAGAAGCCATGTTCCTGACAACCGACGTGATGAACCGTGAACTGCTGGAACAGAACTTGGCTGACATCCTGAAAGCCTATGGCCGCATAGATGCCCTGCTGAATGCAGCCGGCGGAAATATGCCGGGTGCCACCATCGCGCCCACGGGCACTTTCTTCGATTTGAAGATAGAAGAGTTCCAACGGGTGCTTGAATTAAACCTGACCGGTACCGTACTGCCTACACAAGTCTTCCTCAAACCGATGGTGGAACAGAAGACAGGCGCTATTGTCAACTTCTCCAGCATGGCTGCTTTCCGCCCCATGACGCGTGTAGCCGGATATGCTGCCGCAAAAGCCGGTATCTCCAATTTCACAGCCTTCATGGCTACGGAAGTTGCCAAGAAGTTTGGTGAAGGTATTCGTGTAAATGCCATCGCACCCGGATTTTTCCTCACAGAGCAGAACCGTGCCCTGCTGACGAACCCGGATGGAAGCTACACGGAACGTGGGCAAGATGTGATTCGCCAAACTCCCTTCGGACGTATGGGCCGTGCAGAAGAGCTTTGCGGAACCATCCAATACCTCATCAGCGATGCTTCCAGCTTTGTCACCGGTACGGTGGCTGTAGTGGACGGAGGGTTCAACGCATTCGCCATGTAAATAGTAAATTGCAAATCATCAAACAATAAATAACATGATTCTTTGTGAACAAACCTGGCGCTGGTACGGTCCCAACGACCCGGTAAGCCTTTGGGACATCAAACAAGCCGGGGCTACCGGCATTGTAAACGCCTTGCATCATATTCCAAACGGGGAAATATGGACAGTAGAGGAAATCAAGAAACGGAAAGAAATGATTGAAGCCGTCGGTCTGCGCTGGTCTGTAGTAGAAAGTGTACCCGTACACGAACATATCAAGACCCAAACCGGAGACTTCCAGAAGTATATCGACAACTATAAAGAGAGCTTGCGTAACCTGGGCAAATGCGGCATTCACATTGTCACCTACAACTTTATGCCCGTACTGGACTGGACACGTACCGACCTCGCCTACGAACTACCCGACGGCAGTCGTGCCCTCCGCTTTGAACGTGCCGCTTTCATCGCCTTCGACCTCTTCCTGCTACGTCGTCCCGGTGCAGAAGGCGAATACACCGATGAAGAAAAGGCCAAAGCCCGTGCCCGCTTCGAACAGATGACAGAGGCAGACAAACAACTGCTTGTACGCAACATGATTGCCGGACTTCCCGGCTCAGAAGAAAGCTTCACCCTGGAACAGTTCCAACAGGAACTGGACCGCTACAAGGGCATCACTCCGGAACGCCTGCGTGCCAACCTGATCTATTTCCTGCAAGAAATCACTCCGGTAGCCGACGAAGCAGGTGTCATGCTCGTTATCCATCCGGACGACCCACCGTGCTCCATCCTCGGCCTGCCACGCATCATGAGCTGTGCTGCCGATTTCCAGGCACTGATTGACGCTGTTCCCAACAAGAGCAACGGTCTTTGCCTCTGCACCGGTTCGCTCGGTGTAAGCAGCGCCAACGATTGTGCAGTCATCATGCAGCAATTTGCCGACCGCATCAACTTTGTCCATCTGCGCAGTACACAACGCGACGCCGAAGGCAATTTCTACGAAGCCAACCACCTGGAAGGAGACGTGGACATGTATCACGTGATGAAAGCCTTCCTTGAACTGCAACAACGCCGTGGTGTCTCTATCCCGATGCGACCCGACCACGGACACCAGATGGTAGACGACTTGAAGAAGAAAACCAATCCCGGCTATTCCTGTATCGGCCGTCTGCGCGGACTGGCAGAGCTTCGTGGACTGGAAATGGGTATAGCCAAATCGCTGTACGAATAAGGCACAAGATATAGCAAGCATAAGGAAAGAACAGGAAGCCCTCCGTCCGAAACTTTGAAGTTTCGGACGGAGGGCTTCCCTTTATAAGTTTTCTGCCATCAGCCGCCTCTTCTTAAGGCACTGTCTGCCGACATTTATTTACCTTCTTTTGCAGCAAGCACTTTCCATACAACGGCACTCAGCGCAGCACCCACAAACGGAGCTACAATGAACAGCCACAACTGAGAGAGAGCCTCGCCACCCTGGAACAGTGCCGGACCGATGCTACGGGCAGGATTGACAGAAGTTCCCGTAACAGGAATACAAACAATGTGCACTAATACCAACGTAAGACCAATGGCCAATCCTGCAAGATTACCCGCCCCCTTCTCGGAATCCGTAGAACCTAAGACAACCAGCACAAAGATAAACGTGAACACAGCCTCTGCAATGAATGCCTGCAACATCATTCCGTCAGCAAACCCATTGGAACCGGTAGCCGTAGGACCACCATGAGCGCCCGTAGACACCAATGCATAAAGAATGGCAGAACCGATAACCGCCCCGATAACCTGAAACACCATATACATGGCTGCATCTTTCCCGCTCATCCTGCCGGACAACAGAACGCCCAGGGTAATGGCAGGATTAATATGACAGCCCGAGATTCCTCCGATAGCGTATGCCATCGCCACAACGGACAAGCCGAAAGTAAAAGCCACTCCCAGCGTTCCGACACCTGCACTAACCGCCCCCGCCGCACTTCCGGCAAAGACAGCACTACCACATCCCATCAGGACAAGAACCATTGTCCCGATCATTTCTGTAAAAATAAATATAAAAGATGAAAATCTGCCCAAACACGGCGGTAAAAACTCACCCATTACTACAAAACATCACTGCTTTAACTCTAACATCCAGCATATCTGCATCTTCCTTAGCCAACCCGAAGAAACTCAGAAATATAAGAAAACATATTGGCTTGTAAAGAGTACAAAGAAAGGGTGCAACCTCACGGCCACACCCTCCATCTACACTATCTTTGATAATAACCTAAAAGGAAACTTTATTTTCCTACATCATTTCAATTCAAAAGGAACCGTTCCCTTCACATCGGCTGCCGAAGCTGCTATGACAGCCTCGAACTTGCCCGGCTCGGCCACCCAAGCGTGCTGGGTGTCATCGAAGAAGCTAAGAGCCTCCTTATCAATGGTAAATGTGACTTCCTTTGTTTCGCCCGGAGCCAGTTTCACCTTTTGGAAACCTTTCAGTTCCTTGACGGGACGAGGCAGAGAGGACTTCTTGTCACTGATGTACAGTTGGACAACTTCCTGCCCTTCGCGCGCTCCGGTATTCTTTACAGAAACCTTCACGGTCAGCGTACCGTCGGCCTGCATGGTCTTGCTGTCGGCCGTCGGCTTGCCATATTCGAAAGTGGTATAGCTCAAACCGTGGCCGAAGGGGAACAACGGTTTCACCTTCTTCTGCTTATCGGCCCAACGGTAGCCCACGAAGATGCTTTCATTATACTTGATGTCGATGATGTCCTTGCTCCGTTTGCCGGTATATTCGCCCAAGCTGTGGGCCGGGCAGTCCTCCAGCTTCACGGGGAAGGTGAACGGAAGCTTGCCGCTGGGATTGACATCACCCATGAGGATGGCGGCAAGGGAACTGCCGGCTTCGGAACCCAGATACCAGTCCTGCACGATGGCAGGCACCTCGTTCACCCACGGCATGGCAATGGCGTTGCCGGAGATGTTGACGACAATCAGATTCTTGTTCGCCTCGGCCAGTGCGGAGATAACGGCATCCTGACCGTAGGACAAGCCCAGACCCTTACGGTCGGAGTCCTCGCAGTCCTGGCCGTTGCTCTTGTTCAAGCCGCCGATGAAGATGACATAATCGGCATCCCGGGCCTCTTTCACGGCTTCAGCTATCAGCTCTTCGGGAGTACGGTCATCCTTCAGATTCTGTCCGGTCACCACCCCGTTGTATTCACCGCTTGCATCGCCCACGTAGCCACGGGCATAGACCACCTCGGCCTTGCCGGCCACACGCTGCTTGATGCCGTCCAACGGAGAGAGTTCGCGCTGTACCTTCAGGGAAGAACTACCACCGCCTACGGTCATCATCTTGATGGCATTCTCGCCCACTACAAGAATCTTTTTAGCCCGGTTCAGGTCTATCGGGAGCACATTGCCCTTGTTCTGCAACAGTACGATGCCCTCCTCACCGATGCGGCGGGCAGCCTCGTAATGTTCCGGAGAGAGCATGCTTCCCCACGGACGATCGGGGTTCATCACCGTACGGAAGATAAGGCGCAGAATGCGGCGTACCTTGTCGTCCAGTTCCGTGGTACCTACCTTACCTTCGCGGATGAGGTTCAGATAGGGATTTGCCAGATAATAGTTATCGTATGCGTTGCTGGCACCGTTCGAGAGCCCGTTGGTCCAACTGCCGAATTCCATATCCAGCCCGTTGGTGATGGCTTGCCGGGTATCGTGCGTGCCGCCCCAGTCGGAAATGACTACGCCGTCGAATCCCCATTCGCCCTTCAATATATCGTTCAATGTGTATTGGTTGTGACAAAGATGTTGGCCTTTGTATAGGTTGTAGGCACCCATGATGCTCCACGCTCCGCCTTCCTGCACGGCCATCTTGAAAGCAGGCAGATAGATTTCATAAAGAGCACGGTCGTCCACGATGACGTTGGTGGTGTGGCGGTTCACTTCGTGGTTGTTCAAGGCGAAGTGTTTCACGCAGGCAGCCACGCCGTTCTGCTGCACGCCCCGGATATAGGGCGACACCATCTTTCCGGCCAGATAAGGGTCCTCACCCATATACTCGAAGTTGCGTCCGTTGAGCGGTGTGCGGTAGATATTGACACCGGGGCCCAGCAGGACGGACTTGTTGCGGTAGCGCGCCTCTTCACCGATGCTCTGTCCGTAAAGGAGAGACATTTCGGGGTTCCAGGTTGCCGCCAGACAGGTCAGGGCAGGGAAAGCCACGCAGGAGTCGTTGGTGCATCCGGCTTGTTCCCACTCGTCCCACAACACATCGGGACGTATGCCGTGGGGGCCGTCGTCCGTCCATACATCGGGAATGCCCAGACGGGGCACACCCGCACTGCTGAACTTGCTTTGCGCATGAGTCAACTTCACTTTCTCTTCCAGGGTCAGACGGCTCAAGGCGTCTTCCACTCTTTCTTCAATAGGTTTGCTTGCGTCCAGATAGACGGGCTTCTGCTGCGCCAGAAGAGGCAGCGCGACAGCGGCCAGAACCAAACCGAATAATACTTTTTTCATTGTTGTATAATTAAGTTGTTATATAAGTAAGCAATCATAATCAGTCCGTACCATTGATAATCCCCAACATACAAGGGAATATGACTTAGCCCTACCTACATAGGAACTGAAGTCCTTACACCCGTATAGTGAGTACCCATAACATCCGGATGTTGTTGTCCAAAACATCCCCATGTTTTACCCCAAAACACCCGGATGTTTTATCCCAATACATCCCCATGTTTTACCCTAAAACATCCGGATGTTTTGGATACTCAGTCCTATGGTGTGTACAGCTCAGTCCCTACCTCTTTCATGCTAAGTCCCGGCATCTCATCCTCTGGGACTTGATACGTACTGTTTGCAGCGAGGCAGCACCCGCTACTTCATTCCCAATGACCGGATATAACCCTCCTGAACCACACAATTCTTCAGTTTGCATGCCTCGATAAAGTCCATCATCGCCTTGCGGGACATGGCCTGCGCGGGACGTGCCTCACGGATTTCCTTGTACGTGGCACGCGGTGCTTCGGAGAAATACACGATGTTTGCCCAGTTCTCCGGCGGAGTGATGCCGACGAAAGAAGAACCGTCCATCTTCTTGTAGGGCCAGAAGGTATAGCCGATGTTGTTCTCGCGCATCGTCTGGCAGAAAGCGGCCTGCCATTCGTCCGTATTGTGGCCTATCTCACCCATGTACATGGGCAGGTTCACACTGTCGCGGAAGTTGATAATCGTCTGGATGGCAGCTTGGGTAGGTTCGCCTCCGTAACGGTGGCAAGTGTACATTATCTTGTCGTCGAACTTGGAGTCCTTGAAAGGCTTGAAATTACCGTTCCATTGCGCACCGCCCAGCAGGATGATGTGGTTGCTGTCCACCTCGCGGATGGCGGCTACACCTTTCTTATATACATCTTCCAGCTTGCCGTTGAGTTCCTCCATGTTCTCGAAGTAAGGGGCAATGGGCTCGTTGAAGAGTTCGTAACCGAGGATGACCGGTTCGTTCTTGTAGCGGTCGGCTATCCGGCGCCAGATGTCACAGTAGAGTTGCTGGCTGACTTCGCTGTCGAACAGCCAGGGATAGCCGTAGCTGTCGTCGATATTGTCGCCCGTCTGTCCGCCGGGAGCGTCGTGCATGTCGAGGATGAGGTACAAGTCCGATTCGCGGCACCACTCTACCAGGCTGTCCACGCGGGCAAAGCCGTCTTGGTCGGCAGTCAGTCCCATATAGTCCTCGTCGGTAAACAGCTTGTAGTGGAAAGGCAGGCGGATGGTGTTGGCACCCTGCTCCTTGATGAAGCGGATGTCCTCGCGCGTTACATAATTGTCCTTGAATGCTTTCCAGAAGTCGGCCGTAAAGTCCGGTCCCACCAACTGGCAGAACATCTCATTGATGAAACGGCCGGAATTGGTCTTGTTGAACTTGAACATGTATCCTTCCGGATTCAGCCAGTTGCCCAGGTTGGTACCCATGATGAAGAGTTTGGTACCGTCGGGCTTTATCAAGTCCTGACCCTGAATGGTTACGAATGCATCCGAAGTTACTTCTTTTGTCGCTTGTTTCTCACCGCATCCCGCAAGGCCCAAAGACAGCAAGGCGATGGAAATGCTTGTCGCTAATAAATGTTTCATGGCAATAATTTTGGTTATAGTATTAGTTGCGATATTCGCTTTTGCTTCCCCAAAGTTAGGAAAGATAAGAACACCTCGTACCGGCGAATCGGGAATAGGTGGAAGGAGTGAAGAAGCATGAACAAACAAACAACTAATAATCAGAAATATAATCAGAAGAAGAGAAAGGCAGAAAGTGGATTCAAAAAGCCAGTTTGACGTATTGTCAGCGTATCTGCATCAGCCGCATCTCGAAGTCCTCGCGCGAAATGCGGGCCTTGTTCTTCACCTTGGCACGGTAATTATAGATGGTGTTTACGGAATAACGGAGGAATTCTGCAATCTGCGAACTGTCGTCGATGCCCAGACGAATCAGGGCGAAAATGCGGAGTTCCGTATTCAGCAACTCGCCTTTACGGAGCACGATGCGTTCTTCGGGCTGCAGCAAGTCATTGAATTCATCGACAAAATCGGGGAAAAGGTGCAGGAAGGCAGTATCAAAGTTATCATAGAGTTCCTTCAGTCCGGCGTCCAGCACCTCGCGGGAACGCACCATCTTCAGCAGCTCTTCCATCTGCCCGGCAGAGATTTTCTTGTTGACCATCCGCCGGTAGGTATCCAGCCGGTTGATATAAACGGAGCAGAGATTCATGAAACGGCCCACATACTCCTCCTTGATGTTGTTTGAGAGTTGCAGTTGCTCGTTGGCATGCTCCAGCTTGTTCCGTGCGGCAGAGAGTCGCTGCATCTGCCGGTAGATAAAGCCCACTGCCACCACCAACAGCACAATCAAAGCGCTGATGAGCCAGAGGTACAGCCGGAGCCGGTCATTCTGCTTCTCACGCATGGCCTGATAAGTGAGGTCTATCAGTGAAAGGATGCCGGCAGTCTGGAGGCTGCGGCTACGGGCGTTGTATCGGTTGGTTTCGTCCCACGAGAAACGGATGTAACGGTAGGCATGCTCCATATCCCCTTCCTCATAAAGAAGTTCCGCCAGGTTCCAGAGTGAGGCATGGTCTGTGATGCTCAGGCGAATATCGGTCAGTGCAGACAAAGCCAGATAGCGCTTCTCCTCCTCCCGGTTCCCGAGCCGGCGGTAGAGCAATGAGCGCTGATAGGTCACCAGCGCATATTCGGGAGTATTGGGCTTGGCATGTGCCAGACGCGTATCATTGATGCTCAAGGCTTCGTCCGGATGGCCTGCAGCGGCCTCCCGCGTCTCTCTTCGTTCCAGATAGAGGGGGGATGAAGGCAGAAGTACCTGCATCAAAGAATCGTCATAATGGGTAGCCAAAGCCTGATAATGCTTCTTGAAAGAATCGTCCAGCGTATAGAAACTCAGTTCTGTGTAAAGTTTATGACAGGCATTGTAATAGTCCGGCAGCAGATGGGAGGGAAGGGAGGCTTTGTCCGTCTGCCTCAAGAGTTCGGCGGCTTCCTCGTACATGCCTGCCGAAGCCATCAAGTGGGCAAGCTCCAGCCTTGTTTCGAGTGCTGCATCCTGCCGGCCATAGCGCTCTGCCCAATCCAGATTGACACGAAGATAATGGATGGCAGAGTCGCAGATATATGCCTTATACTCCTTATAAATTTCCCCATTCCATCGAAAAAAAGAGATATTGGCGGTATCGGTATCCAACACTTGGCGCTTCAGCCGGGCAATGCGTCCTTCACGCACGGCGACATAGTGCCGGTGCGCCTCGATAGCCTCATCCAAAGAGGACGTCAGCGCAGTAAAAGAGGGCGTGCCGGCAGCCAAAGCCACACTTTGCCATACCACGACGGCAAGAAAACAAAAAATGAACAATCTCCTTTCCATGACCATAAAGTTCATGCAAATATAGCAAGAAATCCTGCAAAGCAGTAGCATCGGAAAGAATAGTTTCCTATATTTGCGTTCAAAACCCCCAAACAAATTATCTATCATGAAAAGCTTAACACTCCAACGGATTGCCGCGGTAGACGTATTCCGCGCACTCACCATGTTCCTCATGCTCTTTGTCAACGACATTCCCGGACTGAAAAACGTGCCCCACTGGCTGATGCATGCCAGGATGGACGAAGACATGATGGGATTCTCCGACACCATCTTCCCTGCTTTCCTTTTCTGCATGGGCATGTCCGTATCCTTTGCCATACAAAACCGGTACAAAAAGGGAGACAACACCCTGCAAGTCGTGGCCCATATCTTCTGGCGGACAGTGGCACTGATTGCCATGGGACTGTTTTCACTGAACAGCGGAGGCATCGAAGGCGGCCTCTCACATCAATGGTTTTCCATCTTGATGGTCATCGGCTTCTTCCTCACCTGGGGGGTATATCCCAAAGCGGAAGGAACGAAAAAGACCCTTTTCACCGCAATGAAAACAGCAGGCGTGCTGCTGCTCGCCTTCCTCGTCATCTACAAGGACATGAACGGGAAACCGTTCCAGATAAGCTGGTGGGGCATCCTCGGACTTATCGGCTGGACGTATGCGGTATGTGCAGGCATCTATCTGTTCACCCGGGAAAGCCTGCGGAAGAATGCCATTGCCTGGTTCGTGGTCGTATTGCTTGCCGTAATCAGCCATTCAGACCTGATACCGGGAGAGTACGGCAGCCGGATTATCCTGCTTCCCTTTATCCCGAGTGACTGGACACTGCATGCCTTCGGTATGTCCGGCGTATTGACCTCCCTGCTCATGCAGCGCTATGCCGACCGGGAACGGCCGGGACGATTCATCGGCATGCTTTGTGCCCTCGGCGTAGGAATGCTTGTCCTTGCCCTCGTCTCACACCCGTTCTGGATTATATCCAAAATACAAGCCACACCGACATGGCTGTTCTATTGCCTCGCCATGTTCTTCCCGCTGTTCGGTTTCTTCTACTGGCTGACGGACGTGAAAGGCAAAACCAACTGGTTCGATATCATCAAACCTGCAGGTACGGCAACGCTGACCTGCTATATTATCCCTTACATCTGGTATGCTGTCCAGCAACTGCTGCATCTGCACTATCCCGAGGCATTGGGAAGCGGTGTACCGGGGCTGCTCAAGTCCCTCATGTTCTCGCTTGTCATTGTGGGGCTGACCGGCCTGCTGGTGAAAGGCAAGATTAAACTGAAAGTATAATGTTGAAAGTCCAAACACCCAACGGTGAAGACAAGGTGCTGCTGCATTCGTGCTGCGCACCTTGCTCCTCTGCCATCATCGAGTGCATGCTGGAGAACGGCATACGCCCCACCGTATTCTACTGCAATCCCAACATCTATCCGCAGGCGGAATATGAGATAAGGAAAGAGGAGGCTATCCGCTTCGTAACCTCCAAAAACCTCGATTTCATCGACGCGGACTACGACTATGCACACTGGCTGCACACTATAAAAGGACTGGAAAACGAGCCGGAACGTGGCAGCCGATGCCTAAAGTGCTTCACACTGCGCCTGACAGAGACAGCCCGCTACGCCTCCGAGCATGGTTTCTCCGTATTCACCACTACCCTCGCCTCTTCGCGCTGGAAAAGCCTGGAGCAAATCAATGAAGCCGGACGCCGTGCCGCCGCGCTCTATCCGGATACCCTCTTCTGGGAACAGAATTGGCGGAAAGGCGGGCTCCAGGAGCGGCGCAACCAACTGCTGAAAGAGTATGACTTCTACAACCAGCAGTATTGCGGCTGTGAATTCAGCATGCAACGGTTGGAAAAGAACGAAACGATATAAAATCGGCCGGATTATGTACGATATCGTACTAAAACTAGGTACGTTTCCCGTAACTTTGTTTCATGTTAACAATAAGAACTAAAGAAAACATGAAGAAACTGACTTTTACATTATTCATCGCCCTAGCAGTGGCATGCCTCTTTTCAGTTCCCTGCAATGCCAAGGGAAAAGCAAAACACGTAGTTTTCATCGGTCTTGACGGCTGGGGTAGCTACAGTGTTCCCAAAGCAGACATCCCCCACATCAAGCAACTGATGGCAGACGGTTCTTATACATTAGAAAAACGGACTGTACTTCCCTCCTCCAGCGCCGTCAACTGGGCAAGCATGTTTATGGGGGCAGGTCCTGAATTGCACGGATATACGCAATGGGGCTCCAAGACTCCCGAGCTTCCGTCACGCGTACTGAACCAGCACGGCATATTTCCTACCATCTTCCAGCTGCTACGTGATGCCCGGCCGGAAGCGGAAATAGGCTGCCTGTATGAATGGGACGGTATCAAATACCTTGTAGACACTCTTGCCTTAAGCCACTATGCGCAAGCGCCCGACTACAACAAACATCCCGAAGCCTTATGCGGTATGGCAGAAAAGTATATCAAGGAGAAACAACCGACCCTTCTTGCCATTTGCTTTGACAACCCCGACCATGTAGGCCATCAAGCCGGACACAATACTCCTGAATATTACTCCAAACTGAAAGAACTCGACGGTTATGTGAGCCGCATCATCCAGGCCGTTACAGAGGCAGGTATGCTGAAAGAAACCATCTTCATCGTTACTGCCGACCACGGAGGCATTGAAAAAGGACATGGCGGCAAGACCATGCAGGAAATGCAGACTCCCTTCATCATCTCCGGAAAGAACATTAAGAAAGAAGGCGAATTCCACGAAAGCATGATGCAGTATGACGTTGCCTCCACCATTGCCCACATCTTCGGGCTGAAACAGCCACAAGTATGGATAGGACGTCCTATGTTGCAGGTTTTCAAATAAAAAAGCGGTCAGCGATAAATGAGCGTCGAAAGATAGTCCTCGGCAAACATCTCGTTCGCCACCTCTAACAGAGCTTCCGAAGTGAGCTGTTCAATACGATGGAACACAGCTTCGGAAGTTTCGCATTTATTATAATGCAGGAAAGTCTTTCCCATACCCAGCGCATTGTTCTCATTATTATCCGAAGCTACACCGATTTGCCCGATAAGCTGCTTCTTGGCAGCCGCAAGCTGCGAGGAAGTCATCCGGACATCACGCAAGCGTTTCAATTCCTTATATACCAGGCGGGCGCAGTAGTCCAAATCTGCAGGGTCGCAACCGAAGTAGATGCAGAAAGTTCCCGTATCGGTATAGGAAGTCAAGTTAGATTCTACGTTATAGACCAGCCCACGACGTTCACGGAGAGAGACGTTCAAGCGGCTGTTCATGCCCGGGCCACCCAAGACATTGTTCAGCAGGTAAAGTGCGGTGCGCTTGTCATCGTATGCATTATATCCCCGGCTACCAATCATGACGTGTGCCTGGTGAGTATCCTTATGCACTACAAGATGCTCGGGTACATAGAGGGGAGGCGGAGTACGACCATAATGCACCGGTGTTGCCGGTATATCCGCCAGAAGTTTTTTTGCCATAAGCACAACTTTCTTGAAACTCAGATTGCCCAGAACAAAGAAAACCATATTGTTGGGATGGTAGAAGCGGGCAGTGAATGCGGCAGCATCCTCACTGCGAAACTGCTTTAACTGCTCGGGATTGCCAAGAATGTTGCGTCCCAGGGGATGCCCCCTGAATATCAAGTCCTCAAAATCATCGAAGATTAGCTCGGAAGGATTGTCTTCGTAGGATTGTATCTCGTCGATAATCACCTCTGTCTCCTTCTCTATCTCGCGTTGCGGAAAGGTGGAGTGGAATACAATATCCACCAGAAGTTCGAAGGCACGGCCGAAATGCTCGGTCAGGAAAGCAGAGTAAATCACCGTCTCTTCCTTGTTGGTGTAAGCGTTGAGGTCACCGCCCACATTCTCCATGCGGTTCAGAATGTGCCATGCCTTGCGCTTGGCGGTACCTTTAAATATAAGGTGCTCCACAAAATGCGCCATACCCTGCTCGTTTTCAAGCTCGTCACGCGTACCCGCATCTACGGCAAAACCACAATAAGCCACTTTGGAGGCTGAGGGTTCGTGAATGATGCGCATGCCATTGGGCAGGGTATATTGATTGAAAGTTGGCAGTAAATTTTCTTTTAAGTTCTTCATTCTGACGTTTCAAACTATTTGAGGCGACAAAAATACAATAAAACTTATTGCCGTTTATAGAAAATTGCAGATATTTGCAATTGCTATAATTTTAAGCACATTAATCAAATTAGCACATTAAGTATGATTGCATCCATTCAAGAGCTTTTGCAGAAAGAGGCACAAGCCGTACTGAACATTCCAGTGACGGACGCTTATGAAAGAGCTGTAGAACTCATCGTAGAACAAGTGCACCGCAAAAAAGGGAAACTGGTAACTTCGGGCATGGGCAAGGCAGGACAGATAGCCATGAACATCGCTACCACCTTCTGCTCTACCGGTATTCCGTCCGTTTTCCTGCACCCCAGCGAAGCACAGCATGGTGACCTCGGCATCCTCCAGGAGAATGACTTGTTGCTGCTCATCTCCAATTCGGGCAAAACTCGTGAAATCGTGGAGCTGACACAGCTGGCACATAACCTGAACCCAGAACTGAAGTTTATCGTCATCACCGGAAACCCCGACAGCCCCCTGGCACACGAATCCGATGTATGCCTTAGCACCGGAAAACCCCAAGAAGTATGCGTATTGGGCATGACGCCCACGACTTCGACCACTGCCATGACCGTCATCGGCGACATCCTGGTAGTACAGACCATGAAACAGACCGGATTCACCATTGAAGACTACTCCAAACGCCATCACGGCGGTTACCTCGGAGAAAAATCAAGATCGTTATGCGTAAAGTAATAGGTATAGGAGAAACCATACTGGACATCATATTCCGTGGCGGACAGCCCACAGCGGCCGTTCCGGGCGGTTCGGTATTCAACGGCATCGTTTCACTGGGACGTATCGGCGTTCCCATCTGCTTTATCAGTGAAACGGGCAACGACCACGTGGGCAATATCATCCTCAACTTCATGCGCGAGAACAATATTCCCACAGACCATGTCAATGTCTTCCCCGACGGGAAATCCCCCGTATCACTCGCTTTCCTGAACAACCGGAGCGATGCGGAATACATCTTCTACAAAGATTATCCCAAACAACGCCTGGACGTGGAATATCCGCAGATTCAAGAGGACGACATCGTTATAATAGGGTCTTATTATGCCTTAAACCCCGTATTGCGCGACAAGGTATTGGAACTGCTGGAACGCGCGCACGACATGCATGCCATCATCTATTACGACCCCAATTTCCGTTCGTCCCATAAAGAGGAGGCCATCAAGCTGGCTCCCACCATCATCGAGAATCTGGAATACGCCAACATTGTACGCGGCTCGCAGGAGGATTTCTTCTATATGTGGGGCTTGCAGGAGGCCGACAAGATATACAAGGACAAAGTGAAGTTCTACTGCCGCAACTTCCTCTGCACGGCCGGCGCGGAGCAGGTTTCATTGCGTACCGGCACAATTTCCAAAGAATACTCCATTCCTCCGTTGGAAGCGGTCAGCACCATCGGTGCGGGCGACAACTTCAATGCAGGCATCATCTTCGGGCTGCTGAAGTACAATGTACGCTACGAGGACCTCGATACCATGGACGAGGCCACTTGGGACAAAATCATCCAATGCGGCATTGAGTTTGCCGCCGAGGTATGCAAGAGTTTCAATAACTCCGTTTCAAAGGAATTTGCAGAAGCACGGAAATACCAACCATAGGCACCCTTACAAAAGGGTGTTCACCACAGATTACACGGCCTGAAAATCCATGCAATCTGTGGTAGGACAGCTTCCGGATTAACAAAATTCTCCTGTTTTTCCTTTCATTTCTGCTTTTTTTTTGCTTTATTTGTCTATTCTTTATACCTTAAGCATTCGCGCTATGAATAGAAAAGGAAACAGACAGCACTCTCCAACCCCTCCTAAGCAGAAATGGCAAAACATCTACCTTGCACTGTGCGTTCTTTTAGGAATGCTCGCCTCTTGCGAAACAGAAGAATCTTTCTATCAACCCCGATTCCCGGCAAACAACATCCCGTTGACCCGGCAAGCGTTATTCAAGCCGGAAAACTTCTTTGCCTACACCGACTCTACCCTGAAAGCCGTGATTTCCGCATTACGCAGAGTAGAAGAAGAAAAGCATTTCACCGCTCCTTTCCTGTTGAAATACGGCATTCCTCTCTGGAACTTCACCTACCAATTGACCGAAGAAGAAGAGACCTGCATCTTCGTTCCCCTCTACCGCCTTGACAAGCCACACTGCATCGATGCCATCTGGCTGTTGCACATCAAAGACGGATGGATGAAATTCCTTCCATTGAAGCGTGATGACGAACTCATAAGAGAAAGCGACCAAGTGTTCATATTCGACTTGTTAAGCTATCTGGTATTTGGCGAAGAGAATGCGCAAGGACTCACATTCAAGCCTCATGCCCAGACCCGTTCGGTAATAACCGTCACCCAATGCTGGGATGTATATACCGGACCTAAAGACCAGCTGGAATACAGCTATACCAACTGCGTTAGTCATTCCTATTGGGTAGATGATGCCCTTATAAATAATAGCAACTGGAACAGTGAAGGAGGAGGAAGCGGCGATGTGTGGATTGGAGGAGGAAGTTCAGGAGGTTCCGGCTCTTCATCGGGCACTCCGGCAGGAAATATATTCAAGAAAGAGGCCGACCAAGACTCGCTTTTATGGGTAATCACCGAAAACATGACAGCCCGAATCATGGAAGACTGTTTGGGAGGAGACCTATACAGCCAACTGAAAGAGAAAGTCAAAAACAACAAAATCAATCTGGAATTCGATTTCGGCAAAGGGTATTCCTACAATTGGGAAGAGCATACCTTGCACATCGGATTGGAAGACTTGGAAGCAAACAACCTTCTGCATGAAATGTTCCATGTTTTCCAAACCACACAAGAGCCTATATCATCGTTCAAAAGTTCTATGATGAACAGAGAGATAGAAGCGCACTATGCGCAATACCTGTTCTTACAAAGGAGCGCGGAGTGGACGGACAAAAAACAAGATAAATATGCAAAAAGCCAACGCCTAAGAGCAACAACTTCATTGACTAAATATGTAAATCAGCAAGGTCATGTTACAACTTCATTCTTGGATATCTTTGAAACCTATATATCTAATAATGTCGTTAATGCTTTCCGTCAGGAAGGATACGACAATTATCCATTTAAAGAGTATTCGGATATCACCAATATTTTTCCCAACATAAAATTAACAACTAAAAATTGTGACGAATGAAAAGACTATTGCTTATTACACTGCTTATAGGATACATCTACCCTTGTGTAGCACAGGACAAACCTATCAGAACAGAAGAATCACTTGAAGGAACAGTCATTTATAAAAAGACCACCACTTTCGAGGTAGATGGTTATACGTACCAATGCGACGTAGATGACGGTAGCCAGTTTGTGACTCTTTATAACAAAGAAAACAAACTGACATACGAAAAGATTGTGTATAAAGACACGGGGAAGACATATATTGGCAGCTGGAGTAGCAATGTAATTGAATATGACAGATTCATGAGTCAGCAAGCAGATTTCATAGTAGACCAAGCATTCACCAAAGCCATGGCAGATGAAATTGGGAAAACGGAACTTATGATAACCATGTTGCTCAGTCCAAATACGGGAGAAGTAATGGAAGTGAATTTCAATTTTTTCACCTTTGAGCCATACGCCAAAGTGCCACTACATGTATATAGGGAAATCGAAGTAAAACTGAAAGAACAAATTCATTTTAAACCCATAGAGGAAGGAAAACAACTCAACTACATTATGCTGGCATGGATGCAAAAGCCCCAAGGGAAACTCCCCCCATTACCTCCTCCCGGTTCGCTAATGTAAGCAACATACAAAATTAACAACTAAAAATTGTGACGAATGAAAAGACTATTGCTTATTACACTGCTTATAGGATACATCTACCCTTGTGTAGCACAGGATAAACCTATCAGAACAGAAGAATCGCTTGAAGGAACAGTCATTTATAAAAAAACCACCACTTTCGAGGTAGATGGTTATACGTATCAATGTGACGTAGATGACGGTAGCCAGTTTGTGACTCTTTATAACAAAGAGAACAAGTTGACATACAAAGATATTGTATATAAAGCCACAGGAAAAATATACATCGGTAGCTGGAATGAAAAAAAAGTAATTGAATACAATAGCTCCATGAGTAAACAAGCAGACTTCATTGTGGACGAAGCTTTTACCAAAGCCATGGCAGATGAACTCGGAAAGCGTGAGTTCACAATAACCATGCTACTCAGTCCGGATACGGGGAAAGTAATGGAAGTGAATTTCAATTTCACGACCTTTAGCCCATACGCCAGAGTACCACTGCATGTATATAGGGAAATCGAAGTAAAACTGAAAGAACAAATACACTTTAAACCCGGAGAAGTGGGAAAACAACTCAATTACATCATGCTGTCATGGAGACAAAAGCCCCAAGGGAAACTCCCCCCATTACCACCTCCCGGTTCGCTGATGTAACATTGTAAACCAACCTGCCTATGCACGAAAGAATCTATAGCAGTTTTTTTAAAGTTCAAAAAAGAAATATAAAAGCTTGGCATTGCTGTTACCTTCTGTGGGTAAATTACATATATTTGTGATTAACGACATCAGAGAGGTTACGAATTATGTATAAGAACTTATTGAACTTGCTTGTTTTGGCAGTGCTGCTCCCTTCCTGCAATGGCACTGCCCCTCACATTTCCGTTGTATGCGAAGAAAACAACGTGGGCAACTGCATTGTAAAATGGGAAATGGCCCCTCTCATCAAAGGAAATGTGAAGGTATATGCTTCGACCAATCCCAACCATATCCCCGAAGATGTTCCCGTTGCCGTCGCCAACATCTCCGACCTGAAGATGACTGTCATCACTACCGACCCTACACAACGATACTACTACACACTTGTATTCGCTGACAAATACCGGGTAAAGATTGCCACCCGCAACATCAACATCCCCGGCATACAGAACTTCCGAGACCTGGGAGGCTATTCCTCCTATCCCACCCAAAAGAAAGTGCATTGGGGCATGCTGTACCGCTCTGCCGAAATAGATAAACTGAAACCGTGTTCGCGCAAAGAGCTCAAGAACATAGGCATAAGGACTATCATCGACCTGCGTTCATCTGTCGAAGCGAATAGACAAAGCCCTTTGCAACAGGCATTCAAAGTGATCCATATCCCCATTCCTACCGGCGACATGGAGTATATCCTGAAAGGTGTACAGGAACAGAAAATCAAGAGCGATACTGTCTACCGAATCGTGGAGCAGATGAACCGCGAGCTCATCAGCAACTACACCAAAGAATACCGCCGGATTTTCGATATTCTGCTGGACAAGAACAATTATCCCGTCGTTATCCATTGCTCGTCGGGCAAAGGGCGCACAGGCATCGTATCGGCACTTGTGCTTGCCTCCCTTGGAGTGGACGAAGACATCATCATGGAAGACTACCGCCTCAGCAACGACTACTTCAACATCCCGGCGGCCTCCCGATACGCCTACCAGCTTCCGGCACGCTCGCAAGAGGCCATCACCACCCTCTTCTCGGCACGCGAGGATTTCCTGAATGCCGCCATCGAAGAAATGGAACGAAGGTATGGAGATACCGACACCTACCTGCAAAGAGGCATCGGTCTGACAAAAGAAGAAAGAAAGAGACTGCAAGACATTCTTTTAACGGATAATTGACAATGGATAATGGATAATGAGTAGCCAATAAAAAACGATTTTATCATGTAATTGCATAATTATCAACCATCAATTATCAATTATCCATTGAAAAGCACTATCTTTGCGCCCGAAATATAAAGATAAAGATATACAGAAGATTTAATGAAGACATTTGAAGAGCTCGGTGTGTCGCCGGAGATACGCCGCGCCATCGAAGAAATGGGTTACGAGCAGCCCATGCCGGTACAAGAGGAAGTAATTCCCTACCTTTTAGGAGAAAACAATGATGTAGTAGCACTGGCACAAACAGGAACAGGAAAGACCGCAGCGTTCGGCCTGCCGCTCATACAGAAGATTAACGTCAACAACCGAATTCCCCAATCACTTATTCTCTGCCCCACCCGCGAACTTTGTTTGCAGATAGCAGGCGACTTGAACGATTATTCTAAATATACCGATGGCTTGCGAGTGTTGCCCGTATATGGAGGCTCGTCCATCGAAAGCCAGATACGCGCCCTGAAACGGGGTGTACACATCATCGTAGCCACACCGGGACGACTGCTGGACCTGATGGAACGCAAAACCGTGTCCCTCGCCACCATACAGAACGTGGTTATGGACGAAGCGGACGAAATGCTGAACATGGGATTCACAGACAGCATCAACGCCATTCTCGCCGATGTGCCGCAGGAGCGCAACACCTTGCTGTTCTCCGCTACCATGAGCCCGGAAATCGCACGCATCTCCAAGAAGTACCTGCGCGATGCCAAGGAAATCACCATCGGACGCAAAAATGAAAGCACCAGCAACGTGAAACACGTAGCCTTCTGTGTACATGCCAAAGACAAGTATGCTGCCCTGAAACGTATTGTGGACTACTATCCGCAGATATACGGCATCATCTTCTGCCGTACCCGCAAAGAAACGCAGGAAATAGCTGACAAGTTGATGCAGGAAGGCTATAATGCCGACTCGCTGCACGGCGAACTGAGTCAAGCGCAGCGTGACACCGTGATGCAAAAGTTCCGCATCCGCAACCTACAACTGCTGGTTGCCACGGACGTTGCCGCACGCGGCCTCGATGTGGACGACCTGACACACGTCATCAACTACGGATTGCCCGATGACACCGAGAGTTATACCCACCGCAGCGGCCGTACGGGACGTGCCGGCAAAACCGGGACTTCCATCGCCATCATCAACCTGCGAGAGAAAGGCAAAATGCGCGAGATTGAGCGCATCATCGGCAAGAAATTCATTGCAGGCGAAATGCCCACCGGCAAACAGATATGCGAAAAGCAACTGCTCAAAGTGATAGACGATCTTGAAAAGGTGAAAGTGAACGAGGAGGAAATCGCCGACTTTATGACCGACATCTACCGCAAGCTGGACTGGCTGAGCAAAGAGGACCTGATTAAACGCATGGTTTCGCATGAATTCAACCGTTTCCTGGATTACTATCGCGGCCGTGACGAGATAGAGACAGCAACCGGTAGTGAGCGTGGTGCAAGAAGTGGCGAGAGGGGCGACCGCAACGACCGTAGAAGCAGCCGCAAAGCAGAACCCGGCTTTACCCGCTTGTTCATCAACCTGGGTAAAATGGACAACTTCTTCCCCAACGAATTAATCAGCCTGCTGAACAACAATACACGTGGACGTGTAGAGCTGGGACGAATTGACCTGATGCAGAAGTTCTCCTTCTTCGAAGTGGAGGAAAAGGAAGCCACCAATGTAGTGAAGGCCCTGAACCGCGCCAGCTGGAACGGCCGTAAAGTATCCGTAGAGGTTGCTGGAGACGAGGGTAAGGAGGCTCCGAGGGGCAAACGTCCGGGTACAGCCGGAAGCCATGGGAAAAAAGAGTTTGACAGCAAGAAGCGCAGTTACAAGGAAGACGGCAAACGGAACGATGCCACCGGCAAACGCAGCGAAAAGGCCGAAAGTCCTGCAAACGACAAGAAGAAAGGCAAGCCCAGCCGCGAAGAGCGGGGTTACACCAAAGCCCGTGGCAAAAAGGATGACTGGAAACAGTTCTTCCAGGGCAACAATGACTTTAAGGATGCAGAGCCCGACTTCAGTGAAGAAGGGTGGGCAAGACGGACACCGAAGAAGAAGTGATATAAACTATAGAAGGCACTATAAAATATTTTGTGTAAATGCAAAATACGGGATTCAGT
>NZ_QTNE01000015.1:0-122330 GCF_003603495.1 Bacteroides sp. AM41-16 | reverse complement strand
ATAACTGAATCCCGTTTCTATTTACACAAAATTATGGATACTGCCCAATATAAATATCCAATACGGTTTCCTTTAGTTTTTTCAGTTCTGCATCTGTCAGTACACTTCGTTCTTTTTTACTTGACACGTTTTGTTTGGAGAGTTTTATTATCTTCTTGTATATGTCGCTTTGTTTGAACAGCCAGTTGCGCAAAGCCAGTTTTTCTTCTTTCAGTTTCTTTATTTGGTTTTCCTGCTCTTGTATTTCTTGATTGTTTTTTTCTTTTTCTTGTATTAATGTAGAATGCTCCCTCTGCAATAGAACTACAATGCGGTGACTCTCTTCGATGGTGGTTTCCAAAGAAGTGAGCTTTTCTTGGGCTTGTTTCAGGTTTTGCTCATTGATGAGTTGCAGCCTTTTTCTTTTGTTTATGCGATGTTGATAGAAGAGGGCAATGAGGAAGCAGCAGAATGTGAAACATGCGATCGCTGTCCTTAGTTTTTTTTGTCCTTTAAACTGTTCTTCCTTTACTTTTGTTTGGGAGTCATACTTATGGATAAGTTGCTGTATCTTATTGGATTGCTCGGTGAAATATATTGAGTCAATGATGTCTACAAACTGATATAGTAATTCTGTGGTTGCTTGATAATCCCCTTGCTCTTCTTTTATATAAGATAAGTTTAATAGAGCATTTGCCCGTCCTTTTATATTTGTGCTATCTTCTATTTTTTTGTTTATATAATATATGGCAGAATCTCTTTCTTCTTTATCCAAGAATATATTGCCAATATTGGCGTGATAATCACTTCTATTTTTGTTTCCGGGAAGCCATTGTAAGGACATTCGCACATAATATAAGGCTGTATCATTCGCTTCTTTACTGGAATATTCTACACTGAGATTAAGGGCTGTTGTTGCAATCATGGCAGAATCTTTCGATATTTGGGCGTATTCCAAAGCCTTACATTGAAGTATAAGTGCAGAGTCTTCTTTTTCTGTTACAGCATAAAAAGAGGCAAGGCTGTTCAATGCTATCGACTTGTCTTTATCCGTGGTGCAACATTTGTAAAGTTCTTGATACGCCTTTCCTGCTTTCTCGTACAGCCGTGCATCAAAGTATTCGTTTCCCAATGAGCTGAATAGATATTTTCTGGTTTCAATCTCTTGGGGGAATTTCTTTATGATTTCCAGTCCTTCTAGCAAGAAGCCGATGGCCCGTTCGCTTTGTTCCATTTCCACTTCCAGTCTTCCTTTATAGAGAAGTGCCACGGCTCGTTCGCGCTCGTCATCGTCATAATAATCCAGTGCCACGTCCAGTAGCGAGTCGCAGGGTAGCAGAGGTTTTTCGCATTTGTCTGTGGCTTGTGCCAGCAGCAGGGCGTATCGGGCAGACTCCCGACGTGTAAGTTCGGTGGTTGCAGGCAGTGCCTCCAGCAGTCGCAGAGCACTGTCCGGATTTGCTGTCAGCAATGAGTCGGCGTTGTTCAATAAAGCTTCTGCCCGTCCGTCCGTCCGGTGGCAAGCGGCCGGTAGCAGGAAGAGAGCGACGATGGGGAGTAATGCCAGTCGTTGTATAGCGTTTCTCATTGACTTTTTGTTGATGATGGGGCAAAGGTACGGAATATTGGTATCAATGGTCGTATTCTACGGCAGAAAAGTTGCTGCATGCTCACTGCAGAACTTCTGTATACATTTTGCAGTGCTACTGCATATCTGTTGCAGCGTCACTGCAAAGCTATTGCAGTACTACTGCAAATATATGTGCAGTGTTACTGCAAACCGTTTGCAGCGCCACTGCAAAAAGCATGCAGTGTCTTTGCAGTGGGAAGTGTCTGTGTATCAATAGTGAATGGGGTGATTCGGCAATCTGTCATTCTCCGCGGCGTTGGCATATTTCCACTCCTGCAGCCTCTATATCCGCGCCCATCGGTGGATTGCGCTTTGCCAGCTTGAGGGTTATTTCCTCTATCTGTGGGAAGTCGCGGAACAATCGGTTTATAATTCGCCCGCATACATGTTCCAATAGTTTGGAAGGAATGTCCATCTCTGCCTTCACAGCTGTATGTACATCGGCATAGCTCACGGTGTCGGCTACGTCGTCCGTTTCTGCCGCACGCCGGATATCAACTTGCAGGCGCAGGCTGACGGTAAACTCATTGCCTACCACGGTTTCTTGTTCGCCCACGCCGTGATGGGCGAAGAAGCGAAGCGTGTCAAGGAAAATATAACTGGTCATTACTTGTAGATTGTTTTCTGCAAACTTACTGATATTTTGTGGTACGGGCAAATCAGTATCCGGTTATTACGATTCAGGCTGTGGATTGTATTCTGTAAAATATAAAAATAGCGCGAAATTGTTTTTTATAGAATACAATTATGTGAGGGTCGGAATGAACTTATCGAATTATTTTAGGCACGGAATTATACGGGTTATCACGGTTACTTTCAATATTATCCGTGATTGTCCATGTAATCCGTGCCTAAAATAACCCTTTGTTAAGAATCCTTTCTTATCTTCCGGTGCTTTCTATCATGCTCCTTATTTTCTCGTTCAGGCTTTCTGCCTTCATCAGTTGTTCCAGTGTCAGGTGCATGCGCCAGCGCCAGTAGTGCCGCGGGTTGGCAGGAATATTGATGCGTTCTTCCTGCACGTTCGGGTTGCGCCATTTGCCGTCTATGGACATCCAGTCTTGCAGGGAGAGGATGCAGAGGATGGAGTTGCTATGGAGGTGATTGCGAACCACTTCTTCGCAGAGCTCCGGCGTGGCCGTTGCCGGTGCGGCACCGTAGTGCCCGAGCATGGTGTTGTAGTAACGCTGCGTCTGTTGGAAGTCTTCTTCCCACCAGCCGCGCAGGGTAGACATGTCGTGCGTGGAGATGGTGCAGACCGAACGGTATGGATACCAGTCTGTGTGGCCGAATTCTTGTTTCGGGTCTTTCGGCATACGTTGTATCTCCAGGGAAAGGATACGCAGGTCGTTCATCACCCATGCCACGCAATCGGGAATCATGCCTAAGTCCTCACCGCATACCAGCATGCGCGTGGACTGTGTCAGTTGCGGCAGTTTCTTCATGGCTTGCTGTCCCCAGAAGTCGTTGTGGCGGTGATAGTAGTACTGGTCATACAGCCGGTTGAAGGCAGCCTTTTCCCAATCGTTCAGTGCGCGGTAGATGTAGTCGTGCTGCACGCCGATGCGCGGATGGTATTCGTGCGGATTGTTGCGGTCGGGCACGAACAGCACATCGCTGATAAGGGCGTAAAGCCCGTCACGAATCCAGATGCTGTCATCGTCCGTTTTTCCGGCAAAGTAGGCTTCCACCTTGCGCTGGGTGTCGAACTCGGGACGCATGCGGTAAACCTCCCACGTGTCTGTCGGCTCTATGAAGGTCTGTTTCACATAGTCTGTATGCGGGCCGAAGATTTGTCCGAGGAAGTACTCATGGATATAGGGCTTTAGGAAGAAGTCTTCGCGGAATGCCAGCCCGTAGCTTTCTATCTCCTCGCGCGTCATGGGCAGGGCGGGGACGAATTGTCCCAACAGCCCGTGTACGGCGTGCATCGGTATCTCCCAAATGCGGAAGAAGCCGAGGATGTGGTCTATGCGGTAGGCATCGAAGTATTCTGCCATTTTGTGGAAACGTTTCATCCACCAGGCATAACCGTCTTTTTCCATGACATCCCAGTTGTAGGTGGGGAGGCCCCAGTTCTGTCCGTTCACGGAGAAGTCGTCGGGCGGTGCACCGGCTTGTCCGTTCAGGTTGAAGTAGTGGGACTCTTTCCAGGCTTCCACACTGTTGCGGCTGATGCCGATGGGAATGTCGCCTTTCAGCACTACGCCGTTGGCGCGCGCATGCTCCGTGGCGGCAAACAGTTGCCGGTGCAGGTTGAACTGGATGTAATAATAGATGGCTATGTGCGGATAGTCGGCGGAGTCCGGCCGGCACAATGTCTCTATCTCCTTGGCATCGTAGGTGGCATACTTGGGCCACTCGCGGAAATTCGGGGTCTTGTAGGCATCACGCAGGTAGCTGAAGACGGCATATGGCTGCAACCATTCCTTGTTGGCTTCGTAGAAATTACGGAAAGCATCCGATGCCAGCACCTTTTCCCCTTCCTGCTTGAAGATGAGGTGGAAGTATTCCCACTTTGTCTTGTTCACAGCTTCGTAGTCCACGGCGGGCAGGGCATTCAGTTCCTTCTGGCGTTTGTTGAATTCGGCCATCACCTTCTTGTCCTTCAAGCTGCCCAACTGCTTCAGGTCGGCGTACATGGGATGGAAGGCATAGATGGAGATGCTACTGTAAGGGTAGGAGTCTGTCCAGGTATGCGTCATGGTAGTGTCGTTGATGGGCAGAATCTGCACCGCCTTCTGATTGGTGGCAACTGCCCAGTCAATCATGCGCTTCAAGTCGCCGAAATCGCCTACACCGAAGCTTTTCTCGGAGCGCAGGGAGAATACGGGTACGGCTACTCCGGAACCTTTCCATGCAGGAAGATTGAAGTATACATAACGGTCGCCGACAGCCAGCGTTTCGTTGGCGGCTATCTGCGGGTCGGCCATATAGCGGTTGGGATTGTTCTCCCAGGCCACGGCACGGCGCTCTTTCTTGTTGTAAAGGACGAATTTATACTCCAGCGGGAAGCTGATTTTGCCGGCATCCACTTCTACCTGCCATTCGGGGAAGTCGATGTCGCTCATAAGGGCAGCTTTGTCCGGGTTCCAGTCACCCAGCGCCTTCTGGTTTCCGCAGAGTGCCAGGCAATGGTCACTGTCTATGCAGGGGGCGTACGCCTTTATCAGCAACCCCTTTTTGTAGCTTTTCGGGGCGGCACTGCGTTCGCGATGCGCCAGCAGGGATTCTGTGAAAGCGGATGTATAAAAATACTGCTGCTCGGGCAGATTCTTCCAACAATCTTCTATGCGGTAAACTTTCTTCGGATTGTCTGCAACGTGCAGGATGCGTGGCAGGCTGTTCCACTCTGTCCGTATGGTTCTGCCATCTCGATAGATGTGGTAACTGTATTCGACGCTTCCATTACCGGGAATCTGGATATCCACTTCCGCGGTCCAGTGAATGCCGTCTACAGTGTGCAGGGGGGTGGCTTTGTCGGGCTGGTTGTTGCCAAGTTCCGGGATGGAACCCAGGACTCTGACTTCTTCACCCCAGCTGGTACGATACTCGATATTGAATATTAGTGTCATATTATATTAGATTTAGAAGTAGCAATAGCTGCAATGATTATGCAAGTATAGAAATTATTCCTCATAATCATGCAGCTACCGTTATCTAAGTCATTTAAATTCCTATGCAAACGTTTGTGCTTGCCGTGGGATTATCCACAGCGGGAAGCTCCGCACGTCTTGCAGATGAGGCAACCTTCTTGGTAAACCAGTGTTTCGTTACCGCAGTTGGGGCATTTCTTGCCTTTGGCTTCCGTGCCGTCCTGGATGTATTTCTTCAGGGCGCGTTCCACACCGTTCTTCCAGGTGTTGATGTTTTCGCTGTCCAGTTGCAGTGAACCTACCAGCTTGATGACCTGCTCGATAGGCATGCGGTAGCGCAATACACCGGAAATCAGCTTGGCATAGTTCCAATACTCTTTGTTGAACTTCTCAGACAGACCCTCGATGGTGACTTTGTATCCGCGCTTGTTCTCGAACTGGAAGTCGTAACGCTTGTTTCCGTGCTCATCCACATTCTTGATGATGTGGCCCGACACCACATTCTTCGGCAGGATGATGCCTTCATCATCATCCAGCACACCGGTGAATATTTCGTAGGGATGATTGTCCAGCAAGCCGACGAATGCCACCCATTTCTCCTTGTTGTTCTGGAAGCGGACAACGTCTGCATCCAATATTCTGGGACGTGTTTCAACGACTGTAGGCGGTTTGCACGGGGGAAGCTCGGACTTCTTGTCGCTCTTGGTAGAGATGAGCACGCCGGAACGCGAACCGTCGCGGTAAACCGTACAGCCCTTGCAGCCGGATTTCCATGCTTCTACATACAGACGGTTCACGAGGTCTTCGTCTACGTCGTTCGGCAGGTTGATGGTTACGCTGATAGAGTGATCCACCCATTTTTGGATACGTCCCTGCATCTTGACTTTCATCAGCCAGTCCACGTCGTTGGAGGTTGCTTTATAATAAGGTGATTTCTCTACCAGGGCATCCACTTCTTCCTGCGTGTAGCGTTTGGCGGGGTTGTATCCTTGTGCTTCCATCCAAGTCACGAATTTGGGGTGGAACACGATATATTCTTCAAAGGCATCTCCGGTTTCGTCGATGAAGTCCACATGGACGTTCGTATCGTTGGGATTCACTTTGCGGCGGCGCTTGTACACGGGCAGGAATACGGGCTCGATACCGGAGGTGGTTTGAGTCATCAGGCTGGTGGTGCCGGTCGGGGCGATGGTCAGACAGGCAATGTTGCGGCGTCCGTACTTCTTCATCTCCTCGTACATTTCCGGGTCAGCTTCACGCAGGCGGTTGATGAACGGGTTGTTCTTTTCGCGTTCTGTATCGTACACCTCGAATGCGCCGCGTTCTTTGGCCATTTCTATGGAGGAGCGATAGGCGTTGAGTGCCACCGTCTTGTGTACTTGCTCCGAGAATTCGGTTGCCTCTTCAGTGCCATAACGCAATCCCAGGGCGGCAAGCATGTCGCCTTCTGCCGTGATGCCTACACCGGTACGGCGGCCTTGGGCGCTTTTCTTGTAAATCTTCTGCCACAAAACGCGTTCTGTATGTTTCACGTCTTCACTTTCGGGGTCGGCATCTATCTTGCTCATGATGCGCTCTATCTTCTCCAGTTCAAGGTCGATGATATCGTCCATGATGCGTTGGGCCAAAGCTACATGCTTCTTGAATAGCTCAAAGTCAAAGTAGGCGTCCGGCTTGAACGGATTGACCACGTATGAGTAAAGGTTGATGGCGAGCAGACGGCAGGAGTCGTACGGGCACAGTGGAATTTCGCCGCATGGATTGGTGGATACGGTACGGTAGCCCAGGTCTGCATAGCAGTCGGGCACGGATTCCTTTAATATGGTATCCCAGAACAACACACCGGGTTCTGCCGATTTCCATGCATTGTGCACAATCTTTTTCCATAATGCGGATGCGTCAATGTCTTTTTGAAATGCCGGCTCTGTGGCGTCAATCGGATATTGCTGTGTATATGGTTTGCCTTCGATGGCGGCCTGCATGAAGTCGTCGGTCAGTTTTACGGAAACGTTGGCTCCGGTCACTTTGCCCTCAGTCATCTTGGCATCGATGAAGGCTTCCGAGTCGGGGTGTTTGATGGATACGCTGAGCATCAGTGCGCCGCGGCGTCCATCTTGAGCTACTTCGCGTGTAGAGTTTGAATAGCGTTCCATGAAGGGAACCAAGCCGGTGGAGGTCAGTGCCGAGTTCTTTACCGGTGAACCTTTCGGACGGATATGGGATAAGTCGTGTCCCACGCCGCCACGGCGTTTCATCAGCTGTACTTGTTCTTCGTCTATCTTGAAGATGGCACCATAAGAATCCGCTTCGCCGTCCACACCGATAACAAAGCAGTTGGACAGAGAGGCTACCTGATAGTTGTTTCCGATTCCGGTCATCGGGCTTCCTTGCGGAACAATGTACTTGAAGTGGTCGAGTAAGCCGAAAAGTTCCTCTGAACTTAATGGATTGGGGTACTTGGCCTCAATGCGGGCTACCTCATTGGCTATTCGCCAATGCATGTCTTCCGGAGACTTTTCGTAAATATTTCCGAAAGAATCTTTGACTGCATATTTGTTTACCCAAACTCTGGCAGCCAACTCGTCGCCTTGGAAGTATTTTAAAGATTCTCCGTAGGCTTCGTCATAAGAATAATTTTTCTTTTCCACAATGTTGTATCTCTTAGGATTAGTTACAAATAAGTAAAGTTGTAGAAGTTGTACTTATCGTTAACAAATGCATTTGCAAAGCTATGAATGTTTTTCAACTTGGCAAAATTAAAATGAATGTTTTTATCAACCGATGTATAGTTTTCTATTGATTGCTATTAATTTATTGGTTTATAATGTTTTAATGATTTGAGTAAACGAATAAGTTTTCCAAAATGGAATTTATTAACAACTTGTTGGGCTGAAAGGTTCTCGGTTTAGTCGAACATAAGGTTACTTTTATCTGCTCGTAGAGATAATAATTGTTCATTTCTTGTTGAAAAGATGTATTTTATTCCGGATATATGATGATAAAAAAAGTGTGAACTCTTGAATGAATTGTTCGTGGATTACATTATCTTTGCAAAAAAAGAAAGAATGGAAAGCTTGAAACAAAGGAGAACAATCCGAAAATACCAGCAGAAGGATATTTCTGCTGATTTGTTAAATGATTTGCTTGAAACCTCTTTCCGGGCTTCTACAGTCGGGAACATGCAGGTTTATAGTGTGATTGTGACGCGTGATGCAGAGCGTAAAGCCAAACTGGCGCCTGCACATTTCAATCAGCCGATGGTTCGGACGGCGCCGGTAGTGCTTACTTTCTGCATAGATTTGCGCCGCTTCAGCAAGTGGTGTGAGCAACGTAAGGCTGAGCCGGGATACAACAACTTTGAGTGGTTTGTGACGGGGGCTGTCGATACCTTGCTGGTGGCACAGACTTTTTGTGTGGCTGCCGAGGAGAAGGGGTTGGGCATTTGCTATCTGGGAACTACCACTTACAACCCTCAGATGATTGTCGAAGCGTTGGAGTTACCGGAATTGGTGTTTCCCATCACGACAGTCACAGTGGGATGGCCTGCCGAACAGCCGGAACAAGTGGACCGTTTGCCGCTGGAGGCCATTGTACACGAAGAGGTTTATCATGATTATACTCCTCAGGACATTGACCGGTTGTATGCCTATAAAGAATCGCTTCCTGAGAACAAGCAGTTCATCTTGGAGAACAATAAGGAAACGCTGGCGCAGGTCTTTACAGATGTGCGTTATACGAAGAAAGACAGTGAGGCAATGTCGGAGAATCTTTGGAAGATAATGAAAAAGCAGGGATTTTGAAAATTAAGGATTAGGGATAAGGGATAAGGGATAAGGGATAAGGGATAAGGGGTTAAGCTAATGCATACTTAGCTGCATTTAATCCCTTATCCTTTATTCTTATCCTTTTTTCAGTGCGGCTTGAATCTCGTCGATTTCCGCACGGAATGATTTGTCCACCTCTTTCAGTTCTTTGATGGTTTTACATGCATGCAATACGGTGGCATGGTCTTTATGTCCAATTAGCGCACCGATTTTTGCAGTAGAGAAGTCTGTATGGTTTTTGGCTAAATACATGGCTATTTGTCGTGCTTGCACCACTTCCCGCTTTCTGGATTTTGTGTGGATGGTGGCAGTTTCCAATCCGAAGTGCTTGCATACGGTGTTGATGATTTCATCGACAGTCACTGCCTTGCTTTCGCTGTTCACTACCTTGCGGACGATACGTTGCGTCAGTTCCAGGTCTATTTCTTTATTGTATATGGTGGAATGCGCCATAATGGAAATGACGATGCCCTCCAGGTCACGTACACTGTCGCCCACGTTCTCTGCAATATAGTCAATCACTTCCTGGGGGAACTGCAGGCCGTCACGGTGTATCTTGTTGCGCAGAATGTTCTTGCGGAGTTCTACGGTAGGTTTCTCCAGCTCAGCCACCATTCCCCATTTAAAACGTGTAATCAGACGCTCTTCCATGCCCTGCAGCAATACCGGTGCACGGTCGGAAGTGAGGATGAGCTGCTTGCCGTTCTGATGCAGATGGTTGAAGATATGGAAGAATGTATTCTGCGTTTTGGTCACGCCGGCAAATTCCTGAATATCATCAATGATTAGAATATCAATGGTCTGGTAGAAGTTGATGAAGTCGTTAGTCGTATTGTTACGTACGGAATCGGTGTATTGCACTTGGAATAGGTGTGCAGATACATACAATACCCTTTTCTCCGGGTATAGTTCCTTGATTTTGGTTCCGATAGCATTGGCAAGATGGGTTTTGCCTACACCTGATGCTCCGTATAGGAACAGCGGATTGAAGATTGTTTTAGCCGGATTGAGAGCGACAGCTTCTGCAACGCTGCGCGACAGCTTGTTGCTGTAACCTTCGATGAAGGTTTCAAAGTTGTATTCTGGATTAAGGTGCGGGTCAAGTTCGGGGACGGGAATCTGCGGAATCCTTTTGTCCATCACTTGTTTTTGCGGTATGATGGTACGCTGTGTAGACTCCAGGTCGACGGTTTTCCGCGAGCTCTTGTCCACCATTACGTTATACATCAATTTAGTTCCCTCACCAATGACCTTATAGAGAGTCTTGCGCAACAAATCAACAAATTTGTCCTCCAAAAACTCATAGAAGAACTGGCTGGGCACTTGTACGACCAGCGTTTTGTCTTCATATTTTAAAGGTATGATGGGAAGAAACCATGTTTTGTATGTCTGCTCCGGAACATTGTCTCTGATGATTTCAAGACAGCGGTTCCACAGCCCGACATGATCTATTTCACTCATAACGGCTATAAATACATTTATTAATTAAGCATAACTTCTACGATTGCAAAATTGGCAATCTTATTCGAGAAAAACAAATCCTTTTTTTCTTGCGTTTTTAGGGAAAGTAATAAGCTCTTTACTTTCAGCTACTTATCGGTTACTATGAGTATACTCCTTATATAAGGTGTGTTGCATTTATCTAATACTTTGTCATATAGTGGTTTATGTAGCTTTGCGTCTCTTGTTTTCTTTCTGTGCCCAGAGCAGGAAAAAGCCCTTTTTCGCTCCTTGTATAGAGCAAATGAGGGCTTTCCTTTTAATTCCTTTATAGACTTGTTATTTAGACAAAATCTATATAACGTCCATCTTTTACTTATCTTTCTTGCCGAATAGGGAGAAATGGACGTATCGTTTCGGATGCGATTTCAAGTCTTCCAATAAACTTGCTGCGTTGGCAGTGGTGGCGTTCAGATTATTATATAGAGAAGGGTCGTTTAGCAAAAGTCCGACGGTATTGTCTTTCTGGTTCAATTTGTCTGTAATCATTTTTACATTGTTCAAAGTTGCGTCTACCTTTTGCATGGCGGCAGCATAATCTATCTCCTTTAAGTTGTTGGAAATGAGTGCAAAGTTGTCTCCAATGGTATTGAGCTTGCCGGTCAGTTGTGGAATATCATCCTTCATTAGAGTTTGCAACTGGCGGCTTGTGACGGCCATACTTGCTGTTAAATCTTGTACGTTATGCAAGGTTGCAGGGATGGCGGGGTCGGCCAGTATGACATTTAAGGATGCGAGGATGGAATCCAGCTTGGGCAGCATCTTCTCTACTTGCGGCATCATGGTGGCAACTTTTTCCATCATTCCGTTGTTCAGCACGCCGGGGATTGTGTCTCCAATCTGGTATTTCTCCCGTGGGTTATTGGCAAGCAGCAGGTTCATCTTTACGCCGCCAAGCATTTCGGCTGCCAGTTCTGCCGTACTTCCTTTGGGAATGCGTAGCTCTGGGTCAACATCTATTTCGGCAACGACTTTGCCCGGTTGGGTATAGTCGTAGTACAAGTCGCGGACAATACCCACGCGGAAGCCGTCGGCAAAGACCGGGCTGGATTTTGTCAGTCCATTGACATTCTGGAATTTCACGTAGAAATAGCTGGAGGGCTTGAACATATTTATCCCTTTCAGGTAGTTGATGCCGTATACCAATATGCAAAGTGCAGCTATGCCTGCTATTCCTATTCTAACTTCTTTTGTAATATACTTCATGATGTATCTTTTGTTATTTATTTCTGTTCTTTTTAAATTCGCTGATGGCTGTGTTGACGTTTATCTTTTCTCCATTCTTGAACGCAATGATGAATGCGTCCTTGAATTTGTCCGTAATGCTACGTTTGCTGCGCAGCACCTTGTTGTAATCGGGTGATGCGCCGTACGTATATTTGTAGATTCCGCCTTCTTTATAATAATCCACGTCTTTCACTCCTTTCAGTCTTTTGTCATTCTTGGCCAGAGGACGTGAAGAAGTGAGTATCTGTATCTTAAACACGATGCCGCTCTGTTCTGTTTGGGAAACGGCTGCATTTTCTGACCTTTGCGGGCGTTGGGCAGCTTGGTTACTCTCCGCTTGAGGTGCATTTTTCTTTTCCGGTGTCGCTGTAGCTGCGTTGCCTTCTTCTTGAACGGGCTCGGGTACATCCTCCGGAAGAATGGTATTGCTGCTTCCGTTCAACCGGATTTCCTGCTCGCGCTTATAGGTGAGGAAAGCGCGGAAGATACCGTTGGCAAGTGAGGTGGTTCCTGCTTCAGTGTTCAGGTACCGTTCCTCTTCCGGTGTGGAGATGAATCCGAGTTCCACCAGTATGCTTGGCATGGCACTGGCCTTCAATACCAGAAAACCTGCCTGGTGCACGCCCCGATCTGTACGTTTGCAGGTTTGGCGGAAATGCTTTTGTACGAGGGAGGCGAGGTGCACACTCTGTGACATGTATTTGTCTTGCATGAATTCGAAGATGATGTAGGACTCTGCCGAGTTGGGATTGAAGCCGGCATACCGCGTCTTGTAGTCGCTTTCGTAGAGGATAACGGCATTTTCGCGCTTGGCTACTTCCAGATTGGCATCCGATTTTGCCAGACCCAGTGTCCAGGTGGAGGCTCCTTTGGCCGTCCGGTTTTTGGCCAGGGCATTGGTATGTATGGAGATGAACAAATCAGCTTTGGCGTTATTGGCAATTTCAGCGCGCCGGTCCAAGGGGATGAATATGTCCCGGTCCCGCGTATAGATAACTTTTACATCAGGGCAGTTCTTCTTGATTTGTTTGCCAAGTTTGAGTGCTACATTCAGGTTGATATTCTTCTCTTTGGAAATTTTTCCCACTGCACCCGGGTCGTGTCCACCGTGTCCGGGGTCTATAACGACAACAAAGTCTTTCGCTTCAGCGCTGCCACTGCAAAAGGGGGAGATAAGCAGCCCTAAGCATATACTTATATATAATATGTATCGTCTGTATAGTTTCATATAATTGTAGCAAAGACAATGCTTCCTTTTCGCTTGGCAAATGTAGTGGAAATTTATAGAAAACTAATGGATTATGTTCAGTTTTATTGTTCTTCTTCTCATTTTTAGTGTAATTAATGTCTGTGTTTGAGTAATTAGTGGCTCAATGTATTGATAATATGCGTAACTTTGCGGCAGATAATTAAAATAGCAAATCAAGTATGCTGGTTCGTTTTATAAAGAACTGGACGTTGCCTTTGGCAATGCTTGCCGGTACTTTGGGATATTTCTTTTTTGCAGACATTCCTTTTGTGGCGCCTGCCAAACCTTATGTGAATGTGTTAGTGGCTTTCCTGACTCCACTTTTGATTTTTTCCCAACTTCTGCTCACTTTCTGTAAGGTGGAGGTGCATGAACTGAAACCCAAATCGTGGCATGGATGGTTACTGCTGTTCCAGACGGTTTCTTGCTTGATTGTTGCGGTATTGTTGGTGTGTTGTCCTATGGAGGAGGTCTACCGGGAAGTGTTTGAAGGTGCGATGGTCTGTCTCATTTGTCCCACTGCAACCGCTGCGGCTGTCATTACCGGTAAACTGGGTGGAAGCGCATCCAGCCTGACGACCTATACGTTGTTGTCCAATCTTCTGGCGGCTGTGGCTGTTCCTTTGGTTTTCCCGTTGGTGGAGCCTCATGCTGACATTACTTTTTTTGTTGCATTCCTGAAAATTCTGAGTAAAGTCTTTCCATTGCTGCTTTGTCCTTTCTTGCTGGCATGGTTTCTGCGTGCGTTTGTGCCGAAGGTGCATCATTTTCTGTTGGGTTTCCATGATGCAGCCTTCTATTTGTGGGCGGTAGCTCTTGCCATTGTCTCAGGGCAGACGGTACGTTCATTGGTCAATAGTGATGCACCGGTATTTGTTGAACTGCTGATAGCCCTGGCGGGACTGATAACCTGCTGTATACAATTCTATTTGGGAAAGAGAATCGGCGGTCATTATGGTGAGCGCATCAGTGGAGGGCAGGCGCTGGGGCAAAAGAATACGGTGCTTGCCATCTGGATGGCATATACTTATCTTAATCCGTTATCTTCCGTCGGTCCGGGATCGTATGTGCTGTGGCAGAACATCATCAACAGCTGTCAGTTGTGGAAAAAGAGAAAAAATGAGATAAAATATTAAATATAAGATATTGATATTTAGTATTTTATATTTGTTGAATGTAATTTCCTTTATTTTCCTTATTTTCTTGTTTAGTCTAATAAATGCCTTTATTTTGTTACTATTTTGTTACCTGTATTCATTGAAGTAACAAAACAAATCGCTATATTTGTATCGGTAACAAAATAAGAACATAATTATGGCGAAGAAAAAACAAGAAGTTAAATTGAAAGAACCTGTAAGGATTAGATTCAAGCAGCTTGCCAATGGCAACCAGTCTATTTATTTGGACTACTATACAGGTGATGTTATTAGAAAAGAAAATTATGTTGGCGGTAAACGGCAATATGAATTTTTGAAATTATACCTTATACCCGAAAAGACAAGAAAGGATAAGGCAAAGAACGAAGCTACGTTGGCTCTTGCAAAAGCTATTCAAAGCAAGCGGATAGTAGAGTTGCAAAATGATGCACACGGCTTTCAGAACACCAACAAGTCAAAAGCGAATGTGATTGATTATTTAATGAACATGAGAAGCCAATCTAAAGAACGTGGCAGCTTGAACTATGAAAAGACCGTTGGTAATACCATTCGTGAACTAAAATTGTTCAGAGGGGATTATATCGCTTTTCGTGATATAGATAAGGACTTCTTGAATAGCTTTGTGGATTTCTTGAAACAAGCGAAGAAAGCAAGCAAGTTTGGTTTGTTAAAGGCTGGGGGTGTATTAAGTAATAATTCCGTTATTGCTTACTATGGGGTGCTGCGTACCGCTATAAATAGAGCCTATAAAGAGGGGATTATTACGGTCAATCCAACGAAAGAGTTTGATTTTGCCAGTAAGGTAAAAGCGGAAGTCAGCCGCAGGGAGTATTTGACAATAGAGGAATTGAAGCGGCTTATCGGGACAGAGTGCAAGTATGAGATAATGAAACAAGCCTTTCTTTTCAGTTGTTTGTGTGGGCTGCGTGTAAGCGATATAAGAAAATTGAAGTGGAACGATTTGCAGAAAAGCGGTGAAAGAATAAGAATTGAAATAAAGATGCAGAAAACAAAAGAACCGCTTTATCTGCCTATATCCGATGAAGCGTTAAAGTGGTTGCCGCAACAAAATGAAGCAAAAGGCGATGATTTGATTTTTCCTTTGACGCATGAGGGAACTATAAATAAAATACTTCAAAAATGGGCGAAAGACGCAGGGATTATTAAGCATATCTCGTTTCATGTTGCCCGGCATACCCATGCTACCATGATGCTTACATTGGGGGCTGACTTGTACACAGTTAGCAAATTGTTAGGACATAAAAATATTGCCACAACTCAAATTTATGCGAAGATTGTCGATAAGAAAAAAGAAGAAGCTATAAGTTTGATACCGAATTTGACGGACTGATTTAAAAAGAAAGTATGGTTATATCACAGTTACCGTACTTTCTTTCTTTTTTTGTCTTTGTTTTGCCGGAAAAATATATCTTTGTTTCTACTAACTGAAACATAGATTATTATGACAGAAGAAGAACTGAAAATAAAATTCGACCATATACAAGGTATATTCAATCGCTGTATCAATCATGCCAGCCAAGTTATGATAGATAATATTGCCTCTAAGTCCTTATATTTCGACGCAGAACAGGCTGATAAACTGGAACAGCAAGAATATGTTCGTACCACTGATGAGTTGGTGCAGTTATATATTCGTTATTCTGTGTTGAATGATATTCAATATTTTTATTCTGTATCTGATTTCTTTTGGGAAAGCGGTTTTTATGAATCCTTGAAATCCGATGAGAAAAGAAAATACATGTCGTTTAATCCTCTTTCATTTGATTATTCCCGGTATGAGCAAGATAATACGGTTTATGATGAAGAACTGCCTTATTTTTCTGTAATAGTTAAAACTGTTGTATTGGAAAAATATTCTGCGTACTTGCGAAAAAAGAAAGAAAGTAAGGTGCAAGCGGAAATGCAGCCACAACAGAAAGAGCCGCAACCAATTCAAGATAAATGCCAAGAGCCTAAAATTATCTCCCATATTGCTGAAACAGAAAATCCGTTTAAGTCTATTTTAAACGACAGACAAATAGCATTGTTGGTGGATTGTATCAATGAAGTGGAAATTTTCAATGCTCCTATGACTTTTGAAGATTTGAAAGCAATACTTTCCTGTAAGCCAAAAGTTATATTTAGGTCTAATAACAACAGGCAGGTAGCTTTTCTTTTTTCGGAATTAAGCAATCGTGGTTTGATAACACCTAACTGGCAATCTGTTATAGCAAAGAATAAGTTGTTTGTTACGAAGAATATAAAGAAAGATAAATATCTGAATCAAGGTGATTTAGCCACAGCCGCCAATTATGTAAAAGGGGTGGAACATGAAAAAGATTATGTAACCATCAGCAATTATATCAAACAACTGAAAAAACTTTAAGAATAGGTTAATACCTCAAACATAGCTTAATCCACTATCAAGCTATTCCTCAATACTTTTGCCCCCGTAATCGATTACAAGAAACTGGAGGGCATGCACTCCATATTGTCTAACGCAAATACTTTTGTTATATGGAAACAAGTATTGAGAAGCGAGTTGCAGAACTCGAAAATTTAGTGTTCCTTTCAAAGAATGTGCTTAGTTTTGATGAAGCGAGCAAGTTCTTGAACCTTTCAAAAAGTTACTTGTACAAGCTGACTTCGGGTAACTTGATACCCCATTACAAGCCGCAGGGCAAAATGCTTTATTTTGAGAAAGCGGAATTAGAAGCGTGGTTGCGTCAGAACCCGGTGAAGACGCAGGCGCAGATAGAGCAGGAAGCGCAGAAATATATCCTTAACCGTCCCTTAAAGAAATAGCGGCTATGGAAAATAGAAAAGCGACAGAAGCCGGGCAGGATGTCACCATGCAGAAAGAGGATTTTGCAGCCCTTTGGAAAACCATCCATCTAAAGGTGACGGACACTTACGAAGTGCCGCCCGAAATACTCTGGGTGAACGGCTCTACCATTGGCACGCTGGGTAATTTCAGCGCATCCACAGGAAAAGCCAAGAGCAAAAAGACATTCAACATTTCCGCCATCGTTGCGGCAGCGTTGAAGAATGACGAGGTACTGAAGTATTCGGCATATCTGCCACCGAACAAGCGGAAAATCCTCTATGTAGATACCGAGCAGAGCAAATACCATTGCCATAAGGTCATGGAGCGTATTTTGCGCCTTGCCGGATTGCCTACCGACAAGGACAGGGACGATTTTGTTTTCATCGTGCTAAGGGAGCAGACCCCCGACAAGCGGAAACAGATTATCGGCTATATGCTTGAAAATATGCCCGATGTGGGGTTGCTCATCATTGACGGAATCCGTGACTTGATGTATGACATCAACAGCCCCAGCGAATCAACCGACCTAATCAACCTCTTGATGCGCTGGTCAAGCGGATATAACCTGCATATCCACACTGTACTGCATTTGAATAAGGGGGATGACAACACAAGGGGGCATATCGGTACGGAACTGAACAACAAGGCTGAAACCGTCCTGCAAATCACGAAAAGCCAGCAGGACGGCAACATAAGCGAGGTAAAGGCGATGCACATACGTGACCGGGAATTTGACCCGTTCGCATTCCGTATCAATGACAACGCTTTACCCGAAATCGTGGATGATTATGTATTCCAACAACCTAAGCAGGACAGGAATTTTCCGCTTACGGAACTGACTGAACGGCAACACCGGGAAGCGTTGGAGAACGGTTTCGGCAAGCAGGTGGTACAAGGCTATTCCAATGTCATAGCGGCATTGAAACAGGGTTATGCGAGTATCGGCTACGAGCGTGGACGCAATGTCCTTGTGTCACTTAACAAGTTTCTTGTGAACAAGCGTATGATTGTGAAAGAGGGCAAGGGCTACCGCTATAATCCCGATTTCCATTATTAAAAGTCAGTTTGGTTTAGTCCGGGTGTATATACAAGAGGAACGGACTTACTATTTTCCTGTATCGGAACAGGCAGGTTTAGTATGGTACGGGTGTATATATAACGGACTAAACAGGACTGGCGCACTTTTCAACTATTTTTTTTATCCCCAAAAAAGAAAATGTTATGAACATCGAAGATGTGAAACAAATACCCATCGCAGACTATCTGCACAGTTTAGGTTACTCTCCTGTCAAGCAGCAGGGTAACGGTTTATGGTACAAATCACCGTTAAGGGAGGAACACGAACCGTCTTTCAAGGTGAACACTGACCGCAACCTTTGGTATGACTTTGGCGCAGGCAAGGGCGGTAACATCATCGCACTGGCAAAGGAACTCTATTGTTCCGACAGCCTGCCATACCTTTTAAACCGGATAGCGGAACAGACACCGCACGTCCGTCCGGTCAGTTTTTCTTTTCCCCAGCGTAGGACAGAACCGAGCTTCCAGCATTTGGAAGTCCGTGACCTTACCCATCCGGCATTGCTCCGTTACTTGCAGGGACGGGGTATCAATGTCGAACTAGCAAAAAGAGAATGTAAGGAACTCCATTTTACCAATAATGGCAGACCGTTCTTTGCTATCGGTTTCCCGAACATGGCAGGAGGTTACGAGGTTCGCAATTCCTTTTTCAAAGGCTGCATCGCCCCGAAAGACATCACCCATATACGGCAGCAGGGAGAGCCGAGGGAGAAGTGTTTGGTGTTCGAGGGTTTCATGGACTACCTCTCTTTCCTTACGCTCCGCATGAGGAACTGTCCGACCATACCCGACCTTGACAGGCAGGATTATGCCATTCTTAACTCTACCGCCAATGTGTCGAAAGCCATTGACGTGCTGTACCCGTATGAACGCATCCACTGTATGCTTGACAATGACAAGGCTGGATATGAAGCGACACGGGCTATCGAATTGGAATACCCCTACCGTGTGCGTGACTTCTCGCACAATTATAGGGGATATTCGGACTTGAACGATTATCTGTGCGGCAGGAGGCAGGAACAGAAAAACGCAGCCAGCCAAGTGCAGGAAACGAAGCAGGAAACCGGACAACGTGCCGCCCCAAGACAAAAGAGAGGCAGGGGCATTTAATCCGGCAGGACTACCAACGGCTGGCGGTTTATTTGGAGAGCAAGGTTATGTTTCGGTAAACCGAAACTACCTTGCTTTGCTCACCGCAAAGAAAATTTCTCCCGTTGGTCGCAATTTTTAAGATACCATTTAAATGTAAAAACCTATGACGAATATAAAGGATAAGCCGGGGGGACGTCCGGCAAAGAAACGGATAGAGAAGCAGCAACGGGTTGTCAGTACGAAACTGACCGAGTTGCAGTATTACGCCATCAGAAAGCGAGCCGGGGAAGCTGGGTTACGTGTCAGTGAGTATGTAAGGCAGGCGGTTGTTTCGGTAGAGGTCATACCCCGGCTGAACAGGCAGGATGCGGACACCATCCGCAAACTGGCAGGGGAAGCCAACAACATCAACCAGTTGGCGCACCGGGCGAATGCCGGAGGTTTCGCACTGGTGGCGGTGGAACTGGTGAAGCTCAAAAACCGGATTATTGAAATCATAAACCATTTGTCAGATGATTGGAAAAATAAAAAAGGGAAGCGGGTTTAAGGGCTGTGTGAACTATGTGCTTGGCAAGGAGCAGGCGGTTTTGCTTCATGCGGACGGGGTTCTGACTGAAAGCCGGGGAGATATAATCCACAGCTTCTGTATGCAGACCGGGATGAATCCCGACTTGAAAAAGCCTGTCGGACATATTGCGTTGAGTTATTCGGCAGTGGATGCGCCCAAATTGACAGATGGGAAGATGGTACAGCTTGCGCAGGAGTATATGCGTGAAATGAAAATCACCGATACGCAGTATATCATCGTGCGCCATCAAGACCGGGAACACCCACATGTGCATATCGTGTTCAACCGCATAGACAATAACGGCAAGACCATTTCGGACAGGAACGACATGTATCGTAACGAACAGGTATGCAAGAAGCTGAAAGCCAAACACGGGCTTTATTTCGCCGAGGGAAAAGAGCAGGTGAAGCAGCACCGATTGAAAGAGCCGGACAAATCAAAATACGAGATTTACACGGCTGTGAAAAATGAAATCGGCAAATCCCGTAACTGGCAGCAGTTGCAGCACAGGTTAGCGGAAAAGGGTATCACTATCCAGTTCAAACGAAAGGGACAGACTGACGAGATACAGGGCATATCCTTTTCCAAAGGCGAATACACGTTCAAGGGGTCGGAGATAGACCGCAGTTTCAGTTTTTCCAAACTGGATAAATGTTTCGGGGATGCAGGAATGAATGTTGCCGAAAGCCAACGGCAAACAACTTTCGCACCCGTTCGGGAACAAGCACCTGCACCGGACAAGGCTGACAGTCCGTTGATAACAGGTTCACTCGGTCTGTTTTCTGCTTCTTCTCCCCCAGTGGATGAAGAACCTAATTTTAATTTGAGAAAGAAGAAGAAAAAGAAAAAACAACTTAAACAGTAAAGACATGGAAGATAATTTGATTTTAGAGGGGCTTCTCTCTATGGTTACGGAACTGAAAGAGAAGCAGGAAGCACAGGCAACGCCAGCCAGTCGGGAGGAAACTCTCGAACGGCTGGGAGCAATCGAACAAGCGTTGTCGGAACTGCACAGTAATTCGGCTGTTCCCGAAGAAAAGTTGCGGGTTATTCAAAGCCAACTTGACGACATAAGGAGCAGGATGCAAGGTCAGCAGAAGAACATAGAGGACACCAAGAAAATAACATTGGAAACCTACCGTTGTTTCAAGGTAATGATTGATACTTTGGGCTCTTGCAAGACGGATAAAGAGGAAGCTACGCCCTTACCGTTCTATCAACGGATTTACAACAAGGTCGCTTCTTGGATTCGTCCGGGATTGTTTGTTTTTTCGGCAGTGCTGGTCGTCTGTTCCGTTTCCATATTCTTGAATGTCCGTTTGGCTGAACGTATGCAGCAGTTGCAGGACAACGATATGAAATACCGCTATTTGCTGATGCAAGGACAGGCAGACGGGGAAACTTTTGATATGCTGGAAAACAAGTTCAAGTGGCAACGGGATAACGGTTTTATCCGAAGTTTGACCGATTCAGTGATGGATTTTGAATATCGCATCCAAAAGCAGGCGGAAGCACTGGAACGTGCAAGGCTGTTGAATGAGCAAGCCGAACAGCTAAAGAAAGAAGCCGATAAGTTGGGTAAGCCATAAACGGGGAAAGTCGGAACAGATGAAGTACATTCACCGTTCCGGCTTTTCAGATTCACTTCTTTTTCTTCGTACAGTGTTCTTTCTCGAACTGGCGTAGCGTGGTGACGCTGAACCGTTCTTTAATAAACTCCCGGACATCGGAAGCCTTGTAATACACTTTTCCGCTGATAGTGAAGTAAGGCAGCGCACCGATAGCCCGGTAGCGTTGCAGAGTTTTGATACTTACTTTGAATAATAAACACAAGTCTTGATTATCCAATAGGTTGTCATCTTCGGGTAGTACCTTGTCCGCATTGCGTAGTACCCGTACATCCTTGCAGAGTTCTTCCAGCTTGGCGTACAGCTTCTGCATCCATACGCTGAAATCGTCATTGTCTATATACATGATTGCTTCATTTTTCTGATTATACATTCTTGTCTGTCAATCAATTGATGAAGCAAAGTTCAGAAAATAGGCGCAAAGAAATTACGGGGGAACTAATGGAATCCCCTATAAATAAATCATAAGTCACTGATTATCTATATCCTTTCTTGTCATGTTCCTTTTTGATAAGTTCTACCAATCCATTAAGAAACCCGGTCAGTTTGCCCGGCTTTCGTTTTATCACGTCCTCATGTTTTTGGTAACAGTCGCCTATCTTGATGTTGAACAGCCATTCAAAGGCTTTCGCCAAGTCCACCAAGTAGGCGGGCTTGCCGTTCTGATACACGATGTTTTTGGAGAGGAACAGACCGCTTACCATTTCCATGATGTTGATAAGGGTTGTCTTGTCTGCGAGATAGAGAGGGGAAAGGGGCTGTTTGTTGATACGTTGCTGTAGCTGTTCCGGGTATTTGATGCGCCACTCGATAAGGCGTATTTCAGTGTTCAAAAGTCCTATCGCTTCATCAATTAGATGCAGATGGGGCATTTTTTTCTTGCTCAAACCGTACACGATACGATTTAAGACGGTGCAAACCAAAGGAAAAATAACGTAGTAAAACGTTGTAATCCTGCTCATTGATACTAAAATTGGCTACATGGGTCGCCAATTCTTCGATAGCTTCTGCAAATTCAGATGCAGACACTTTACGTTGTGAGCATTCCGACAATAAGCGGAAAAATCTTTGGTCGAATATTTTTTTCATTGAGTCGATTAAAAATACTATTTGACAGCAATCAAATAGAAATGTTATTGATAATATTTTTAACTTCATATTTTAAAGAATCTGGTCTTATTATAGTTGCACTATCTGCAAAAGACAGATACCAATGTGCAAACTTACTGATTGAAAATGTTAGAAAATGAAGTTCAAACATATCCCCTATCTCTTTCTCAGATGTTAATCCGTAATAATATTTATCATCATTCATTATGGAGGTTTTATTCTTTTCTATTCTTATAACGATTTCATGTAATTTCTCTTTATCATAAAACTCGCGTATGAATTTTTCCAAAGGAGGATGCTCCCGTGATTGTAATTCATTAAGAATGTGCATTTTTTGAATTCTATCTATCCGAAATGTAAGATAGATTTCTTTGGGAAGATAAAAGCCTATTAGATACCAGTTAGTTCTCGAAAAGAAAATTCCAACAGCTTCAATCTTTCGTTCTGAAACACTTAACGCATTACTTCCCAAATAAGATATTTCAATAATTCTTTTTTGGTATATACTTTGTAAAATAAGTAAAAGAATATCAGGTTTATAGGTAGATGATTTATAAGTATCCAATACAGACATGCACTTTTCCATTGTTTCTAACATATTTTTGTCTGCAAAACGCATGACAGACCTAATCTTTTCTATTCCAGACTTATAATGTTCGTTGCTATTTGAATCAGTTAGTTCATGTACTAATTTCTCTGCAATCAAAAAGGACAAAGCCTCTTTTTGAGTAAACATTAGAGGAGATAATTTGAATCCTTCTGCAAGTGAATAACCAATACCGGGATTTCCTATGATAGGAATGCCTGCCTCTTCCAATGTTCTTATATCTCGATATACAGTGCGAATGCTTATATTAAAACGTTCTGAAATTTGCTGTGCTTTCACTAACGAGTGCGATTGTAACTGAATCAATATAGCAGAAATACGGTCTATTCTATTCATTTTGCATCTTTAATTTGAATATTTGAATCTTCAATAATAACAGCTTGTTTATTACTTATAGGAATAAGCTGCAACTTCTCATTATATAGTTGAACTATCTTTTCACCTTTTTTCTTGAATGGAAAATTTCCATAATGGGGAATCGTATAAAAATCGACCAAATCTAAAGAAGTACAGTCTTTCAATTCAGGAGCCTTTTCTATTGGATCAAAATTCACACTTCTCATATATTCTGCATCGGGAGAGGCTATTATTGCTCCGGCAGATTCCCCAATATACAGTTTACCCAATTTCACTTGTTTAGATATAATTTTATCAACACCTTTTCTTTTTAACTCTTGCAAAAGGAAAAATGTATTTCCACCTGTTATGTAGATATAATCGCATTTATGTAATATAGAAGATATTTCCTCTTTGGGCAGTTGGGTAATCTCGACTTCTTCAACAATCATTCCTGCTTCTTCTAAAGCCTTTTTCCCCTTTTTTACATAGAATCGTATTGGTTCTGTAAGGCTTGCAGTTGGTATAAAAGCTATAATTTTCCCTTGCAAATCTTCTTTGGCACAATCGACAAATAGATTAGCAACATCAGCAAATGATGAGCATAAAAATAATCTTTTCATATTCTATAATATTAAGTTGAATACTTTTTGATACAAAGATAGCGTCTTCTATGACAGCCCTATGTCAGTAAGTCTAAATATTGAAGAGTTTTTTTCATCAAAACAATCCATTATTGAAATTTACCCTATTTGTAATGTGGCTGCGTTCCCTTATGAAAAGAAGAAATAATTTTGTTCCCTTTATGAAAAACAAGTGCTACACAACCTGCCGGGATAGAACGTTGAAAGCCTTGCTTTACATCATCTATCCTTAAAAACCAATATTGCTTTATATAAGGAGCGAGCAATTTGGTAGGTTGTATTACTTGAATTTTCTCCATTCTGTTTTAATTATCAAACAAAAGTAAGATTTCTTAGATAGATATTAGGTGTAAAAAAGGGACATTCTAATTAAAACATCCAAATATCTGTTGCCTAAATCATTCAAAGTTCTCTGCATTGGAAGATATGTCATAGATAAGTTGAAAAAGTTATTATAAACACAAGTTTAGTTTGTGTTTTTGTCTATATATCCAAAACGGACTAAACTAATTTCTATTGACAGCAAATTATATATGCTGGCGAAAAGAAAAACAGTATTCTTCTTTTCGCCAGTTTTGCTTTTATGGTTAGAGAGCTTTTGTTACCTTTGCACATGAAGCCCACCGCAAAGCGATTTCTTCGTTTTTTTGTTACTATTTTGTTACCCACTATTAGTAATAGGTGGGCTTTTGCTTTGATAATCAGAGTTATATTATGCTGTATGTATAATATGTGGCAAAACATCATCAATAGTTATCAGCTGTGGAAGAAAAGGAAAAATGAGACGGAATAACTGCTGAGTATTTTACATCTTATTTGCTTTATGGACATAGAGGGTGGTTGCAACAATTATCAGTACAAATGCCATAATGAGGAATATTATCCGGATAAGACGATGTTTTGAAAATAGGTTGGCCATGCAGGCAGAAGCCACGCTGAAACGGGCTATTATAGAATCAATTGTGGCGTTTTCGAAAAAGACTGATGCAATACTCCATAGTGCAATAATGGTTAATATAGCATTGGCTGATAAACAAAGAATTTTATCAAGTGGCATTCTAAATACTTTTCTTGTTCTCATATATAGGACTCTATGTTTAACTCCTTTCATTCCTGCCTTTCGCTGAATCAGCCAAAGGATAGGGCAAAAATAAAAGAGAACTTCCTGACAGAATCAATATTGTCTTGGAATATTGTTAAATGATTGAATTTCTAAACCTATGTTTATTCTTTGCTGTCAAAACTCTGTTTGTGTCTGATGCGGCTCATGTGAATAGGGGTTATTTTCAAGTAAGACGCAATTTCTTTTAGGGGTACCATTTGTAGGATTTCTGGACATTTTTTAAGAAGTTGGAGATAGCGTTCTTCCGATGTAAATCTGAACAAATCCAAGTAACGTGAATACGACTGAAAAAATAATTGTTCGGCTGCAATACGGGCTATTCGTTGATTTTCTTTGTTCTCTTCAAATTCTTGTAGAAGTAATTCGGAAGAACAGATGTAGATTCTACATGGGGTTATTGCTTGTATATTCAATTCAGATTTTATGTCGTATAAACAATTGGGATAATCAGAGATAAATTCATTGGCAAAAGAAAAACCTACATTATATGTTTTGTTTTCAGTTTGGTTGATGCAGGTATATTTGATTACACCGGATACAATAAACCCGAAGAAAGAACCGACTTCTCCCTCTCGGAGGATAAACTCATTTCTTTTATAATACCGTAGTTCTCCGTTTCTTAAACACAGTTCCCTAAAAAAGTCAGTGTCTATATTGCCCATGTATGAATTAAAATCTGTCATTTACAACACATGTTTTTCGAAAGGTACAAAATTATTGTTTTATTCCTGATTTTCTGTCATTGTTGGTAAGCTGGTCGTGGACTCTCTCATTATAATACTTTAAAAATTTAACTTCACCTACGTTTTTTAAAAGCTTTTGGTTTTCAATGAAGTTTTGTCCGTATTTTAGCCAACGTTTGGTAAATCTTTTGAATTTAGTACATGGGAAATCAGAACATTGGAAACAATGTGTTATTCTTTTTTCCAAGCAACATAAATGGAATGTTTTACATTTTTCACAGCGAGAACCATTCTGTTCTGCTCCTTTGCAGGGACTTTTTTCTCTTGTGTATATGGGACAACCACCACAAAAGACACCACAAGCAGGAATACGTCCGTTATACGATTTCATTCAGCCAGCCTTTTCGCCATCCAAAAATTGGTGAGATAAAGTTGGTTGGCTTTGCGTTTCTGTTCCACTTCTACTATATAGCCTCTTTTCTCAAAGAATGGACGGGCTGTCAGGCTTACTTCTGATGTAATTCGCATGATTCCTCTTGCGGTTGCATACCGTTCTATCTCATTTAGAAGTATGGTAGCAATGCCTTTACCTTGAAAATCTTTATGAACAAACATAGAATGCAAATATCCTTGGTGGGTAATGGATGAAAAGCCGACAATCTGTGACTGTTGATTGGTTGCCACAATAAAATAATGTGTCTTAATCATGTCTTTTATGCGGGAGAGGTCGTTTCCGCACGATGCCCAATCTGCCACTTCTGCTTCTGAATAGTCACGTTTGTTTATATGGAGGACTGTCTCTTGAAACAAACTCATAAGTTCAAGGGCATCAGGCTGTTGGGCAATTCTAATTGTAAAATCTGTATTCATGTTTTTAAGTGCTAAAATGTATGCTTTTAGATGTTCCATGTTCTAACAGAAAGTCTTTCAATGTATTTATTGTGTTTGCAAAGATAATCTTTTCATTTCTAATTTATTGGTTTAGGAAAATCAAGTTGTTGATTCTCTGCTTCGAATATAAAAAGTATGCGAATTTTTATGAAGCATGGGAATCTGCTTTCAATCGCCAGCCAATGGCTGATGAATTTAACCGGGTAGATTTCTTGCCAATTGGTTTCAGACCTGCTTATAAGAACAATTTATAACAAAGTACTCCCAATAAAAGCAAGACTAAAGCACATGCTGCAAGAATCGTCTTTGCCCTGAATAGATGTTCTTTATCTGACAATTCCTTTTCAGTAGTATTTCTTCGGATTTTTTCTATTTCCTCAATGGTTACATCGGCTCTCTCAGGACCTTTCCTTTCTACAAGGTATTTGTAGTGCTCCCGCATCCGTCCTCTGCTCAACTTGCGGAGAGCACGGTTCTCTTTATCCCTTTGTAGCATGTCATTGATGCAGCCTAATGTTCCCATAAGCAGATTTTTATCATGTGTAAGCAAAATGGTTTGCTTGCACGTGTACTAAGATACGGCATTTATGTCGCTTTCGCAAGCGATTTTGTGTTTTTTGATATAAACTGATGTGACGATACGATTTTGATAGTTATGTTAACTCATTGTCTGCCAGAGAGTAATTTTGCCAACCCATTGTCATGCTTTTGGCAAACTTTTGCCATGCCTATGGCAAAGTCTTGCCAATAGGGTGGCAAAATCTTGCCAACTTGTCGGCAAGAAAGACACACACTGTTCCCTATACCTTTATTATAGTGTGATAGCGTGACAAGTGTTTTTCCTTTTTAAAACTTTTGTGTAGAATGATGATGGGCTTCTTTTATTCTGTTTTGCCGGACGGCATCAGCAGTTCTTCTTCATTGTAGCGCGGTCGGTCCTTCACCTCAATGTATATTTTGCCGATGTATTCGCCTACAATCCCCAGCGACACAAGTATCACACCTCCTACCAGCCAGACGGAAATCATCAGTGATGACCATCCGGGGACGGCGTTATGCTGTGTGTAAGAGTGAAGTGTCCATCCGGTGACACACAGTGCCACAAGAATAAAGATGCAGCCTATCCAAAAAATCATACGGACCGGTTTGACGGAAAAGGAAGTGATACCGTCGATGGCAAAATTAAGCATCTTCCGGAAAGGATACTTTGATTCTCCGGCAAAACGCTTGTCACGATTGTAGTACACGCTGTCCGTCTGGTAGCCGATGAGGGGAACCAGCCCCCGAAGAAAAAGGTTGCGCTCGCGGAAGCGGCATAGGTGTTGTATAGCCCGCTGGCTCATCAGGCGGTAGTCGGCATGGTTGTAGACGGATTTTACCCCCATTGCCTTCATCAGCCGATAAAAGACCAAAGCGGTGTTGCGTTTGAAGAAAGTGTCGGTCTTCCGTTCTTTACGTACGCCATAAACGATGTCATTGCCCGCTTTATAGCTGTTTATCATGTCCGGAATCACCTGGATGTCATCTTGCAAGTCTGCATCAATGGAGATGGCTATCTCGCAACGCTCTTTTACTGCATTGAGTCCTGCTAGCAGGGCATTCTGGTGTCCTACGTTTCCTGCCAGGTTCAGTCCGCAGGCATAGGCCGTATTTTGGTGCAGTTCTTTGATGATAGCCCATGTCTGGTCGGTGCTTCCGTCGTTTACATATAATATATAGCTTTCCGGGGAAATTTGCCGGGCTTGTATCAGCCGGTCGAATAATTGGCTCAATCGTTTATGGGTTTCATGCAGCACTGCCTCTTCTTTGTAGCAAGGTACGACAACGGCGAGTATGGGAGAGTTTTCCATCATAGAACAAATCTTTTTGCAATATTCGTAAGAAATCGGGAGAAAAACAAATTATCACTCTTTTCTTTTGAAAACGAAACGTACGAGTAAGAAGTTGACCGGAATGGCGATGGCGAAAACCGGAATGGGGGCCAGAGGTTTGGGGATGCCCATCCAGAGAGAGAGGTTCAGCAACCCCATGTGTAGCAGATAGCTGCATAAGTGTGCCCCTCCAAATCCGAAGGCTTTTCTCCATGAGGGCTTTCGGCCGAAGGTAAAGTAAGCAGTCAGATAGAAATTGGCGATGAAGCTGAGAGCATATCCCAGTGTATAGGCTATGTTTACATTGATAACCCGTTGTAATACAAAATACAATCCGTAGTGCAGAGCTGTCGCAAAGATGCCCACCATTACGAAGCGTACAAATTCCGGTAGTTGTTTCAGCCGCTTCATCTTAACATTAAATATCTACTCTCTGTTGCCATTATCATTGGGGCGGCAAAGTTAGGCATTGTTTCAGAATTATTTGTAATTTTGCTTTGCGAAATTAAGCTGCATCTCAGCAAATTGCAAATAAATTTGCATCTGCTTTCGGTTTGCGCTATCTTTGCGTCCAGAAAACATAAAAAACAAATAAGGTATGTCGGACAGAAAGAAGGCGTTCTGGTTTATTGCGCTGCTGAGTGTGCTTGTGGTTGTTCCCTTTCTGGGAGAAACCATTTTTTATTCCAAGGGGGAACCGCGGGAGGCGATTGTTGCCCTTTCTATGCTGGAAAGTGGAAACTGGATACTTCCGGTGAACTATGGTACTGATATTGCTTATAAACCCCCTTTCTTCTACTGGTCAATAGCCGCCGTCTCTTCCCTTTTTGGAGAGGTGACGGAGTTTTCCGCCCGTTTCCCGTCTGCATTGGCTTTTTTAGCCATGCAGTTGATGTTCTTTGCCTTTGTGGCAAAACGTAAAAACGTTCAAACGGCGTTTCTGGCCTCTATTCTTCTTTTGTCTTCTTTCGAGGTGCATCGGGCGGCTGTCGCTTGTCGGGTCGATATGGTTCAGGTTGCCTTTATCGTTATTTCCCTTTGTCTGCTGTTCCGCTGGGATGAGAAGGGATGCCGCGGAGTGCCCTGGCTTGCGGTGTTGCTGATGGGATGTGCCACGTTGACCAAAGGGCCGGTAGGCTCCATATTCCCTTGCGCGTGTATCGGTGTGTATCAGTTGTTGCGCGGACGTTCTTTCTGGAAAGCGTTTTTCTCGTTGGTAGGTATCGGCTTGCTTTCTTTTGTTCCTTATTTAGCTTGGGTATACGTAGCTTACAGACAAGGTGGACAACCGTTCCTCGATTTGGTTCTGGAGGAGAATACCGGGCGGTTTATGGGCAAAATGTCCTACGAGTCCCATGAAAATCCTATATGGTATAATTTCCTGACTTTGATTTGGGGATGGATTCCCTGGACGTTGGTTCTGGTAATTTCCTTGTTTGGCTTGAAGTGGAAAAACATGCGTTGTCTGCCGGAAGGGGAGACCCTGCTGTTGCGGTTGAAGAAGGGCTGGACTGCTTTCCGCAACCAGTCTCCGGTACAATTGTTCACGTGGCTGGTCATTCTGATAATCTTTGTCTTCTACTGCATCCCCAAGAGTAAGCGGAGCGTTTATCTGCTTCCCATCTATCCGTTTATGGCAGTGCTGATAGCTGAGTATCTGTTGGCTTTGGTACAAAAGGGGGCACGAGTTTTCAGGATTTGTGCAATCATCTTTGCTTCTTTGGGCTTGTTGCTTACGCTTGTTTTTGTCGTAGTTCGTCTCGGCCTGGTTCCCGACAGCGTTTTTGGAAGCGGACGCCATGCCGCTGAGAATGTAGCCTTTATGCATGCGTTGGAGGATGTGGCTTTGTCTGTTCCCAAGTGGCTCCTGGTAGCGCTTCCCGTAGTAGCCGCTGTCTGCACATTACGCATGGTGATAAAGCGTGCGGATAGCCGGTCATTATTATATGGCATAGCAGGATGTATGCTCTGCCTTTTCGTATCATTGGATTCGGTTTATCAGCCCACGGTGCTGGCTGTGAAATCAGATAAACATTTGGCTGAAAGGGTCAATACGTATGTTCCGGAAGGTGTGGTCTATTCTTACTCGAAAATGAGTTTCTATGGTGTTAACTTCTATCTGAAAGACCGCATGCGGCACATTGAAAAGGAACGTCCGTCCAGCGAGGAGGGCTATTTGTTGGTTCCCGTAAAGGAGGAGGAGAATATGTTGGGAGAGCTGGAACAGACGTATCATCTGGAAAAGATATTCCGTACAGACAGACGCAGTTGTGATATGCGTAATGAAATCTGCATGTATAAATTTAGGGCGATTGACATTCATAACCCATAATTTATAACTCATAACTCATAACTTAAAATGAATCCGATAGATATCATTAACAAATATTATCCGGAAGAGAATGAGTTGCGGCATATACTGTTGACGCACAGCCGTTCCGTAGCCGACAAGTCGTTATGGATTGCCGACCGCCATCCGGAACTTTCATTGGATAAGGATTTTCTGTACGAGGCTGCCATGCTGCACGATATAGGCATTTTTCTTACAGATGCGGCAGGTATCCATTGTTTTGGCGACAAGCCTTATATCTGTCACGGTTATTTGGGAGCCGACCTGATACGCGGCGAAGGCTATCCCCGCCATGCTTTGGTTTGTGAACGCCATACGGGTGCCGGACTTTCATTGGAGGGAATCATTGCGCAGGATTTGCCCGTACCGCATCGTGAAATGGTTCCGGTCAGCTTGGAAGAACAAGCTATCTGTTTTGCCGATAAGTTTTATTCAAAAACTCATTTGGAAAAGGAGAAAAGTGTAGAAAAAGCCCGAAAAAGTTTGGAACGTTATGGTGAAGAAGGGGTACGGCGCTTTGATAATTGGTGCGAACAGTTCTTGTAGCAATCTAAATTTCTTTAAAAAGGGAGATTATCCGTATAAATTATGTACTTTTGCCCCTCCAAGCGTAAACTATTAGTTAATGACGCCATTGAAAGCAAATACATTCATATCATTCATACTACTATTCGTCTTGCTTCTTCTCTCTGGTGGGGCTGCTTCTCAGCGCCGTAGAACGAAGGTCGCGCCTCCGAATGTTCAGCGGACAGACACGTTGCAGGTAGGGGATAGTTTGCAGATGGGAGTCTCCCTGCAAGGGGGAAAGGGGCTTCCTGCCGATTCGTTGCAACAAGATACGGTAGCGGCTGCGCCTCCCAAGAAGGATGCATTGGATGCTCCCGTAGCCTACGAAGCCAATGACTCCATTGTATTTACGCAGAGTGGCTTTGCCCATCTTTACGGCCAGGGAAAGGTGAGTTATCCGGGTGCTGACCTGGAGGCTGATGTCATCTCTATGGATATGGACAACAGTACGGTTTTTGCCCGTGGCGTGGTCGATTCTGTAGGAACAGCCAAGGGAAGACCGGTCTTCAAAGACGGGGACACCTCCTACGAAACCGATACTATCCGTTATAACTTCAAGAGTAAAAGAGGTCTTATCAGCAATGTTGTCAGCCAGCAGGGCGAGGGATACGTGACCGGTAATAATGCCAAGAAAGGGAATAATGATGAACTCTATATGAGGAGCGGTCGTTACACGACTTGTGACCATCATGACCACCCCCATTTTTATATGCAGATGACTTATGCCAAGGTACGTCCGAAAAAGAACGTGGTGACGGGACCTGCCTATCTGGTAGTAGAGGATGTGCCGCTTCCGCTTGCCGTTCCATTTTTCTTTTTCCCGTTTTCTAGCAGTTACCAGTCCGGTTTTCTGATGCCTACCTATATGGATGACTCCAATCGTGGCTTCGGTCTGACGGACGGTGGATATTACTTCGCCATCAGTGACCAAATGGACTTGAAGCTGCGGGCGGATATCTTCACGAAAGGTTCTTGGGCGCTGAATATGGAGTCGAACTATGTGAAGCGTTACAAATATTCCGGTTTGCTGCAGGCAAGCTATCAGGTGACCAAGACCGGTGACAAAGGCTTGCCCGACTACTCGGTTGCCAAAGACTTCAAGGTGGTGTGGTCTCACCGGCAGGACCCGAAAGCGAGTCCGAATTCTACCTTTTCTGCCAGTGTGAACTTTGCTACCAGTAGTTATGAGCGTACCAATATCGGCAATATGTACAACTCCCAGGCAATGTCGCAGAATACCAAGACTTCCAGTGTCAGCTATTCGCGTAACTTTCCCGACCAGCATCTGAGCATCTCCGCTTCAGGTAATATTGCCCAGACCATGCGCGACTCCTCTATCGCGGTGACTTTACCGGACATGACCATTTCCTTGAGTACCATTTTCCCTTTCAAGCGCAAACATGCAGTGGGAGATGAAAAGTGGTATGAGAAGATTTCCGTTCGCTATACTGGCCGTGTGAAGAACAGTATCAAGACGAAGGACAATCTGTTGTTCAAGAAGAACCTGATACGCGATTGGGAGAACGGTATGCAGCATGAGATTCCGGTAAGTGCCACGTTTACTTTGTTCAAGTACTTCAATGTGACGCCTACCGTAAACTATACGGAGCGTTGGTACACCCGCAAGGTGAAGAAGGACTGGGACGATGAGCAAGGCAAGGAGGTGAATGATACGACCTACGGTTTTCACCGTGTATACGACTACAGTGCCAGTCTGGGTATCAATACCAAAGTTTATGGTATGTACAAGCCATTGTTCATGAAGAAGAAGGAGATACAGATACGTCACGTCATCACTCCCTCCATCAGTTTCAGCGCTGCGCCCGATTTCACTTCGTCCCGTTTTGGCTATTATGACTCTTATATAAAAGACCAGAACGGCATTCGCGATACCGTGCAGTATTCCTATTATGCCGGTCAGGTGTTCAGTCCGCCAAGTGGAGGAAAGCAGGGGCTTATCAGTTTCAATATCTCCAATAACCTTGAAATGAAGTTCAAGGATAAGAATGACTCTATCCGCAAGGTGAGCCTGATTGACGATTTGAGTATGGGTATCAGTTACAACACGGCTGCCCAGGTGCGTCCTTGGAGTGACTTGAGCTTTAATCTCCGTCTGAAGTTGAGCAAGAGTTATACGTTGAGTATGAGCTCTACCTTTGCCACTTATGCTTACGAGTTTGATGAGAACGGAAGGGTGGTGCCCGGTAACCGTACGGAATGGTCGTATGGCCGTTTCGGTCGTTGGTCGGGATATGGTACGTCGTTCAGTTGGACCGTGAACAATGATTCGTGGAAGAAAATAAGGAACTTCTTCACCGGTCAGAAGGATGACGAGGAGCAGGACCAAGACCAGAATGCCTCGACGGAGGGAGACAGTGACATGGAGGGCGAAACCACCGAGGACGGCACTCCGAAGAAGAAGAAGAAGGAAAAGGCTGCTGCCGATGCTGACGGCTATCAAGTATTCAAAATGCCTTGGTCCATCAACTTCAGTACCGGTTTCAATATAACGGAAGACACCAGTAAGCCCATTAATCGTAAGAACATGCGCTATCCGTACAAATTCAGCCTGAATTCCCTTAATATAAACGGTAACGTCAAGCTTACCAATAAATGGGCTGTCAGCTTCAATTCCGGTTATGACTTCAATGCGAAGGAGATAACGCAGACCGCTTTCAACATCACACGTGACCTGCACTGTTTCAGCATGACGGCTGCCATATCACCTTTCGGACGCTGGAAATACTATAACTTTACCATCCGTGCCAATGCAAGTATCCTGCAAGACTTGAAATGGGAACAGAGAAGCCAGACTCAGAGTAATATTCAGTGGTATTGATGTTTACCAAATTATTTCCGTCTCTCCATGTTCCCGCAAATACTCGTTTGTTTTGCTGAAATGCTTGTTCCCGAAGAAGCCGTTATAAGCGGATAGGGGAGATGGATGTGCCGAGGTAAGTACCAGATGTCGGCTACGGTCGATGAATGCCCCTTTACGTTGGGCGTAGGCTCCCCAAAGAATAAATACAAGATGCTCTTTTTCTTCGGCGAGAATGCGGATAGCCGCATCTGTAAATGTTTCCCAACCTCGGTTTTGGTGAGAACCGGCTTGGTGTGCACGTACGGTGAGGGTAGCATTGAGCAGCAATATGCCTTGCTCTGCCCAGCGTGTCAGATTGCCGGTAGTGGGGGCATCAGTGCCAATGTCATTTTTTATTTCCTTGAAAATATTAAGTAAGGAAGGAGGGAAAGGAACACCGTCATTTACGGAGAAACAAAGTCCGTGTGCTTGTCCCGGACCATGATAGGGGTCTTGACCGATTATCACGACTTTTACTTTGTCAAAAGGGCATAGGTTGAATGCATTGAATATCAGCTTTCCCGGAGGATATATTGCATATTTCCCATATTCGTCCCGTACAAAATCAGTCAATGTACGGAAATAATCTTTCTCAAATTCAGGTTGCAGATGTGCTTTCCAGCTTTCTTCTATTTGAACATTCATAATTGGATCTGTTAGTAGTTTCGGATGCTAAAGTACAAAATAAAAAATAAAGTCCAACCTTTTGAGGGGGTGAACTTTATATTATATGACGGGATAAATGTATATCAAATCAGGTGTATATTGTGTTCCTTGCACTCTTTGCGCATATCTTCCGGCCAGATACTGGCTTGTATCTCACCGATATGCGCCTTGCGCAGATAGAACATACAGAGGCGGGACTGCCCTATACCGCCACCGATGGAAAGCGGCAGTGTATCATTCATCAAGCGTTTGTGGAAGTAAAGTTCCAGGCGTTCCTCTTCGCCTTCCTCTTTGAGCTGGCGAAGCAGGGCTTCCTTGTCTACGCGGATACCCATGGAGGAAAGTTCGATGCTGCGTTGCAGGATGTGGTCCCATAGCAGGAGGTCACCGTTCAGTCCGGGGAGGTCGTTCAGCCCTTTGCTGGTATAGTCGTCGTAGTCCGGGGCGCGTCCGTCGTGCTTCTTGCCGTCGCTCAGCTTGCATCCGATACCGATGATGAACACTGCACCGTATTTCTTGCAAATGGCATGTTCGCGGCATTTGGGTTCCAAGTCCGGATACAGTTGGCGCAATTCTTCGGCATGGATAAAGTGAAGTTTCTGGGGCAGGCAAGGCTTGATTTGCGGATACATCTCATATACCATATATTCTGTGCGCACCATAGCTGCATAGATACGGGTTACTATCTCCTTGAGGAATTCCACATTGCGGTCTTCGGCAGTAATGACGCGTTCCCAGTCCCACTGGTCTACATAAAGGGAATGCAGATTGCCCAGTTCTTCATCGGCACGGATGGCATTCATGTCTGTGTAGATGCCATATCCCGGTTCGATATGGTATTCGGCAAGCGTGAGGCGTTTCCATTTGGCGAGGGAGTGCACCACTTCAGCTTTGGCGTCGCCCAAATCTTTGATAGGGAAAGTTACGGCACGTTCCACTCCATTGAGGTCGTCATTGATACCCATTCCTTTCAATACGAACAGTGGAGCTGTCACACGTCGCAGGCGCAGTTCGGAAGAGAGGTTCAATTGGAAGAACTCTTTAATTTGTTTAATCCCTAATTCAGTCTGTTTTAGGTCCAATAAAGGTTTGTAACCTTCAGGTGTTATCAGGTAGCTCATAAATTTATTCAGTATAACTTCTATTAAATTGCTCGGCAAAGATAGGAATAATATTGATACTTGCTTCTGTTTTGTGGGAAAAAAGAACAAAATGTTTGTGTAATTGCGGTTAGTCTTCTCAAAGTAATAATAAAAATATTCCTCGGTTTGATATAAAAAGCGTTTGAATGTTAGGAATCTGCTAATTTTTTTATACTTTTGCATCCACATTTGGCTCCGTAGCTTAGTGAATAGAGCGTCAGATTCCGGTTCTGAAGGTCGTGCGTTTGAATCGCACCGGGGTCACAAAGAAAGGAACTCCCTTTGCATGAATACTTTGCAAAGGGAGTTTCTTTTTATACAATACATCCAGAAAAGTCAACCATACGGTTCTCTTTCTTGTTATAATTTCCATAGAGTTAGAGGTATGAAACAAATAATATTTATTTTTGCAATGTTAATGACTTGTCTGTCCTATGCCGGTAAGCCGGAAGGACGGTCAGAAAGGAGAACAGACATGAAACCAATGAAAGAGATTTATCTGGCAGGAGGATGTTTTTGGGGTACCGAACATTTCCTGAAACAAATAGAAGGTGTGGAGGCTACCCAGGTGGGATATGCCAATGGAAATATAGCCAATCCTACCTATCAGCAGGTATGTACCGGTACCACGGACTTTGCCGAAACCGTAAAAGTACAGTATGATCCCGATGAGGTGGACTTGCCTTTCCTTATCGACCTTTATTTCAAAACGATTGACCCTACCAGCCTCAATAAGCAAGGGGGGGATAGAGGTACACAGTATCGCACGGGTATCTATTATACGGATACCGCCGACCTGCCCGTTATTCGTGAAACCGTTGACCGGCTGGCTGCCAACTACTCCCGTCCGTTGGTTGTAGAGATAGAGCCTTTGAAGAACTTCTATCTCGCCGAAGATTATCATCAAGACTATCTGGACAAAAATCCTGGTGGATATTGCCACATTAACCCCACCTTGTTCGACCTGGCACGTAAAGCGAAGATGAAGAAAGAAGGAGATGGCGAGTATTTAAACCTGGAAAAGTAACGGACAATGGATATACTGTTAATAAGTAATGAAGATACGTGCCGCAGCCGTATCGCGCAGGAACTCCTGCATGCATTTGGCAGGGGAATGAATATCTCTACGGCAGGAATTATGGAGGGGAACTGCGTTCCCGATGCCGTGTGCAATGTGATGGAACAGAATGGTTTCAGCGTGTCTCGCAAGAAACCGTCTGGTGTCGGGACCTATACGCACCGGTCGTGGGACTACGTGATTACCCTATGTAAAGAAGCCGGAGAAGAACTGAAATTTATCACTCTGGATGCCAAGCAGCAGGTGCATTTTAATTTTGAAGACCCCTTTAAAAATCGTTTTCAAAATGAAAGTGAGCAGGAGCAACAAATTGCCGCACTCTATGAAACCATGTACCGGCGGCTGTATGAATTTTACCGCGATGAACTGAGTGGGCAGTTGTTACCCCATTGTACGTGCGGTGCAAACACCTATTGCCGTTGTGAATAGTGAAATATGTGTTTTTTTTGAAGCAATCTCTTGACTCGTCCCTAAGGGCAGGACCTATCTTTGCATCATAAACAAAATGTGCATGAGTTTATGAAGAATAAAATGAAGTTTAAAATCGGAGAGTTTTCCAAACTTTGCCAGGTGACCGTTAAGACGCTTCGTCATTATGAAGAGATAGGATTGATGATACCCGTTGAAGTGGATGAGTGGACGGGGTATCGCTATTACGACATCAGCCAGCTCCGGTGTATGAGCCGTATTGTTTACCTCAAGCAATTAGGGTTCAGCCTCGAAGAGATATCCGAGTTGTTTGCCGATGGCAAGGAATTTCCGGATGCTGAATTGTTGAAGGTTAAAATAGAACGTTGCAAAAACGAGATTGAACACTTGATATGGCGGCAGACCGAACTTGCCAAATTGGAAAATTTACTCCATAAACAAGAGAATGTTATGGAAAAAGTGTTTAAGAAATCCCTCCCTTCAAGAATTTTTGCTACCCATCGCCGTAAAATAGACTCTTATCAGGAGCTGTTCAATCTTTGTCCGAATATCATCGGGCCTGAAATGTACCGTTTGGGTTGTGAATGTCCTGCCCCGGAATATTGTTTCACGGTGGAATATAATGAGGAATATGGGGTTGATATTGATATCGAGTTTTTTGAAGCGGTGGCTGAACGCAAGGAAGATTCGGAACTGATTAAATTCAAGGAACTTCCGGAAGTGCCGGTTGCGCTCTGTGTCAACCATTACGGTGCTTATGAGCATATGCCCGAAACTTTCGCCGAGCTTTTTGCGTATGCCGAGACAAATGGATACGAGGTCATTGACCGTGCCCGGTTTTGCCATATTGACGGCATTTGGAACAAAGAAACGGTGGATGAATGGATGACGGAAATTCAGTTGCCCATCAAACTTTCTTAATCAGCCTTTGATTTCTGCGGAAAGCTTTCAACCGTGAGAATACCTAAAAATAGGGATAGGTAGTCAACTTATTTTCTGCGAACTTTGCAGACTGAAAAAAGAATTGAAATGAGAAGCCTGCATATTCTGTTTATATTGGTAGTTGTCACTTGGCTCGGTTTTCCGCTGAGAGCGCAAGAAGCTATTTCTATCGGGACTCGCCACACTTTGTTTTCGCATGTCTTGAATGAGGCTAGAGAATATTGGGTGTATGTACCTGCAACCCGCCCGGGTGAAAAAGAGGAAAGTTATCCGGTTCTTTATTTGCTGGACGGTGATTCTTTTTTTCATTCGGTGGTAGGTTTTACTCGCTTGTTTTCCACCTCCAAAGTTTCTTCCTTACCGCCCTGTATCGTTGTGGCTGTCCTGAATACAAACAGAACCAGAGACTTTACGCCAACCTGTTCCGCTGCCCGGCGTGACGGAACTGTCCGTCCGGGCGATAAACCGGAAGGGGGTGGGGCAGGACAATTTTGCCGTTTTCTGACGGAGGAGCTACGCCTCGCAGTGGAACAAGACTTGCCGGTGAATGGACAACACTTGTTGGCTGGACATTCTTATGCCGGGTTGTTCACGCTGCATGTTTTGCTGAATTATCCCAGTGCATTTGATACATACATCGCCATAGACCCCAGTTTATGGTGGGATAAAGGATGTTTTCAGAAACAGGTAGAACGGCAGGTAGATAAGGTTGACTTTTCAGGAAAGCAACTGTATGTTGCGTTTGCCACTCAGCCGCGTCTTGATAGGAAGCTGATCCACTTTCCCCTGACAGATGATTTTATAGGGAGTGCAGTTCCTCGTATGGAGAAGCGGCATTTGCGGGTGGTATCAAAAAAGTTCCCGGAAGAGACGCATGGAACGGTTGCTCTTCCGGGATTTTATGACGGACTGAAAACGTTGTTCTTCCGTTCTGCGGTTGGAATTTCTCTGCCGAACAAACCTCTCTGAAAAAAACTCTATTTTTCAGTAAGCTGAATGATATGCGCCATTGTACTAAGGAGACTACCTATACCATGGTGAGGTCTGCCAAAATCCTGAAAGCGTCATAGCCTGAGTCGCCTTCCGGCAGGAAGCGCCGAGAAGCGCCATTTCCTTATAAATCAGTATTTTCAGCTCCGGAGAAGGTTGAGTGTCCTTCTCCGGACACACTGATTAAAAAACTGCAAAAGTGCAGCCGGGGCTTCGTTGACTCCGGGCAATTGGAATAGTAGTACAACCACTGTTGTACAATGAGCGCAGCACCATATGCCCTGCTACCGTACGGAAGTGCATAAAAAAAAACAGTTGCCTGGAGAAACCCTCTCCAAGCAACTGTTTTCAGTTTCTTGATACTTTATAATCTACATATTCTAAATCTTTCTTGTCATCAATCGTCAATGTCAATCACCCTCATTTTAGAGTCAAATGTAATTTCCCAACGATTAGACAACTTTATCTCATACTCATTGTCATCGTACTCAATCTGAAGAATTCTTGCATCCGGATAATTGGTCTTTACATAGTTACGTATCGCTTCCGGTACAATCTGTACAGGAACTTCACTTTGTCTGCATCGTACCTCTTTCCATTCCCCCGATTTATCAAATTCTACCTTCTCCCCATTCGTGAACACCACATCATAGCTTTTATAAAACATTCCCGACTCCAATTTAGCCATTGCCACCTTATGGTCTTTAAAATAAGTCTTGATAAATGTCTGCGCCTTCGCCGGCAACTGGCTCACCTCTATCGGCTTATCATTATCCGCCATTACCATTGTGTGCACTGCAAACATACAAACCAACATCATAACTAATTTTTTCATACTTCTCTATTTTTAATAATTAATACTTTATTTGTTTTCTGTATTACAAAGATGGGAAGGAAATCTGGAAAGAATTGGGAAAAAAACTCTATTTTTGGAAATGAAAAAAAATCTATTTTTGAAAATGGGTGTTGCGGCTCTTCACCTATGAATTTTTGTTTGCAATGAATATTATTTAAAGACACAATAGACTATTTTCCAATATCGGTTTATGGATACCTTTCAATATTTTAAAGAAAGGAAGAAAAGTAAATATTTAGGAGATAGATTTGAGGAATGGGTTGTGAAGAACTCCAATATTAGTAAAGATGGTTATTCGGATCTATGTGATAAGAAAATATTTTGGCGGCTTTTAGATTGGAGAGGTGATAAATACATTGAGGGGTATAGGCCTCTGTCTTCATCATCTCCGGATTTGTTGATGGAGTGTGTTACCACAACGAGTACCATTCATGAAGTTGGATATATTATAGCTGTAGAATGTAAATGGCGAAGTAAGATAGGTTTTTATCTCGATATAAAAGACATTGAAAAGTACGAGGGGTATATGAATTCCAATCTGTTGAACCGTCCGATAAAAAACTTGTTTTATGTTTTTGGCTTTGGATGGTGTGGTGACAGTCCGGAATCTGTTTATGTAGTTCCTGCCAGAGAATTGTATGATTATGATAAAGATACCTGTAGAATAACGTTCCCTATTAAAGAAACCGAGAAGGAGAAAATGGGTAGATTGGAGCGCTTTAAGAAGAAAGACAATAGATGTCTTCTGTATATCAAGTAATGGTATTACTTGGTTATATAAGCTCCAATCAACTGTTATATTGTTTGGGTCGCCGTCAATCTTTGTGGCGAAGGCTATTACTGGCATCTAATGCGGTTTGCAACCTTTCCCAGTCGTCACAAAGCGCCTGCATGGACGGAAACAATAAATCTGCTCCGGCATCCAGTAATACCTGCCTGTCCAGCGGACCGGTATTGACTGCTACAGTGAATATGCCTGCTGCTGTTCCGGCTTGTACTCCGATAGGTGCATTTTCTACAACTATAGCTTCATTGGCTTGTACTCCGGCTTTTTCCAGTCCCATCAAATAAGGCTCAGGATGGGGCTTCCCGTATTTCACATCAAAGGCGGTCACCATGTGGTCGCGCTGAAACATACCGGGGAAGTTGTGGACAAGGCGGTTCAGCAGGGAGTGTTGGCCCGAACCGGTGACAAGTACCGGAATAAGTCCTGCCGCTTTTACCTTTTGCAGTACTTCCCAAGCACCCGGCATACGTTCCGGTTCCGGGTGGGTACTGAATTCGGCGCTTTTCTCTGCATAGATGCTTTCTATCATTTCGGGAGTGGCATCCTTGCCATACTGGCGTTGATAAACGATGTTGATGGTGGAGGCTCCGGTACGTCCCTCGTGCATGTATGCCTCTTCACGGCTCAAGTGCAGGCCATGACGTTCCATTACTTTATGCCAGGCATCGGCATGGTAGGGCATGGAGTTGAACAGTACGCCGTCCATGTCAAAAAGAACTGCTTTCAATTGGATGTTGGGATGCCCGTGCTTTTCCAGATAACGGGCGATAGAGTTTTCGAACACTTGGTAGATTGAGGATTAAAAATTAAGAAATGCGGGGTAAATACATTGAGAGTTGAAAATTGAGAAACGGCTGTACAACAAGCGCAATGAAAAGCCGTTTCCCGATTTTCAACTCTCAATTCTTAATTTATCAGAGTCTTGCCTGGATAGCTTTGGACTCTTCTTCGTAGCCGGGCTTGTTCAGTAATGCAAACATATTCTTCTTGTATGCTTCCACACCCGGTTGGTTGAACGGATTGACTCCCAAAATATAACCGCTGATACCGCAAGCTATTTCAAAGAAGTAGAGCAGACCTCCGATGCTTTCTTCATTCAGTGCAGGGATAACGATGCGCATGTTGGGTACGCCGCCGTCAACGTGGGCAAGCTGTGTGCCCAATTCAGCCATCTTGTTCACTTCGTCCACGTGCTTGCCTGCCAGGAAGTTCAGTCCGTCGAGGTTGGCTTCGTCCGAAGGTACTTGCAGGGAGTGCTGTGTCTTCTCCACGGAGATGACAGTTTCGTAGATGGTACGTTCGCCTTCCTGAATCCATTGTCCCATGGAGTGCAGGTCGGTGGAGAAATCTACGGCAGCAGGGAAGATACCCTTGTTTTCCTTACCTTCGGATTCACCATAAAGCTGCTTCCACCATTCGCTTACGTAGTGCAGTTTGGGATTGTAGTTTACGAGGATTTCAATTTTCTTACCGTTCTTGTAGAGCTCGTTACGCGTAGCTGCATAGATGGCAGCAGGATTTTCTGCAAACGGAACATCTTTTCCACAAGCCTTTTCCATGGCAACTGCACCTGCAACCAGTTTCTCAATGTCGAAACCTGCTATTGCGATGGGCAGCAAGCCTACCGGAGTCAGTACGGAGAAACGTCCGCCCACGTTATCGGGGATGATGAAGGATTTGTAGCCTTCGTTGTCGGCCGTTACGCGGGCAGCGCCCTTTTTGGCATCGGTGATGGCAACGATAACCTTCTTTGCCATATCCTTGCCGCGTTGGTCTTCGCATTGCTTTTTCAACAGACGGAACGCCAAGGCCGTTTCAGTGGTAGTACCGGATTTGGAGATGTTGATAACACCGAATTTCTTGTCTTTCAAGTATTCGGTGAGTTCATATAGATAATCTTCACCGATATTGTGTCCTGCATACAGAATGACCGGAGCCGTTTTCTTGTCTTGCAACCAAGTGAAGCTGTTTGACAAAGCCTCTATCACCGCACGTGCACCGAGGTAACTTCCGCCAATACCGGCAACTACTACTACCTCGCAGTTGTCACGCAACGTCTGTGCGGTAGCCTTTAGGTCAGCCAGGTGCTCTTTAGTGATGGAAGAGGGGAGGTGCAGCCAGCCTAAGAAGTCGTTGCCCTTACCGGTACCATTCTCTAATGCTTCCTGTGCAGCCTTTACTTGGGCTTCATAGGCGAAAACGTTTTCTTTGGAGATGAATCCAAGAGTCTTTTCAATGTTCAAACTAATCATAATATTCTAGGTTTTAAATTCAGTATTTCGTTTTATCTTTTTTCGCGCTTACCGGAATGAATCGGTAAGCAGCTTGATTTCAATCGTCGGCGAGATACGCTCATACAGAATGTTGTATACTGCATCTACAATAGGCATGTTGACATGATAATGCTTGTTGATTTCCTTGATACATTTTGTACCGTAATATCCTTCAGCAATCATTTCCATCTCAATCTGCGCGCTTTTCACGGAGTATCCCTTGCCAATCATCGTACCGAATGTGCGGTTGCGGCTGAAATTGGAATATCCCGTCACCAGCAGGTCACCTAAATAAACGGAATCACTTACGTTTCTGTTCAGCGGATGTACCGTTTGCAGGAATCTGTTCATTTCCTGTATGGCATTGGACATGAGCACAGCCTGAAAGTTGTCGCCATATTTCAGACCGCTGCAGATACCGGCTGCAATGGCATATACATTCTTCAGCACCGAACTGTATTCAATGCCGGCAACGTCATTACTGACAGAGGTCTTGATGAATGAACTGGCCAGTTTGCGGGCAATGGTGCAAGCCTTGTCGGTGTCGGGACAAGCAATGGTCAAATAAGAAAGGCGTTCCAGAGCCACTTCTTCCGCATGGCAGGGACCTGCCAATACAGCAATATTCTCAGCCGGGACGCCATATTCCTTAGTGAAATATTCCGAGACAATCAAGTTGTCATCGGGCACAATACCTTTAATGGCAGTGATGATGAATTTATCCTTAATCTTAGTCTTCAGTTTCTTCAAGTGAACCTTCAGATAAGGGGAAGGTGTAACGAAGATGAGCGTATCAGATTCTTTCACGACATCATTGATGTTGGAGTTGAAGTTGATACGCTTGGTATCAAACTTGACGCCCGTCAGGTAGGCAGGGTTATGACCAAGCCGTTTGAAGTCGGCAATACGGTCATCGCGTCGCATGTACCAATTTATAGACTCCGCTTGTGACAGAACCATTTTTGCAATGGCAGTTGCCCAACTTCCTCCGCCCATGATGGCTATCTTACCGGGTAGTTTCATATCGAAATTAATAATTAAAAATTAAAAATTAAAAGAGGGGAAAGGAGTACCTTCCTCCTCCTCTTATCTTTAATCTTGCCTATTTAATTCTTTAATTTTTAATTCTTAATTCTTCCGACCCAGTCAGCAACTTCGTTTACGGTCGGGTTTGCCAGTTCCAATTTATATTTCTTGTTGATACCGCAGATGTCCATGTGGAGTTTTTGCGGATTCACATCTTTCATGTCACTCACCAGGTTGTAGCCGGCTTTCTGGATTACAGCCACCCAGTCTTCGGGGATGCCCAGCTCTGTGTATCGTGCAGGAGCATCTTTGGGGATAACCTTTTCCGGACGCATCTGCGGGAAGAAAAGTACTTCTTGGATAAAGGATTCGCCCGTCATTAACATGGTCAGACGGTCGATGCCGATACCGATGCCCGATGTGGGAGGCATACCGTATTGCAATGCTTTCAGGAAGTCCTGGTCGATGAACATCGCTTCGTCGTCTCCCTTTTCGCTCAAGCGGAGTTGGTCTTTGAAGCGTTCTTCCTGGTCTATCGGGTCGTTCAGCTCGCTGTAAGCGTTGGCAAGTTCCTTGCCGTTCACCATCAGCTCGAAACGTTCGGTCAGTCCCGGCTTGCTGCGGTGCATCTTGGTCAGCGGGCTCATCTCTACGGGATAGTCGGTGATGAAAGTGGGCTGTATGAAAGTACCTTCGCAGAATTCTCCGAAGATTTCATCAATCAGCTTGCCCTTGCCCATGGTGTCGTCAATTTCCATATTCAGTTCCTTGCACACCTGGCGGATTTCGTCCTCGCTCTTGCCTTCGAGGTCGTATCCGGTCTTTTCCTTGATGGCTTCCAGGATGGGCAGACGGCGGTAGGGAGCTTTGAAGCTAATGCTCTTGCCGTCTATCTCGGTTTCTGTGCAGCCGTTTACGGCGATACAGATGCGTTCCAGCAATTTCTCCGTAAAACTCATCATCCAGTTGTAGTCCTTGTACTGCACGTACAGCTCCATACAAGTGAATTCCGGGTTATGGTTCTTGTCCATACCCTCGTTACGGAAGTTCTTGCCTATTTCATATACACCTTCGAATCCGCCCACAATCAGTCGCTTCAAGTAAAGCTCGGTGGCGATACGCAGGTAGAGGTCTATATCCAGAGAGTTATGGTGGGTGATGAACGGACGGGCGCTTGCTCCACCGGGGATGGATTGAAGAATCGGCGTCTCCACTTCCGTGTAGCCGGCTTCATCCAGCACAGCACGCATGGTCTTGATGACGGTGGCGCGCTTCAGGAATTTTTCTTTCACGCCGTCGTTCACGATAAGGTCTACATAACGCTGGCGGTAGCGGAGTTCGGGGTCTTCGAAAGAGTCGTAAGCCACGCCGTCCTTATATTTCACGATAGGCAGGGGCTTGATACTCTTTGCAAGTACGGTCAGCTTCTTGGCATGGATGCTGATTTCGCCCATCTGGGTACGGAATACGAATCCTTCGATACCGATGAAGTCGCCTAAATCGAGCAAACGTTTGAACACGGTGTTGTACATCTCCTTGTCCTCGTCCGGGCAGATGTCATCGCGGGTGATATATACCTGGATGCGTCCTTTGGAGTCCTGCAATTCGATGAAAGATGCTTTACCCATGATACGGCGGCTCATGATACGTCCGGCAACGGACACTTGGCGAGGCTCTGCATCGTCGTTGAATTCAGCTTTAATATCGGTAGAGAAAGCATTTGTTACATACTCTGCTGCGGGATAAGGCTCAATGCCCATCGCGCGAAGTTCATTCATACTGTTGCGACGAATGATTTCTTGTTCACTTAGTTCTAATACGTTCATTTCGCTATATTTCACTCAATTTGGGTACAAAAGTACGAAACATTTTTCAGATAGCGAACCTTTTGACGGAAAATACGTACCTTTGCACCCGGTAAAAAGAAATAGGTATATAGTATGACAGCACAAAAGACACCCACAGCGTTGGGTACGGAGAGCATCGGAAAACTCTTGATGCAGTATGCCGTGCCGGCAATCATTGCCATGACGGCATCTTCTTTATATAATATGGTAGATAGTATTTTCATCGGTCACGGTGTGGGGACCATGGCTCTGTCGGCATTGGCACTGACTTTCCCGTTGATGAACCTCGGGGCTGCTTTCGGTGCATTGGTAGGCGTAGGTGCTGCTACACTGATTTCGGTAAAGCTGGGACAGAAGGATTATGATACGGCGCAACGGGTGCTGGGCAATGTGTTTGTACTGAATATTTTGTTGGGTTTGGCGTTTACCGTTATAGTCTTTCCTTTTCTTAATCCTATCCTTTATTTCTTTGGTGGCAGTGATGAGACGGTGGAATATGCGCGGCAGTTTATGGAGATAATCTTGTTGGGCAACGTTGTTACCCATCTCTATCTGGGTCTGAATGCGGTGCTGCGTGCTTCGGGACATCCCAAGCAGGCGATGTATGCCACTATTGCTACGGTGGCTATCAATACGATATTGGCTCCTATTTTTATATTTATGTTCGACTGGGGGATTCGCGGGGCTGCCATTGCTACGGTGTCTGCGCAGGTCATTGCCTTGCTGTGGCAACTCAAGCAGTTCAATAACGCCAATGAATTGCTGCACTTCCGCCGGGGTATCTTCCGTCTGAAGCGTAAGATTGTATTTGATTCACTGGCTATCGGTATGTCTCCTTTTCTGATGAACCTGGCGGCTTGCCTTATTGTAATCCTTATCAATCAGGGATTGAAGAAGTACGGAGGCGACTTGGCTATCGGTGCCTTTGGTATTGTGAACCGCTTGGTGTTTATCGTAGTTATGATTGTGATGGGATTAAACCAGGGAATGCAGCCCATTGCCGGATATAACTTCGGAGCAAAGTTGTACGACCGGGTGAACAAGGTACTGAAACTGACAATAATCTATGCCACCTGTGTGACAACCTTTGGCTTCTTGGTAGGGATGCTGGCACCTAATCTGGTGGTGGGTATCTTTACATCAGACGCAGAATTGACGGAACTTTCGGCTACGGGATTGCGTATTACGGTGATGTTCTTCCCCATTATCGGTTTCCAGATGGTAACCTCCAATTTCTTCCAAAGTATAGGGATGGCGGGCAAGGCGATATTCCTTTCACTTACGCGGCAGATGCTGATTCTGCTTCCTTGTCTGCTTATTCTGCCGCACTTCTTTGGCGTGGCCGGGGTGTGGTATAGTATGCCGGTATCCGATTTACTTGCAAGCTTGATAGCACTGGTGATGCTGGTTTATCAATTCCGTAAGTTTAAGACTGCTGCAGCACATTAAAATAAAATTTTTCATATGCTTTCTGTAGATATTCCGTAAGAATATTTATATTTGCTATCTGCAAACTAATAGATTAACAAGCATATGGACAATAATTTTATAGTCAATATAGGCCGTCAGTTGGGTAGTGGTGGACGGGAGATAGGCGAGAAGCTGGCTACCCGTCTGGGAATTGATTTTTATGATAAGGAGCTGATTAGGCTGGCTTCCGAAGAGAGTGGACTATGTTGTGAGTTTTTTGAAAAAGCTGATGAGAAAGCTTCACAAGGCATTATTGGAGGGCTCTTCGGCATGCGTTTCCCTTTTGTCAGTGACGGGGCTATCCCTGCTACGAATTGCCTGAGTAATGATGCTCTGTTCAAAGTGCAAAGTGACGTGATACGCCGATTGGCGGAGGAGAAGTCCTGCGTGTTCGTGGGACGTTGTGCTGATTATATTCTTCGGGATAATCCACGCTGTGTCAATGTTTTCATTTCCTGCTCCAATGAAGAGCGCATCAAACGCCTTTGCCGAATGCATTCCATTTCTGAGCGTGAAGCGGAGGAGATGATGAACAAAGCGGATAAGAAACGCGCCGAATACTATAACTACTACAGCTATAAAAAATGGGGGGCTGCCGAGACATATCATTTGTGTATCGATTCCTCTGTATTGGGAGTTGAGGGAACGACGGATTTCATAGAGGAATTTGTGAAACAGAAACTCAATCTCAGGTAAACTGAGTGCTCGGTATGTCACGATTGAGATTCCTCTTACTGTTGTGGGTGTTCTTTCTGCCGGGTATAAAGGTATACGGAAGTTCCGAGACTTCGGCAAGTGTGGACCGGATGTCTTTCAATGCACACTGGAATACTCCTATCGAATCAATGAATGGTACACTAAACCTGGTGGATGACTATTACCTGACGGACGGTACTCCGGTGACCGACCGTAACTACGGGGAAATGAACAATGGAGCATTGGATGTGACGCGCCCCAATGCCGCCCATTTTGCCAACCGTGACCCACGGCTTTACAGCACTTTGTTTGTACCCGGCATGTCGTGGAACGGCAAGGGCGGGGAAGGCAATTGGTACGGTGGCGCAGCCGCTTCTTTGTCCATGGTCTACGTCATGAAATATTTCGACCCTAAGGACACCGGTAACTCCTGGGACAATGGGCAGGACTTCTACGTGGTACGCTATAATATCAGTATCGGCGATGGTATTCGTCCCAAAGAAACCCGTGCAGGGATGTTTTCGCCGAGCATACATGTTGCCGGTCCTGCGAAACATACGCTGGTAGAACACAATATTATTCATGCCAATGCAAAGCTGGCTGCTAACGTGGACCGTACGATGATTACTTCCGATTCTTGGGATGGTTTGGCCGATGACACGTTTTTCAAACAGAATACTTTCTATGCTGCCGAGGCAAGCAGATTCTCTATGATAAGCTCTACAAACAATCTGTTTGACGGCAATTGGTACATTGGTACTTACCAGCAATTGCCTGCTGACGAAAAGGCGCATACCGTTTCAGAAACCTATCAGAAGGAGGTGCTGGATGTGGACCGGAATGGGTATGAAGGGTTGCTTATGAACAACCGCATGGTATGCGGGGTGAAAGGCTACTTTGTGGATAAGGAGGCGATAGAATCTTTCTTTGATCGTTGCCGTTGATGGATAATCTTCAAAATAAAACCTCCGGTCTTTTCATATTATAGTTTTGAAAAGACCGGAGGTTTTATTTTAAGGAGGTTATTGCATTTCCTATTACATCATTGTCAGCAATATCATCTGCCCCGCCAAGATACGCAGGAACATAGTCAACGGATATACTGTAGAATAACCTACTGCCGGAGCGTCATTGCCCGATGTCTGGTTGGCATATGCCAATGCAGGAGGGTCTGTGTTACTACCGGCAATCAGACCCATTAACGTGAAGTAGTTCACCTTGCAGTAGAAGCGGGAAATCATACCGATTATCAACAAAGGAATAACGGTTATCAGGAAACCATATCCCACATACAGCAATCCGCTGCCTTCTACCACGGTCTGCACAAAATGCTCACCGGCTTCTATGCCGACGCTGGCAAGGAAGAGCACGATACCGATTTCACGCAACATCAAGTTGGCACTCATGGTGGTGTATGTCACAAGATGCATTTTGTGACCGAAACGTCCGATGAGGATGGCCACTACCAGCGGACCACCAGCCAAACCTAACTTAACCGGTGTCGGCATACCCGGGAATGTGATAGGTAGACTACCCAGCAGGATTCCCAAAAAGATTCCCACAAAAATAGTTACGATATTCGGAGTGTCCAAACGTTTCAACTGATTACCCAATACGCCGGCTACACGTTCTACGGCATCCTGCTGGCCGACCACCATTACGCGGTCACCTACCTGAAGTACCAGATTGGGATCGGCAAACAAGTCCATACCCGAACGGTTGATACGGGTTACATTTACACCGTACATGCTGCGGAAGTGGAGGCTTCCCAACTTCTTGCCATTGATTTCGGACTTGGTGACGAGGATACGGCGGGAAACCATCGGAGTGTCCTGCTTTTCCCAGTCTACGTGTATTTCTTTTCCGATAAAGGCAGCCACCGCTTCGGCATCTTCTTCGGAACATACGATGAAGAGCTGGTCTCCTACGTGGAATATTGTTTCATGATTGGGGATACTGACGTGCCCCTCGTGGCGTATGCGCGAACATACAAACGGACGTCCCAGGAAATCCTTTATCTGGAGCAGGGTCTTTCCGGAAATTGATTCATTGCGTACTTCGAGGTGAAGCATGTGCGGCTGATGCTTAACATCGGCTTCCTGCGTGTTGAGTTCCTGTTCCTCTTTCTTGAGGTTCACCCGGCAGATATAGCGGATGGCTATGATGGAACCTATGATACCTACCACACCAAGCGGATAGGCGCAGGCATATCCCAGTGCAATGGGGTCTCCCGTATAGTTTATCTGGTTCAGGGCTTCTTGTGCGGCACCCAGACCCGGAGTATTGGTTACGGCACCATAGAGAATACCTACTATCATTGGCAAGTCTATTCCTCCGTCAATGAAGTAGATGCTCAATGCTACTGCGATATTCAGCAATACGATGCCGACAGCAAGCATGTTCAGCCGCATACCCCCTTTCTTAAAGGAAGAGAAGAAGGAGGGCCCGACTTGCAGACCGATACAGAATACAAATAAAATCAAACCGAATTCGCGGATGAAATGCAAAATGTGTGTTTCGCCCGTGAAGCCAAAATGGCCCATCAGGATACCGGCAAAGAGGACGAATGTAACCCCCAACGATACCCCGAAAATCTTAATCTTACCCAGCAATACGCCCACAGATATTACGAATGCATACAAACAAACGATGTGAGCGACAGATGAAGGGTCCCATAGCAAGCTTTCTAACCAATTCATAGTACCTTATTAATATGTCGTTTTTTAAATTTCGCGCAAAATTACTTAATAAAAAGGAGGTAGCAAAGGCTTTGTGGTACTTTTTGCTATATCAACTTTGCAAAAGTAGAGTATGCTTCCGGTGAATACGCTGAATCCGTATGGACACGGAGTCATCTGTAAGTGCAATTTTCTCTAAAAAAAGATTTTGTTCTAAGTATTTGTTTATATTTGCAAGTCTCTTGATGACAAAAATGAATAGTATTCATCTATTTAAATTTTAAATAAACTATGGCAGACAGTAAAGAAAAACTCTTCTCCGACTTTTCTCCCGTTTCCACTGAGCAGTGGATGGAGAAAGTTACCGCAGACCTGAAAGGGGCGGATTTCGAGAAGAAGCTCGTTTGGAAGACAAACGAAGGATTTAAGGTGAAACCTTTCTACCGTATGGAGGACCTGGAAGGTTTGAAGACGACAGATGCCCTTCCCGGCGAGTTTCCTTATCTCAGAGGTACCAAGAAAGACAACAATGAATGGCTTGTGCGTCAGGAAATCAAAGTGGAATGCCCCAAAGAGGCCAATGCCAAGGCGTTGGATATTTTGAATAAAGGTGTAGATTCACTCTCTTTCCATGTAAAGGCCAAGGAATTGAACGCAGAGTATATTGAAACTTTGTTGAAAGATATCTGCGCGGAATGTGTCGAGTTGAATTTCTCTACCTGCCAGGGGCATGTGGTGGAACTTGCAGAACTTCTTGTCGCTTATTTCCAGAAGAAGGATTATGACTTGACGAAATTGCAGGGCTCCATCAACTATGACTACTTCAACAAAATGCTGGCCAAAGGTAAAGAAAAAGGTGATATGGTGGCAACAGCCAAGGCGCTGCTCGAGGCTACCGCTTCCCTTCCGAAATACCGTGTATTGAATGTGAACGCGTTGACATTAAACAATGCGGGTTCTTATATTTTTCAGGAACTGGGTTATGCTTTGGCTTGGGGTAATGAATATATGAATCAGCTGGTTGATGCCGGTCTGCCGGCTGCAATGGTAGCCAAGAAGATTAAGTTCAATTTCGGTATCAGTTCCAACTACTTCCTTGAAATAGCCAAATTCCGCGCTGCACGTATGCTGTGGGCTAATATTGTGGCTTCTTACAGTCCCGAGTGTCTGCGCGACTGCGACAACAAGGGTAAGGATAACGAATGCCGCTGTGCAGCCAAGATGAAGATTCATGCGGAAACTTCTTCATTCAACTTGACTTTGTTTGATGCACACGTAAACTTGTTGCGTACGCAGACTGAGGCGATGAGTGCCGCCCTTGCCGGCGTTGACTCAATGACGGTTACTCCGTTCGACAAGACTTATGATGCTCCTAACGAATTCTCTGAGCGTATGGCGCGTAACCAACAACTGCTGTTGAAAGAAGAATCGCACTTCGATAAAGTTATTGACCCAGCTGCAGGTTCTTACTATATTGAGAATTTGACCGTCTCTATTGCCAAGCAGGCTTGGGACCTCTTCCTCACTGTAGAAGAAGACGGTGGTTTCTATGCTTCCGTGAAAGCCGGAAAAGTGCAGGCTGCCGTAAACGAAAGCAACAAGGCCCGTCATGCTGCAGTCGCCAAGCGTAAGGAAGTGTTGCTGGGTACCAACCAGTTCCCCAACTTTAATGAAAAGGCGGGAGATAAGAAACCGGTTGAGGCTACTTGCTGTTGCGGCGGCGGACATACCTGCGAAAAAGATGTTCCGACACTGAACTTTGACCGTGCTGCCAGTGAATTTGAAGCGTTGCGTCTCGAAACAGAGGCTTCCGGCAAACGCCCGAAAGCGTTTATGCTGACTATCGGTAATCTGGCCATGCGCCAGGCACGTGCACAGTACTCTTGCAACTTTCTGGCTTGTGCCGGATACGAAGTTGTGGATAACCTCGGTTTCCCCACCGTAGAAGAAGGTATAGAAGCAGCTATGGCTGCCAAGGCCGACATCGTGGTATTGTGTTCAAGTGATGATGAATATGCAGAATATGCTGTTCCTGCCTTCAAGGCTCTGAATGGCCGTGCCATGTTTATCGTAGCCGGTGCTCCTGCTTGCATGGACGACTTGAAGGCTGCCGGTATCGAGAACTTTATCCATGTCCGTGTCAACGTATTAGAGACATTAAAAGAATTCAACGCCAAACTTTTGAAGTAAGCAACTTCAATCGTAAATCGTAAATCGTCAAATCGTAAATAACATGATGCGAAAAGATTTTAAAAACTTAGATATATATGCCGCTTTTCAGCCCGTCAACGGTGCTGAGTGGCAAAAGGCTAACGGCATCCATGCTGATTGGAAAACGCCGGAACACATTGAGGTGAAGCCTGTTTATACAAAAGAAGACCTTGAGGGAATGGAACACTTGGGCTATGCTGCCGGGCTTCCTCCTTATCTGCGTGGTCCGTACTCGGTGATGTATACGTTGCGTCCTTGGACCATCCGCCAGTATGCAGGCTTTTCCACAGCGGAAGAATCAAATGCCTTTTACCGTCGTAATTTGGCTTCCGGACAGAAAGGTTTGTCCGTAGCTTTCGACTTGGCCACTCACCGTGGCTACGACCCCGACCACGAACGTGTAGTGGGTGACGTTGGTAAGGCAGGTGTATCTATCTGTTCCTTGGAGAATATGAAGGTGTTGTTCGATGGAATTCCTTTGAACAAGATGTCCGTCTCTATGACTATGAACGGTGCCGTACTTCCTGTTATGGCATTCTACATCAACGCAGGTCTGGAGCAGGGTGCCAAGTTGGAAGAAATGGCTGGTACTATCCAGAACGATATCTTGAAGGAATTCATGGTGCGTAATACCTATATCTACCCGCCTGCATTCTCTATGAAGATTATCTCTGACATCTTTGAATATACTTCCCAGAAAATGCCTAAGTTCAACTCTATCTCCATCTCCGGCTACCACATGCAGGAAGCGGGTGCTACGGCAGACATCGAGTTGGCTTACACCCTGGCAGACGGTTTGGAATATCTGCGTGCCGGAACGGCTGCGGGTATTGACATCGATGCTTTCGCACCGCGTCTCTCTTTCTTCTGGGCCATCGGAACGAACCACTTTATGGAAATTGCCAAAATGCGTGCCGCACGTATGTTGTGGGCAAAGATTGTGAAGCAGTTCAACCCGAAGAATCCGAAGTCGCTGGCTTTGCGTACGCACTCCCAGACTTCCGGCTGGTCGCTGACAGAGCAAGACCCGTTCAACAATGTGGGCCGTACTTGTATCGAGGCGATGGCTGCTGCATTGGGACATACTCAGTCACTGCATACCAATGCTCTTGACGAGGCTATTGCCTTGCCGACGGATTTCTCTGCACGTATTGCACGTAATACGCAGATTTATATTCAGGAAGAAACTTACATTTGCAAGAATGTAGACCCATGGGGTGGCTCTTATTATGTGGAAAGTTTGACTAATGAGTTGGCTCACAAGGCTTGGGAATTGATTCAGGAAGTAGAGAAGCTGGGCGGTATGGCAAAAGCCATCGAAACCGGTATTCCCAAGATGCGTATCGAAGAGGCTGCTGCACGTACACAAGCCCGTATCGATAGCGGTTCGCAGACCATTGTCGGCGTGAACAAGTATCGTCTGGAGAAAGAAGCTCCGATTGATATTCTTGAAATCGACAATACGGCTGTCCGTCAGGAACAGATTGAGAACCTGAAGCGTCTGAAGGAAGGACGTAACCAGGCGGAAGTGGACAAGGCATTGGAGGCTATTACTGAATGTGTAAAGACCGGTAAGGGAAACTTGCTGGAACTGGCAGTCGAGGCAGCCCGTGTCCGTGCCACTTTGGGGGAAATCTCTTATGCTTGCGAAAAGATTGTAGGACGTTATAAAGCAGTAATTAGAACTATATCAGGCGTGTATTCATCAGAAAGTAAGAATGACAGCGACTTCCACCGTGCTTGTGAATTGGCGGAGAAGTTTGCGAAGAAAGAGGGACGTCAGCCTCGTATCATGGTAGCCAAGATGGGCCAGGACGGTCACGACCGCGGTGCCAAGGTTGTTGCAACCGGATATGCCGACTGTGGCTTCGATGTGGATATGGGACCCTTGTTCCAGACACCGGCCGAGGCTGCCCGTGAAGCGGTTGAGAACGACGTTCATGTAGTAGGGGTTTCTTCATTGGCTGCCGGACACAAGACATTGGTTCCGCAGATTATCGAAGAGCTCAAGAAGTTGGGACGCGAGGATATCGTAGTGATTGCCGGTGGTGTAATTCCCGCACAAGACTATGACTTCCTTTACAAGGCAGGTGTAGCTGCCATCTTTGGCCCCGGTACTCCGGTTGCCAAGGCTGCTTGCCAGATATTGGAAATCTTGTTGGATGAAGAATAATCCGACACGTTAAATGTTAAAAGAGGGACGGTATGTGTTTACATATCCGTCCCTTTTTCTTAATCTGTGTTATAGAACATACTTTTTTAGTTGGATAATTTGCAGATTTATCAGAAGTCCGTATCTTTGCAATGTGTTTTTCATAGTATTAGATTTAAGGTTAACAAAGGTTGGAGTACAGCGGTACTCCTTTTTTTATGTCCGTACGTCAGCTTTGGGGGAGAAAAATCACCTGGTCTATGTTATCGTTTCTTGCTTATAGTTTCGTTCTTGCCCCCTTTTTATTACCTTTGTCCCGCTAAAAGAATAACGAATGATAGTTTGTATTGCCGAAAAGCCCTCTGTGGCGCGTGACATAGCCGATGTATTGGGAGCGAAAGAAAAGAAGGACGGATACATCGAAGGAAACGGATACCAGGTGACCTGGACATTCGGCCATCTTTGTACGCTGAAGGAGCCGCATGAATATACCCCTAACTGGAAGTCATGGAGTTTGGGAAGCCTCCCCATGATACCTCCCCGTTTCGGCATTAAGCTGATTAGCAATCCCACATACGAGCGCCAGTTCCATACGATAGAGAACCTCATGCAACATGCCGATATGATTATAAACTGCGGTGATGCCGGGCAGGAAGGAGAATTGATACAGCGCTGGGTGATGCAGAAAGCCGGGGCACGTTGCCCGGTGAAACGTCTTTGGATATCTTCATTGACAGAGGAAGCCATCCGTGAGGGCTTTGCCAAGCTGCGCGATGCGTCGGATTTCCAGCCTTTGTACGAAGCAGGCTTGTCGCGTGCCATTGGCGACTGGCTGCTCGGGATGAATGCCACCCGCCTCTACACCATGAAGTATGGGCAGAACCGGCAGGTACTTTCTATCGGCCGTGTGCAAACGCCGACACTGGCGCTGATTGTAAACCGTCAGTTGGAAATACAGAATTTTGTTCCCAAGCAATACTGGGAACTGAAGACCGTCTATCGAGATACCACTTTCTCCACCATCCTCCGGAAAAGTGAGGAGGAACTGGTATTGGAAGCCGAGAAGCAGAAAGAGGCTATAGCTGCCGGGAAGAAACCTAAAAAAGAAGAAGAGAATCGGGGTATCGACCCCATTACCGACCGCGAACGTGGGCTTGTTTTATTGGACCAGATTAAGAATTCTCTTTTTACCGTGACGGATGTCACCAAGAAAGAGGGGAGGGAGGCGCCACTCCGCTTGTTTGACTTGACTTCTTTGCAAGTGGAATGTAACAAGAAGTTTGCCTATTCCGCTGATGAGACGCTGAAAATCATCCAGTCTTTGTATGAGAAGAAAGTGGCTACCTATCCACGTGTAGACACTACCTATTTGAGTGATGACATCTATCCCAAATGCCCCGGCATCTTGAAAGGTCTGCGTGATTACGAGACATTTACAGCCCCTTTGACAGGAACTGCATTGTTGAAGTCCAAAAAGGTTTTCGATAACTCGAAGGTAACAGACCACCACGCCATTATTCCTACCGGTCAGCATCCGCAGAATCTGACGGATATGGAGCGTCGCGTATTCGATTTGATAGCACGCCGTTTCATTGCTGTATTCTATCCCGATTGTAAGTTTGCCACTACCACCGTATTGGGCGAGGTAGAGAGCATAGAGTTCAAGGCTACCGGCAAGCAGATTCTGGAACCGGGTTGGCGTATTATCTTCGGCATCCCCTCGGCACAATCGCAGGAGGAGAAAGAGGAGAAGGGAGAAGAGGAGAATGTGCTTCCGGCTTTTGTGAAAGGAGAAAGCGGACCGCACGTCCCCGATTTGTATGAGAAGTGGACGCAGCCGCCCCGGCCTTATACGGAAGCCACCCTGCTGCGTGCTATGGAAACGGCGGGCAAGCTGGTGGATAACGACGAACTGCGTGATGCGCTGAAGGAAAACGGTATCGGTCGTCCATCTACCCGTGCAGCCATCATCGAGACGCTGTTCAAGCGAAACTATATCCGCAAGGAAAAGAAGAACCTGATAGCCACCCCTACCGGTGTGGAGCTGATACAGATTATCCATGAGGAGCTGTTGAAGTCGGCGGAACTGACCGGTATCTGGGAGAAAAAGCTACGTGAGATAGAAAGGCGGACATATAATGCCGGACAATTCTTGGAAGAATTGAAGCAGATGGTATCGGAAGTCGTGATGAGTGTACTTTCTGATAACAGCAACCGCCACATCACCATCCAAGCGCCTGCTCCCGAAAAGGGCAGTAAGGTTTCTGCCAAGACAGAGGCTGCCGATAAGCCGAAAAAGGAGCCGAAGAAAAGAACACCGAGAAAGTCTGCCGCCGCAGGTAAAAAGACGGAGCAGGCTTCGGGCGCTGTGGCAGCTTCAAGTACGGAGGCTTCCGTACAAGCTGATGACTTCGTCGGCCAGCCTTGTCCGCTTTGCGGAAAAGGTACCGTTATCAAGGGGAAAACGGCTTACGGTTGTTCCGAATGGAAATCCGGATGTACATTCCGCAAGCCGTTTGAATAAGGGTAATCACATTAAATAATTCTCTCCGCCATGTATTTCCAGAGGGGAGCAGCCATCAGCGCCTGGCGGATGCTTCCTTGTTGCAGCAAGTCCTTGACCTCCTGCAAGGAAAGCAGGTGTACGGTCAGGTTCTCCGTATCTTCCAAGTGTTGCTCGGAGATTTTCTCCACGTCCGTAGCCAGGAAACAGTAGGTAATGTTGGTGTGGGTACTTGGATTGGGAGAGATTTGCATGAACTCTTTCCATACTCCGTTTCCATAGCCGGTTTCTTCCAAAAGTTCCCGTTGTGCGGAAACCATCGGAGAGCCGTCCTCTTCTTCGCATACCCCTGCACAGAGCTCATAGGACGTTTCTTGTATGCCATGCCGGTATTGGCGGATAAAGACAAATTGTCCATTACGGGTGATGGCGATGGTATTCACCCAGTTTGGATATTCCAATATATAATAGGAGGGGATGTGGTTGCCGTTGGGCAGCACTACATGGTCCTTACGCACAGTGAGCCACGGAGCCCGATGAAGGTATTCGCTGGATAAGACGGTCCAGGTGTCTTTTGATTTTTCCATAATGGTAAAATTGACTATATTTTAAACAGCATCCCTCCGATATTATCTGTCGTGGCTCCCGTCACCGAGGCGAGGCATCCGGGTGTGTCCGCCATATAGAGGGCACCCAGGAAAGCAAAGATTAGGGCTTCCTTGTATTCTATGATTTGCCGGCTGGGAATCACGATTTCACACGGACACAAGGCGTCGATACGTTCTATGAGGAACTTGTTGAATGCACCTCCGCCGGTAATCAGCAGTTTTCCGTTACCATCGGGCAAGGGGCGGGCGGTGATGATGCGTGATATTTGCCAGGCGGCATGCTCGTAAAAGGTACGTAGCATATTCTCCATACTCAAGCCATAACGCTCGAGCATGGGATATACCAGCGTTTCCACCCACTCCCGTCCCAATGACTTCGGTCCGGACTGATGGTAGAAATCCATTCCGTTCAGTTCGTCCAGCAGTTCTTGGCAGATGTTGCCTTGCCGTGCTATCTCGCCGTCACGGTCAAATTCCAATCCTATTTGCCGGCAGTAATGGTTGATGACGTAATTCACCGGACTGATGTCAAAAGCGATGCGCCGCTCGTCCTGCTCGAATGAGATGTTGGAGAAACCGCCGATATTCAAACAGAAGTCGTAGTCGGCAAAAAGCAACCGGTCGCCAATAGGTACGAGTGGAGCGCCCTGCCCACCCAGCATGATGTCCAGCCGCCGGAAATCCGAAACGGTAGGTATACGGGTTTCAGCGGCAATGGCGGCTCCGTCACCTATTTGGTACATGATTCTCTTTTGAGGCTCATGGAAGATGGTATGCCCGTGGGAGGCGATAATATCGGGGTGGACTCCAAATTCTTGCATGAACTCGTTGACACGTTCACCGAGAAACTTTCCATAGGAGCTGTGGAAAGTGATGAACTCCAAAGCACTCATTGTCTGTGCACCGGTACCCAATATCTGCTTCATGGCGTCGGGGTAGCTATAGCCTTTTGCACAGTCTATGTGGAAAGACCATTTTCCGGCTTGCTGCCGGAAAGTGCAACAACATACGTCCAGCCCGTCAAGGGAAGTGCCGGACATCAGGCCGATGGCTTGAATTTGGAAGTCTTTCATCCTGATTTTCTTGTTTTATTTATAATTGAGGTAGAATTCGACAACAGCTTCTATTCCTTTACGGAAGATGTCCAACGGTATATTCTCATTAGGTGAGTGGATGGCGTTGGATTCGAGCCCGAAGCCCATCAGAATGGTTTTGATGCCCAGTACTTGCTCGAAAGTGGAGATGATGGGGATACTTCCACCCCGACGCACTGCCAGCGGTTTCTTTCCAAAAGCTTTTTCAAAACCTTTTTCGGCGGCTTGGTAGGCGGGTAGGGTGATGGGACATACATATCCTTGGCCTCCATGCATCGGAGTGACTTTTACCTGTACTGAATCCGGCGCTATGTCCAGAATGTAGTCGGCAAAGAGCCGGGATATCTTGTGGTGGTCCTGGTGGGGAACCAACCGGCAGGATACCTTGGCGTATGCCTTGGATGGGAGCACGGTCTTGGACCCTTCACCCGTATATCCGCCCCAGATGCCGCATACGTCGAAAGACGGACGGCAACTATTACGTTCCAGCGTACTGTAACCTTTCTCTCCGAAAAGTGCTTTTACATGGATAGCCTTTTTGTATTTCTCTTCGTCGAAAGGAATGCGGGCTATCATGTCGCGCTCGGCTTGGGGAACTTCTTCCACATCGTCATAGAAGCCCGGTACGGTGATACGTCCCTCTGCGTCCGTCACTTGGCTGATTATCTGGCAAAGCACATTGATGGGGTTGGCAACAGCACCGCCGAAGTGACCGCTGTGCAGGTCGCGGTTGGGGCCGGTCACTTCTATTTCCCAATAGGCCAGTCCGCGCAGTCCGGTGGTCAGTGAAGGCAGGTCTGCACCAAGCATGCTGGTGTCCGAAACCAGAATGACGTCTGCTTTCAGCAACTCTTTGTGCTCCTGGCAGAAGCTTTCTAAGCTGGGCGAACCGATTTCTTCTTCTCCTTCGAAGATGAATTTTACGTTGGTTTGCAGCAGTTCGTTGCGTACGAGGTATTCAAACGCTTTCACTTGTATGAAAGATTGCCCTTTGTCATCATCAGCACCGCGTGCCCAGATATGTCCGTCGCGTATTTCCGGTTCAAAGGGGTCGCTTTTCCAAAGTTCGAGAGGTTCGGCTGGCATCACGTCGTAGTGGGCATATACCAATACGGTCTTGGCGTCCGGGTCTACGATTTTTTGTCCAAAAACAATCGGGTTACCTTTGGAGGGCATTACGAGGGCTTCATCCGCTCCGGCTTCGAGCAGCAACTGTGCCCAGCGTTCGGCGCAGGCAAGCATATCGTCGTGATGCTCGGGTTTGGCACTGATGCTTGGAATGCGAATGAGGCTGAACAAGTCTTCCAGCATTTTAGGCTCGTTCTCGGTGATGTATTTCTTTATTTCCATGGGTGAATATTATAGTTGTGTTGTTCTGTCAATCAGGTAATAATCCAACAATGTCATTGCTGTCATTGCTTCCACGATGGGTACTGCGCGTGGCAATACACACGGGTCATGGCGTCCTCGGGCTTTCAGGGTGGTGTCTACACCGTCAATGTTCACGGTGTGTTGCTCCATCAGTACGGTTGCCACGGGTTTGAAGGCTACACGGAAATAGATGTCTTGCCCGTTACTGATTCCACCTTGTATACCGCCCGAATGATTGGTGCGGGTCTCGATACGTCCGTTATTGTTGTAGAACACATCATTCTGCTCCGAGCCTTTCTGCTTTAATCCCTTGAAACCGTCTCCATACTCAAATGCTTTTGCTGCATTGATGCTGAGCATGGCTGCTCCAAGTGCTGCATGGAGCTTACCGAATACGGGTTGTCCCAGTCCGATGGGGCATCCTTTGACGACACAAGTCACCACTCCTCCGATGGTATCTCCTTCTCCCTTTATCTTGAAGATGAGTTCTTCCATTTCTTTTGCCTTCGCCGGGTCGGGGCAGCGGACCGGATTGGTCTCTATCAGGTCGAGGTCGTATGCGGTATAATTTTCTTCAAGGCGGATAGGACCTACTTGTGAAGTGTACGCCGTGATGTGTATACCCAGCTGCTTCAGCGCCAATTTGGCCAGGGCACCCGCTACTACACGCGAGATTGTTTCACGGGCTGATGAACGTCCGCCTCCGCGGTGGTCGCGGATGCCATATTTCACTTTATAAGTATAGTCGGCATGTGACGGTCGGTAGACTTCTTTCAGATTATTGTAATCGTCAGAATGTTGGTTTTGGTTCCATACAATGAATCCTATGGGGCAGCCTGTGGATTTTCCTTCGAAGATGCCGGAGAGGAACTCCACTTTATCACCTTCTTTCCGGGCGGTAGTGATACGTGACTGTCCGGGGCGGCGTCGGTCGAGCTCTGCCTGGACGAAATCCATATCAATGACTATTCCTGCAGGGAATCCGTCTATCACTCCTCCCACGCCCTTACCGTGCGATTCCCCAAAACTGGTAAGACGGAGAATATTTCCAAATGAGTTGAACATATCAAATGCTTTAAAGGTTTATATATGAGGTTAATGTGCCAATACGCTTTATAAGAAATGCTTTTGACTTTATAAAGATAACAACTTTTTTTCATAAAACGTTTAAGGAAATAAGATAAAAAGTCTTTTCCGCATAAAGTTGCCTGCCTTTGCCAGAGTTTGGCCAATGGCTTGTTCTTTATAAAAATGGCTTACTCTTTATGAAATCTGCATCCGAATTTCACTCGTAATGATGAAAAAAGGAACATTTATTTTTTAGAAAAGACCTTGTACTGTAACCTTAAAAAGTGTTACTTTGCACCTTCGATTTAAAATGGGAAATTAATAGCTCCCTTGGGAAGCTTTTTATTAACTAAACAAGTACTCAAAAAAGTATGAAAAAGAATTTATTTTATTTATTTGCATTGATCTGTTCAATGAGTTTATTCACGGCTTGTAGTGATGATGATGATGAAAATTGGAAGAAAGTGCCTAGTCAGATTATTACAGCTGAAAATCTGGAACTGGAAACTAATATTCCGACAAGTTCTGATGCTAGTGTGAAATTAGCGATGACCGATGCGCAGAATGGTATTTTGACGTTGAATAAAGTGGTTAGAGGTGCAGATGAAATAGAAATTAATGTGACTGTTGTTGAACAGACAGACGGTACTTTTAAGTTTCAAGGCGAGAAAAGTGTAACGCCTGCTACTAAGGCGGCTTGGGTGCTGCTTAGCTCTACGAATGTGAAAGTTTCGGGTACTATCACATTAGAAGGGAAAGCTACAGTTACGGTTTCTACGGAGTTTGTAGGAGATATCGTGAAGAAATATCAGTTGTGTGATGCTGTTTATTATGCTGATTCTAAAGATAGAACCAATATTTATGCTCCGGGAAGATTGACTTGGGTATCGCCTTATGGAGAAGGTGGTAATGCAGGGATTGCAGCGGATAATATCTCGACAGTAGGGACGAATGTCCTATCTGCGGCTATGATACAGCTTTTGAAAGATGTAGAGTTCAAAGCTGATGGTTCTATTGTAGCCAGCTATGCAGAAGAAATAAACATTACTATGGATCAGATGATTATGGCCGGTATGGGGCAGCTCCCTTCAACGGACGGCATTGTTTGGAAAACTTCTCCCACAAATCTGGCTTATTGGTATGTGAAGGGTGAGCATATCTATGTTGTGCTGAATATTCCTGCCATTGTAACCGAAGCATTGAAAGATGCTGAGGATTCTCAAATGACTCCGGAAGCTGTTTTGCAGATTATAGAAATGGTGAAGAGCATGAGTGGAGCTGACATCAAGAATTTGTTGGGTCAGTTGTTGGCTGGACTTGAAGATGATAATATGCTGAAAAAGTTAGATATTTCTAAAATTTCTGATAGTGATATTGAAAAGCTGATTAGCTATGTAATCGATGGTTTCCCCTTGAACTATAGAACCACCCAATTGGAGATAAAGAACGAGGAAGAGCTCGTAAGAACGGTAAATGATCTCTCTATCTATTTGGATAAGGATTTATTTGATATTTTTATGCCTGCTCTCTATCCGATGTTACCTGATGTAGATGCGTTGTTAAAGAACACGAACATTGAATTCTGGGGACAGAGTATACCTTTGTGGAATATGATTCAGATGCTGACTGCCTTGAACTCAATGACTGAAATAGAAGGAATTTGGAATGTTACTACCAGATTCAATTTAGGTATAAGTCTTGGTGACAATTCTTATAAAAAATAAGAAAAGATTTTTCTTTATCTATAAAGAGGGTTCTGTGCTTGGAATCCTCTTTTTTATTTTTTTGTTCGTTTTATTATAGAATAAAATACATTATCTTTGCCTGCATCAAATTTGAATAAATATGACTGAAACGGAAAGACTGCAAATCATTGCCCTTGTCAAGAACGAGGTCGTCCCTGCCATTGGTTGTACAGAACCTATAGCAGTAGCATTGTGTGTAGCAAAGGCTGTGGAAGTGTTGAATAAGCGTCCCGAAAAGATAACCGTATTGCTGAGTGCCAATATTCTGAAGAATGCAATGGGAGTGGGTATTCCTGGTACGGGGATGATTGGATTACCGATTGCTGTGGCGCTTGGCGCTTTAATAGGCAAGTCGGTATATCAATTGGAGGTTTTGAAAGACAGTACCCCTGATGCAGTGGAGGCAGGAAAGCGTTTCATAGAAGAAAAGCGTATCCATATATCCTTAAAAGACGATATAGAAGAGAAACTTTATATAGAAGTCTGCTGTGAAGCCGATACGGACAAGGCAACCGCCATTATTGCTGGTGGACATACTTGCTTTACTTATATAACGCACAACGGGGATATCCTGCTGGACAAACAAACCGCTTCTTGCATCGAAGAGGAGGAGGATGTATTGGACTTGACTTTACGCAAAGTGTATGACTTCGCCATGACAACCCCATTAGACGACATTCGTTTTATTCTTGATACGGCACGACTGAACAAGACTGCCGCCGAACGTTCCTTCGAAGGTGAATATGGTCATGGACTGGGTAAAATCCTACGTGGCACTTACGAACACCGGATTATGGGCGACAGTGTCTTCTCTCATATCCTTTCTTACACTTCGGGAGCATGTGATGCCCGTATGGCCGGTGCCATGATTCCGGTGATGAGCAATTCCGGCAGTGGCAATCAAGGGATATCCGCTACCCTTCCCGTACTGGTCTATGCCGAAGAAAATGGAAAATCGGAAGAAGAATTGATTCGTGCCTTGATGTTGAGCCATTTAACAGTAATCTATATCAAGCAGAGTTTGGGACGCTTATCTGCCTTATGCGGTTGTGTGGTTGCTGCTACGGGTTCCAGTTGCGGTATAACTTGGCTAATGGGAGGAACTTATGAACAGGTGGCATATGCTGTGCAGAACATGATTGCCAATCTTACCGGAATGATTTGTGATGGTGCCAAACCCAGTTGTGCATTGAAAGTAACTACCGGAGTTTCAACCGCAGTGCTTTCAGCCATCATGGCCATGGAAAACCGTTGTGTGACTTCCGTAGAAGGTATTATTGATGAGGATGTGGATCAGAGTATCCGTAATCTGACAAAAATCGGTTCTAAAGGAATGAATGAAACGGATAAATTGGTATTGGAGATAATGACAAGTAAATAATATAGAATTTGAAAATTAAAGAATTAAAAATTAAAGAATTACCATGCGGCATGCTTAATACTGTGTAGTCTGATTCTTTAATTTTTAATTCTTTAATTTTTAATTCTTTAGTGGCAGCATCCGCCTCCACATTCATGGTCGCCGCATCCGTCGCCACAGTCACCACAACCGCAGCTGCCGCAACCGCCACCCATCATACGGGCAACTTCAGCAAGCTCTTCGTTCGTAGCCGGACGGCTTTCCACCACTTCTCCGGTAAAGTTCAAATCACAACCTGCGAGTGGATGATTCATGTCCATTACAACTACGTCTTCCTTTACTTCTACTACACTTCCATTGATGCGTTGACCTTCAGAAGTCATCAAGGGGATGACGGCGCCTTCCACTACACGGTCGCTGTCGAATTCTCCTTCTATCATGAAGATTTCTTTGGGGAGGTCAATAACATGGTCGTCGTCATATTCACCATAAGCTTCTGATGCCGGAATGGTAAAGTCGAATTTATCGCCTATCTGCAAGTCTTTTATCTGGGCTTCAAAGGGTTCGAGTGTCATTCCCAGACCTGAGATAAACTGAAAAGGATGCTCTACGGGTGCTTCTTCTTCGAAATCTTTTTCTCCGTTTTCGATTGAGTACAGCTTATATGCTACGGTGATGTACTTGTTTTCTACTGTTTCCATTAATTTTCTATCTTTATTTAATTAGTAAATACTTTTTTTTGAGTATTTGAAGAGACAAAGATACGAATTATTTGTTTCGGGATGTAGAGAGCCTTTGGTAATTTTCAGATTATTAAATGGTTTCAATGATTGGCAATACATTTACATTGGCTGTCTGAATGGTTCTATTTAGAACTGTTAAGTGATAAAATAGGATTTTAGGGCGATATTTTCTTACGATTATTCATATTTATCTTATTTTTTTCTTCAATTTGTTTGGAGATTATAAAAAAGCCCTTACCTTTGCAGCACGTTTGAAACAAAAAAGAAGAATTAAGTTATGAATTTACATACATCTATTAACCTGGCAGTCCTGCATATTATTCGCGTCGTGGTGGTGGCATCAAGAGCGTGAGAAAGGTTATGTATGTATTCGTACGTTAGAAGATAATTTATTAAGCCTTTCTCACTATAGTGGGAGAGGCTTTTTCATTAAAAGGAGATTTGAAAATGAAGCATCAGTTACGCAGCTCGTTCAGCACACAAGGTCGCCGCATGGCGGGAGCCCGTGCATTGTGGACGGCGAATGGTATGAAGAAGGAACAGATGGGTAAGCCCATTATCGCTATAGTCAATTCATTTACACAATTCGTCCCCGGGCATGTACATCTGCACGAAATAGGCCAGTTTGTAAAGGAAGAGATTGAAAAACTGGGGTGTTTTGCTGCGGAGTTCAATACGATTGCCATTGACGACGGTATCGCTATGGGACACGACGGTATGCTTTATTCCCTGCCTTCAAGAGATATCATTGCCGATAGTGTGGAGTATATGGTAAATGCCCATAAGGCGGATGCTATGGTTTGCATCAGTAACTGTGACAAGATTACTCCGGGGATGCTGATGGCGGCTATGAGACTGAATATACCGACTGTGTTTGTTTCAGGCGGTCCGATGGAAGCCGGGGAATGGAACGGACAGCATTTGGATTTGATTGATGCCATGATTAAATCTGCTGATGAAAGTGTGGGCGATAAAGAGGTGGCACAGATTGAGCAACATGCCTGCCCCACTTGCGGATGCTGCTCAGGCATGTTTACCGCTAATTCCATGAATTGCCTGAATGAAGCGATTGGATTGGCACTGCCCGGTAACGGCACGATTGTAGCCACTCACGAAAATCGCAAGAAACTATTTGAGGATGCAGCCAAGTTGATTGTAGAGAATGCCTTTAGATATTATGAAGAAGGGGATGAGAGCGTACTCCCGCGAAGTATTGCTACCCGCGAGGCATTTTTGAATGCCATGACGCTGGATATTGCGATGGGCGGTTCCACTAATACGGTACTTCATTTGTTGGCTGTGGCTCACGAAGCCGGAGCGGATTTTAAGATGGACGACATTGACATGCTCTCCCGCAAGACCCCCTGCTTATGCAAGGTGGCTCCCAATACCCAAAAGTATCATGTACAAGACGTTAACCGTGCCGGTGGCATCATTGCCATCATGGATGAGCTTGCCAAGGGCGGATTGGTCGATACGAATGTCCGCCGTGTGGATGGAATGACGTTGGCAGAGGCAATCGACCGGTATAGTATTACCAGCTCTAATGTATGTAAAGAGGCAATCAAGAAATACTCCAGTGCGGCAGCCGGAAAGTTCAATCTGGTACTTGGTTCACAAAATGCGTCTTATAAGGAACTCGACACGGACCGTGCGACCGGTTGTATCCGTGATTTGGAACATGCATACAGCAAGGATGGCGGTCTGGCAGTTTTGAAGGGAAATATAGCTCAGGACGGTTGCGTTGTCAAGACTGCCGGTGTAGACGAGAGTATCTGGAAATTTACGGGGCCGGCGAAAGTCTTCGACTCACAAGATGCGGCTTGTGACGGTATTCTGGCTGGAAAGGTGGTCAGTGGAGACGTCGTCGTCATCACTCACGAAGGGCCGAAAGGTGGACCGGGTATGCAAGAGATGCTTTATCCTACTTCTTATATCAAATCCCGCCATCTGGGTAAGGAGTGTGCATTGATTACCGACGGGCGTTTCAGTGGTGGTACTTCCGGACTAAGTATCGGACATGTTTCTCCCGAAGCGGCTGCCGGTGGTAATATCGGCAAGATTAAGGATGGGGACATTATCGAAATTGATATACCGAACCGTTCTATCAATGTGAAGTTGACGGATGAAGAGCTTGCAGCACGCCCTATGACTCCGGTAACCCGCAACCGTGAAGTCTCCAAAGCATTGAAAGCATATGCCAGTATGGTGAGTTCCGCTGACAAAGGGGCTGTGAGGCTGATTGATTAAAAGCCCCCCTTTCCGAAAGCGAGGGGAGGAAAGAATGAAACAAATTTTTCAAGCTACTATTGAGCTTTTAAATATAATGAATAGATAAAGTATGGCTGATAATAATAAAAAGAGTAACTTTTCCTCCCTCTCCCAAGGAGAGGGTCGGGGTGAGGCTCTAATAACAGGCGCAGAAGCATTGATGCGCTCTCTGGAGCATCAGGGAGTAAAGACCATTTTCGGTTATCCGGGAGGGAGCATCATGCCGGTATTCGATGCCTTATACGACCACCGGAAGGAATTGAACCACATCTTGGTTCGCCATGAACAAGGAGCAACCCATGCGGCACAAGGCTTTGCACGTGTATCAGGCGAGGTTGGCGTTTGTCTGGTTACCAGTGGACCGGGTGCTACCAATACTATCACGGGCATTGCAGATGCCATGATTGACAGTACGCCTATCGTTGTCATTGCCGGCCAGGTAGGGACGAACTTTCTGGGTACGGATGCATTTCAAGAAGTGGACTTGGTAGGCATTACTCAGCCTATCACGAAATGGAGTTACCAGATTCGTCGTGCAGAAGATGTGGCCTGGGCAGTGGCACGTGCTTTCTATGTGGCAAAGAGCGGACGTCCGGGACCGGTCGTGCTGGATTTTGCTAAAAACGCCCAAGTGGAGAAAACAGAATATGCGCCTACTAAGGTGGACTATGTCCGTAGCTATCTTCCCGTTCCCGAAATGGAGCCGGAGGCCATACGGAAGGCTGCTGAATTAATAAATGGTGCGGAACGGCCTTTGGTGCTGGTAGGACAAGGCGTGGAGCTGGGAGAAGCCCAGCAAGAGCTTCGTGCTTTCATTGAGAAAGCCGGAATGCCTGCCGGATGCACTTTATTGGGACTTTCCGCATTACCTACGAACCATCCGTTGAACAAAGGAATGCTTGGTATGCACGGTAACCTGGGGCCCAATATCAATACCAATAAATGTGATGTCCTTATCGCCGTAGGCATGCGCTTTGATGACCGTGTGACGGGTAAATTGGAAACATATGCCAAGCAGGCGAAGATTATCCACTTTGATATTGACCCTGCCGAAATAGATAAGAATGTAAAGACCGATGTTGCTGTCCTGGGAGATTGCAAAGAGACACTGGCTGCCGTTACCCAATTGCTGGAACCCGCCAACCATCAGGAATGGATTGACAGTTTCCGGCAATACGAGGAAGTGGAAGAGGAAAAGGTAATCCGTCCGGAATTACATCCGGCAGGAAAAGCGCTAAGCATGGGTGAGGTGGTGCGTGCTGTGAGTGAGGCTACCCATAACGAGGCGATATTGGTGACTGATGTCGGCCAGAATCAGATGATGTCCGCCCGTTATTTCAAATACAGCAAGGAACGTAGCATTGTTACTTCCGGTGGCCTGGGTACTATGGGCTTCGGCCTTCCGGCAGCTATCGGTGCCACTTTTGGACGTCCGGACCGCACGGTATGCGTATTCATGGGAGACGGCGGCTTGCAGATGAACCTGCAGGAACTGGGTACCATCATGGAGCAAAAAGCTCCGGTGAAGATGATTCTGTTGAACAATAACTTCCTGGGCAATGTTCGTCAATGGCAGGCGATGTTCTTCAATCGTCGTTATTCGTTTACTCCGATGATGAATCCGGATTATATGAAGATTGCTTCGGCATATGATATTCCTGCACGCAGGGTAATGACCCGCGAGGAGCTGGCAAAAGCGATTGACGAGATGATAGCGACTGACGGACCATTCCTGCTCGAAGCTTGTGTGGAGGAAGAAGGAAATGTAATGCCGATGACACCTCCGGGCGGTTCGGTCAATCAGATGTTGTTGGAATGCTGAAGTCATGCGAAATTAAAGAATTTACTCTATCTATGGATAAAAAACTATATACAATCATTGTTCATTCGGAAAACTTTGCCGGTTTGCTGAATCAGGTGACGGCTGTGTTTACCCGCCGGCAGATAAACATCGAGAGTTTGAATGTATCGGCCTCCTCCATCAAGGGGGTACATAAATATACCATTACCGCTTGGACGGACAAGGATACCATTGAAAAGGTGACCAAGCAGATTACCAAGAAAATAGATGTGCTGCAAGCCCATTATTTCACGGATGATGAAATCTATCAGCACGAGATTGCCCTCTATAAAATAACGACTCCTACGCTGGAAGAAAAACCGGAGGTGTCTAAAGTAATCCGTAAGTACAATGCCCGTATTGTGGAGGTGAATGCTGTATTTGCCATTGTTGAGAAGAATGGCATGAGTGAGGAAATCACCAATCTTTATGAGGAGTTGCGCCAGTTGGATTGCGTACTTCAGTTCGTCCGTTCGGGTCGCGTAGCCATTACGACCAGCTGCTTTGAGCGTGTCAATGAATATCTGGCGGACCGTGAAGCAAAATATCGTCAAAGTAAACACTAGGAATCATGATGAGCGAGAACAATAAGATAGGTACCTACAAGTTTGTTGCCGAACCGTTTCATGTCGACTTTACCGGACGGCTGACAATGGGAGTATTGGGCAACCATTTGTTGAATTGTGCGGGTTTCCATGCCAGCGACCGCGGTTTTGGCATCGCGACTCTAAACGAGGACAATTATACTTGGGTATTGTCCCGTCTGGCTGTCGAACTGGATGAAATGCCTTATCAGTACGAAGATTTCTCCATTCAGACTTGGGTGGAGAATGTCTATCGCCTTTTTACAGACCGTAATTTCGCTATCATCGATAAGGAGGGCAAGAAGATTGGGTATGCACGTTCCGTTTGGGCGATGATTAGCATGAATACCCGTAAGCCGGCAGATTTGCTGGCTCTTCATAGTGGCAGCATTGTAGATTATGTTTGCGATGAGCCTTGCCCGATAGAAAAACCTTCGCGGATAAAGGTGGCCTCAAAGGAACCGGTTGCTGCTTTGGTAGCCAAATACAGTGATATTGACATTAACGGGCATGTGAACAGCATCCGTTACATCGAGCATATCCTTGATTTGTTCCCGATAGAGATGTATAAGGAGAAGCGCATCCGTCGTTTTGAAATGGCATATGTAGTCGAAAGCTATTATGGGGATGAGTTGACTTTGTTCATGGATGATGCCGGTGAGGGCGTTTACGATGTGGAGGTGAAAAAGAATGGCAGCGAAGTGGTCTGTCGCTCTAAAGTGATATTTACAGAGAAATAAATAAATTTATCAACGTTGGCGTAAGCCACAAATAAAAATTAAAACAAAAAATGGCACAATTGAATTTTGGCGGTGTTATTGAGAATGTAATGACCCGCGAAGAATTTCCTTTGGAAAAAGCACGTGAGATTTTGAAAGATGAAACAATTGCAGTAATCGGTTATGGCGTACAAGGCCCGGGCCAGGCTTGCAACTTGCGTGATAACGGTTTCAATGTGATTGTAGGACAACGTCCGGGTAAGACATACGAAAAGGCGGTGGCTGACGGATGGGTACCGGGTGAGACTTTGTTCGGCATCGAAGAGGCTTGCCAGAAAGGTACTATCGTCATGTGTCTGTTGTCTGACGCAGCTGTAATGTCTGTATGGCCGACTATCAAACCTTATTTGACTCCCGGAAAGGCTCTTTACTTCTCTCATGGTTTTGCTATTACCTGGAACGACCGTACCGGCGTGGTTCCTCCTAAAGATATTGATGTTATTATGGTTGCTCCCAAAGGTTCCGGTACTTCACTTCGTACCATGTTCCTCGAAGGGCGTGGCTTGAACTCATCATATGCCGTCTATCAGGATGCTACGGGTAAGGCTTTTGACAAGACGATTGCACTGGGTATCGGTATTGGTTCGGGATATTTGTTCGAGACAACTTTCATCCGCGAAGCCACTTCCGACTTGACCGGTGAACGCGGTTCATTGATGGGTGCTATCCAGGGATTGCTGTTGGCTCAGTATGAAGTATTGCGCGAAAACGGCCATACTCCTTCTGAAGCATTCAATGAAACAGTGGAAGAGTTGACTCAATCTTTGATGCCATTGTTTGCCAAGAACGGTATGGACTGGATGTATGCCAACTGTTCTACTACGGCACAGCGTGGTGCGCTGGATTGGATGACCCCGTTTCATGATGCCATCAAGCCGGTTGTACAGAAATTGTATGCAAGTGTGAAGTCGGGCAACGAAGCTCAGATTTCTATCGACAGTAACTCCAAACCCGATTATCGTGAGAAGCTGAATGCAGAATTGAAAGCCTTGCGTGAAAGCGAAATGTGGCAGACAGCTGTTACAGTTCGTAAACTTCGTCCGGAAAACAATTAATCAGCTTTATATAAATAGGTGAAATACCCTCTTCGGTGTTACCGGAGGGGGTATTTCTTTATTATTGATTCCCTATATTTTGAATAAACTCCAGTAGCTTCCGGTAAAAACCGTGATGTTTCAGCGTATCTGCCTCTCCCATTATCACCAGCTTCATACGTGCCCGGGTGATGGCTACATTCATTCTCCTTAAATCATTCAGGAATCCTATCTGCCCTTCTTCGTTGGCACGGACAAGGCTGATGAAGATAACATCGCGCTCTTGCCCTTGGAAGCCATCCACCGTATTTACAGTGAACAAGCTGCGATAAGGCTTGAGTGAAGCGTCTGCCTTTATCTTGTTGCGGAGATATTGCACTTGTGCCTTGTAAGGGGAGATGATGCCGAAGTCTATTTTTTCTTCCAGAATGCGGTTGCCACTGATACGGTTGATGTAGATTTTCAGTTCTGATAGGAGCAGGTCCGCTTCCGCCTTATTAATGCGCCCGAAAGTCTCTCCCACAAATTCTTCTTTGAAATCCATTTCGGAGGTGTCAATCCAGTGGATGGGGGTATCCCAGTCCAGGATGCCCCGGTAACGCACTTCGGGAGCGGCTTCCAACTCGCCATTATAAAACCATTGGGAAGGAAATTTCATGATTTCCTCGTGCATGCGGTATTGCACTTTCAGCAAAGAGACAACGGCAGGTTTGTTGGACACCACTTTCTCCATCAATGTTCGTTCCAGACCTCCACGGGCGGCTTCGTAGCATTTTATGGTGGGTGGAAGTTGGCAGTGGTCACCCGCCAATACCACGCGGTCTGCTTTTCGGATAGCTATCCAGCAGGCAGCCTCTAAGGCCTGGGCTGCTTCATCAATGAAAAGGGTGCCGAAACGGCGTCCGTTCAGCAGCCGGTGATTGCTGCTTACCAGCGTGGAGGCTATGACATGTGCCCCATCAAAAAGCTCTGAATTGATTTGTATTTCCAATGCGGTGGCGCGGTCGCGCAGGCGGCTCATACGGCTGCGTACTCCTTCGCGTTCGTCATAGCTGCCACGGCGGGCACGGCTGCCCAGTTCACGGAGATTTTTCCGGATGCTCCACAGTTCCGGATAAAGCGGATGGTTCTCGAAACGACGCTCGTAGGTAAAGGAAAGCATCTTGTCGTTGACACGGGTCGGATTGCCGATACGCAGGACATTGACGCCACGGTCCACAAGTTTTTCCGAAATCCAGTCGACGGCGGTATTGCTTTGGGCACATACCAGTACCTGCGGTTCCCGATGCAGGGTTTCGTAGATGGCTTCCACTAAGGTGGTCGTTTTTCCGGTTCCCGGAGGACCATGTACAATGGCCACGTCGCGGGCACACAGCACTTTGTTTACAGCTGTCTCCTGCGTGGAGTTCAGCCAGGGAAACCGTACGGGGTAGAGCTCTCGGAAACCGGCTTTCGAGGTTCCCAGCAATATGTCCCGCAATTCGGCCAGGCGGTTGCCTTTGGAGCGTAACGTATCTTCCAAGGCTTCGAACATGGTCCGATAGGATGTTTCGTCGAAATAAAGTTGCACGCCGAGGTTGTCCGTTTCCTGCACTTCCATAACGGCACCGGCTCCGGGCATTATCGCTACCATCCGTGTCTCGTCGGCATAGCTTACGGTAGCGGTGAAGTTCATATAGGTTATTTTTCCATCGGCAGACTGGCGGAAAAAACATACGGGACGGCCGAACTCAAAATTATGTTCTATATCGGTATTTTCTGTGTGTGTAATTTCTATTACTAATTGATTCAGTGAATTATAGTAACTTCGTCCCGGAGTGGCAGGATACCAGCAAAGTCCCCGTTTCACTTTCCGGGCAATCCCCATGTTTTCGGTTTGGCGTTTGAATTCCTCTTTTTCGTATTCGTATTCCATGCGCAGCAAAAGTTGTTGCTGCTGGAGGTGAATAATAGGACTATTTGAATCTTGTTCCTTCATGGTTGCAAAGGTAATCATTCTTCACTTCCGACGGAAAAAATGCTTTATTTTGTTAAACTATTCAGCCTTTTTATTTGTTTATGATATTAATTTGTAATCTTTACAATAATGAAAAACTAAAAAATAGTGGTTATGGTATATGATTTAACGATGCTCAAAACGTTTTATGCCGCTTATTCGGAGAAGATAGAACGCGTACGGAATGTACTACAGCGTCCGATGACTTTAGCGGAGAAAATTTTGTATGCTCATTTGTATGATGGGGATAAAGTGAAGAACTACAGACGGGGAGAAGACTATGTGAATTTCCGTCCCGACCGTGTGGCCATGCAGGATGCAACGGCCCAAATGGCCTTATTGCAATTTATGAATGCAGGCCGTGAGCAGGTTGCCGTGCCTTCCACTGTGCACTGTGACCATTTGATTCAAGCATATAAAGGTGCAAAAGAAGATATCGCGACTGCTACGAAGACCAACGAGGAGGTCTATAATTTTCTCCGTGATGTTTCTTCCCGCTATGGCATAGGTTTTTGGCAGCCGGGAGCAGGCATTATTCACCAGGTGGTATTGGAGAACTACGCATTTCCGGGTGGAATGATGGTAGGCACGGACTCTCATACGCCCAATGCCGGAGGTTTGGGCATGGTGGCCATTGGTGTGGGTGGTGCCGATGCGGTGGATGTGATGACTGGCATGGAATGGGAATTGAAAATGCCGCGTCTGATAGGCGTACACTTGAAGGGTAAATTGAGTGGCTGGGTAGCTCCCAAAGATGTTATTCTGAAGTTGGCGGGTATTCTTACTGTAAAAGGGGGAACCAATGCCATCATTGAATATTTTGGACCGGGAACCGCTTCATTGTCTGCCACTGGAAAGGCTACCATCTGCAATATGGGGGCAGAGGTGGGGGCGACTACCTCCCTTTTCCCTTACGATGAGCGCATGGGTACTTATTTGAAGGCTACCGGACGTGAAGAAGTGGCAAAAATGGCTGCTTCCGTAGCTGCCGACCTTCGCGCCGACGACGAAGTGCTGGCAAATCCGGAAAAATATTACGACCGCATCATTGAAATAGACCTCTCGCTGTTGGAACCGTATATCAATGGGCCCTTTACGCCGGATGCAGCAACACCGATATCGAAATTTGCCGAGGTAGTGATAACCAATAACTATCCCCGCCGGATGGAAGTCGGCCTGATAGGGTCGTGTACCAATTCGTCCTATCAGGATTTGAGCCGCGCAGCCTCCCTTGCCCGGCAGGTAAAGGAAAAGAATTTGAAGGTTGCTTCTCCGCTGATTGTCAACCCCGGTTCGGAGCAGATACGTGCCACTGCTGAACGCGACGGCATGATTGCCGCTTTCGAAGATATTGGCGCAACGATAATGGCGAATGCCTGCGGACCTTGTATTGGCCAGTGGAAGCGCCATACTGATGACCCTGAACGAAAAAATTCCATCGTCACCTCTTTTAACCGTAATTTTGCCAAACGTGCCGATGGAAATCCCAACACTTTTGCTTACGTCGCTTCCCCGGAGATAACGATGGCGCTGACCATTGCCGGTGACCTTTGTTTCGACCCGTTGAGGGATACGCTGGTCAATGCCAAAGGAGAGGTTGTGAAACTGTCCGAACCGGTCGGTGAAGAACTGCCGGCACACGGGTTTATAGGAGGAAAGGAAGGATACATTGCTCCAGGCAAAGGACAGACGGAAATTACGGTCAATCCTCATTCACAGCGCTTGCAACTGCTGACTCCCTTCCCTGCCTGGGATGGCATGGACTTGCTGAATATGCCCTTATTGATTAAAGTGCAAGGGAAATGTACCACCGACCACATCTCTATGGCGGGGCCATGGCTCCGTTTCCGGGGACATTTGGAGAATATTTCGGACAATATGCTGATGGGGGCTGTCAATGCTTTCAATGGAGAGACGAACAAGGTTTGGAACCGCTCCACCAATACCTATGGAACAGTGTCAGGCACTGCGAAGCTGTATAAGGCCGAAGGTATCCCTTCCATTGTCGTTGCCGAAGAGAATTATGGTGAAGGGTCCAGCCGTGAGCATGCTGCCATGGAACCACGCTTCTTGAATGTACGCGTCATTTTGGCGAAAAGCTTTGCCCGTATCCATGAGACGAATTTAAAGAAACAAGGCATGTTGGCACTGACCTTTACGGATAAGGCCGATTATGACAAGATTCGGGAACGCGACCTGATTTCTGTCATGGGGTTGAAAGATTTTGCTTCGGGACGTACGTTGAAGGTGGTTCTTCATCACGAGGACGGGAGTAAAGAAAGTTTTGAAGTACAACATACGTATAACGAACAGCAGATAGCCTGGTTCCGGGCCGGTTCTGCACTTAATGCAAGATAGAATATGGAAAAAATTACTGTACCTTTTATTTCCGGCGATGGAGTGGGAGCAGAAGTGACCCCATCCATGCAGGCTGTCGTGAATGCCGCTGTCAGGAAATCCTATGGTGACCGGCGTGGCATTGAATGGAAAGAAGTGCTGGCAGGAGAACGTGCTTTCCACGAAACCGGCTCCTGGCTGCCGGATGAAACGATGGAAGCCTTCCGCACTTATAAGGTGGGCATCAAAGGTCCTTTGACAACACCTGTCGGCGGAGGTATCCGTTCGTTGAACGTGGCATTGCGTCAGACGCTTGATTTGTATGTCTGCCAACGTCCGGTACGTTGGTATAAGGGTATTGTTTCTCCACTCAAAGAGCCGCAGAAGGTGGATATGTGCGTATTCCGTGAGAATACCGAGGATATTTATGCAGGCATCGAATGGGAAGCCGGAACTCCGGAGGCTGAAAAGTTCTATCGTTTTCTCCATGATGACATGGGGGTGACAAAAGTCCGTTTTCCCGAAACCTCCTCGTTTGGCGTGAAGCCCGTTTCAAGAGAAGGAACAGAGCGCTTGGTGCGTGCCGCCTGCCAATACGCGCTTGAGCATCATCTGCCTTCCGTGACCTTGGTACACAAAGGAAACATCATGAAATTTACGGAAGGCGGTTTCAAGAAGTGGGGGTACGAGCTGGCAGAATGTGAGTTTGGTAAAGAGCTGGCAGAAGGGCGTCTGGTCATCAAGGACTGCATTGCCGATGCATTCTTGCAGAACACGTTGCTTATCCCCGAAGAATATTCCGTGATTGCCACGTTGAATCTGAACGGTGATTATGTGTCCGACCAACTGGCTGCCATGGTAGGCGGCATCGGCATTGCACCGGGTGCGAATATCAACTATAAAACGGGGCATGCCATTTTTGAGGCTACTCACGGGACGGCTCCGAACATTGCCGGGAAAGACATTGTGAATCCCTGTTCCATCATCCTTTCCGCTGTGATGATGCTTGAATATCTGGGTTGGAAGGAAGCAGCCTCTCTTATAGAGAACGCCTTGGAGGAAAGTTTCACAGAAGCCCGTGCTACTGCCGACTTGGCACGTTTTATGCCGGGTGGCGTCTCGCTGTCCACTTCGACTTTCACCCGGGAGATTGTAAGGAGAATAGAAAATGGGAATAACGAATAAAACGAAACGATTATGAAGAAGGAGTATCTGATTTACAAGCTTTCCGAAGATTTGAAGGAAGCTACCCGGATTGAGAATGAACTGTTCAGGAAGTTTGATGTGAAGCGCGGTTTGCGTAATGAGGACGGCACGGGAGTCTTGGTGGGGTTGACCAAAATAGGCAATGTGGTCGGCTATGAACGCATCCCCGGTGGAGGGCTGAAGCCTATTCCCGGCAAATTGTTCTACCGCGGTTATGATGTGGATGACTTGGCACACGCCATCATCAAAGAGAAGCGTTTCGGTTTTGAGGAAATTGCCTACTTGTTGCTTTCCGGTCGCCTGCCCGACAAGGAAGAACTCTCTTCTTTCCGTGAACTCATCAACGACAACATGCCGCTGGAGCAGAAGACCAAGATGAATATCATTGAACTCGAAGGAAACAACATTATGAACATCCTGGCGCGCAGCGTGCTCGAGATGTATCGTTTTGACCCTGATGCAGATGACACTTCCCGCGATAATCTGATGCGGCAGAGCATTGAGCTTATTTCGAAATTCCCGACCATCATTGCGTATGCCTATAACATGCTTCGCCATGCCACCCATGGCCGTTCACTGCATATCCGCCATCCGCAGGAAAACCTTTCCATTGCCGAGAATTTCCTCTATATGCTGAAGAAGGACTACACGGAGCTGGATGCCCGCACGCTCGACCTGCTGCTGGTTCTTCAGGCCGAGCACGGTGGTGGTAACAACTCCACTTTTACCGTACGTGTCACTTCTTCTACCGGGACGGATACTTACTCTTCGATAGCGGCAGGTATCGGTTCCTTGAAAGGGCCGCTTCATGGAGGTGCCAATATCCAGGTTGCCGATATGTTCCACCATCTGCAGGAAAACATTCAGGACTGGACGAATGTGGATGAGATTGATACTTACTTCACCCGCATGCTCAACAAGGAAGCCTATAACAAGACCGGCTTGATATATGGTATCGGACATGCCGTCTATACCATTTCCGACCCGCGCGCCATTCTGCTGAAAGAGCTTGCCCGCGACCTTGCCCGCGAAAAAGGGAAAGAACGCGAGTTCGCTTTCCTTGAACTGCTCGAGGAGCGCGCCATTGATGTGTTTGGCCGTGTGAAGAATAATGGCAAGACGGTTTCGAGTAATGTGGATTTCTATTCGGGCTTTGTCTACGAGATGATTGGGCTGCCGCAGGAAATCTTCACGCCTTTGTTTGCCATGGCACGTATTGTCGGTTGGTGTGCACATCGCAATGAAGAATTGAATTTCGAAGGCAAGCGTATTATCCGTCCTGCCTATAAGAATGTTTTGGATGAGGTGGCTTATGTGCCCATTAAGAAACGGTAAGGATTAGACTTGTATCTTTTAAATCGTTCCATCACGGGGAAAAAATCGTTCCACCATGGTGGAACGGTTTTTTCTCCATGGTGGAATGAAATTTACTCCATGATGGAACGATTAGATTTTCGTATCTCTACTGCTTAATCTTCTCAGTAAAAAACACTGGTTTTTGCATGAAAAAACAATTATCCGGGGAAAACGATTTGTTTGTTGTGAGTTTTCTTTATCTTTGCTTCGCATAAATAAAGAACTATGAATCAGGAAACTTTTCAGATATTTCTGTGGGTAATGAGTGCTGTGGCATTGGTTGTCTTTATTGCACTCTATTTTGTCAAAGCGGGTTATGGCATGTTCCGTACTGCCTCGTGGGGAATCTCCATCAATAATAAACTGGCGTGGGTGCTTATGGAAGCGCCGGTATTCATCGTCATGTTTGGGTTGTGGGGGAAGAGTGGAGCGGGATTTGCCGTGCCGGTATATTTCTTCTTCCTGCTGTTTCAGTTGCACTATCTTCAGCGGGCCTTTATTTTTCCGTTCCTGCTGAAAGGTAAAAGCCGGATGCCGGTAGCTATTATGGCGATGGGTATCGTCTTCAACCTTTTGAACGGGATGATGCAGGCGGGCGGTTTGTTCTATTTCGCTCCCGAAGGCTTGTATGCCGATGGCTGGGCCTATTTGCTGAAACCTCATGCCTTGTTGGGAATCATTCTGTTTTTTGCAGGTATGTTCGTCAATTTGCATTCCGACTATGTGATACGTCATCTGCGCAGGCCAGGTGATACGAAGCATTATCTTCCCGGAAAAGGGCTTTACCGATACGTCACTTCTGCCAATTACTTCGGTGAACTGGTGGAATGGACGGGGTTTGCCATACTCACAGCTTCTCCCGCCGCCTGGGTGTTCGTCTGGTGGACGTTTGCCAACCTTGTTCCCCGTGCCGATGCCATTCACCGCCGTTATCGGGAGGAGTTTGGTGATGAGGCGGTAGGAAAGCGCAAACGCATCATTCCATTTCTTTATTAATGGAAAATGGAGAGTTGAAAATGGAAAATGAATAATTCATAACTTATAACTCATAACTCATAACTCATAACGATGGAATCCAAGTTATTCACCCCCGTCACTTTCGGACCGTTGACCTTGCGTAACCGTACCATCCGTTCGGCTGCTTTCGAGAGCATGTGTCCCGGAAACGCTCCGTCGGACATGTTGCTCGACTATCATCGGTCGGTAGCGGCGGGAGGTATAGGTATGACTACTGTTGCCTATGCGGCAGTTACTCAGAGCGGTTTGTCTTTTGACCGCCAGTTGTGGATGCGTCCTGAGATTATCCCCGGACTCCGTAGGCTGACTGATGCCATACATGCGGAGGGGGCTGCGGCAGGCATCCAGTTGGGACACTGTGGCAATATGTCCCATAAGAGCATTTGCGGTTGTATGCCCGTCGGCGCATCTTCCGGTTTCAATCTTTACTCTCCTACCTTTGTGCGCGGACTGCGTGCCGATGAGCTGCCGGAGATGGCGCGTGCTTATGGACGTTCGGTGAATCTGGCACGGGAGGCCGGATTTGATTCTGTAGAGATTCATGCAGGGCATGGCTATCTCATCAGCCAGTTCTTGTCCCCGTCCACCAACCATCGGAAAGACGAGTTCGGAGGCTCGTTGCAGAACCGTATGCGTTTTATGGATATGGTGATGGAAGAAGTGATGAAGGCTGCCGGCAGTGATATGGCTGTGCTGGTGAAGATGAACATGCGCGACGGTTTCCGTGGAGGGATGGAGCTGGACGAGACGATGCAGGTGGCCCGGAGGCTGGAGCAGTCGGGAGCACATGCGCTGGTCTTGAGCGGTGGGTTCGTCAGTAAGGCGCCGATGTATGTCATGCGGGGCGAAATGCCTATCCGCAGCATGACGCATTACATGACCTGCTGGTGGTTGAAATACGGTGTACGCATGGTAGGCAAATGGATGATACCGAGCGTACCGTTTAAGGAAGCTTATTTCCTGGAAGATGCCTTGAAATTCCGTGCCGCCTTGAAGATACCGTTGGTTTATGTGGGTGGCCTGGTTTCCAGGGACAAGATAGATGAGGTGCTGGATGACGGCTTCGAGGCTGTGCAAATGGCACGCGCTCTGCTCAATGAGCCGGGGTTTGTCAACCGCATGCGTGCCGAAGAGAATGCACGTTGCAACTGCCGGCATAGTAATTATTGCATTGCCCGGATGTATTCCATCGAGATGGCATGCCATCAGCATTTGAAGGAGGAGCTTCCACCTTGTCTGAAAAGGGAGATAGAGAAAATCGAAGCGAAAGGCTGATTTTTAGTTTTTAATTTTCAATTTTTAATTATTAAAGTGAATTTAGCTGTTATAACCGGGGCAGACGGTGGCATGGGCATGGAAATTACCCGCGCAGTGGCAACTGCCGGCTATCAGGTCATCATGGCATGCCGTGACCCCCAAGCTGCCGAACCCAAGCGGCAACTGCTGATGCGTGAAACCGGTAATCCGCGTATTGAGACTGCTCCCATTGATTTGGCATCTCTGGCTTCAGTGGCCGCATTTGCAGAGCATCTGTTGAAGCGGGGAGAGCCGTTGGCGTTGCTGATGAACAATGCCGGAACCATGGAAACGGAACGCCGCATTACCGAAGACGGACTGGAACGGACGGTGAGTGTCAATTATGTAGGGCCTTACCTGCTGACCCGCAAGCTGCTGCCATTGATGGGAGAGGGGAGCCGTATTGTGAATATGGTATCTTGTACGTATGCCATCGGTCATCTTGACTTTCCGGATTTTTTCCTCCGGGGAAGGAAGGGTGGCTTTTGGCGCATTCCTATATATAGCAACACGAAGCTGGCATTGACTCTGTTCACCATCGACTTGGCCAGTCGCGTCAAACACAAAGGTATTGTTGTGAATGCGGCTGACCCGGGGATTGTGTCTACCAATATCATCACCATGCATATGTGGTTTGACCCGCTGACAGATATACTTTTCAGGCCTTTTATCCGTACTCCCCGTAAGGGAGCTGCAACGGCTGTCGGCTTATTGCTGGATGAGGATGCCGGTAAACGTACGGGGACATTGAATGCCAGTTGCCGTCCCAAGTCTCTTTCGGAGAAGTACACCCGGCATGTACAGATGGAAGAACTGTGGGAGAGGACGGAAAGTATAGTGAAAAAATGGTTGTAAAAAACAGAGAAGGCGCATATGTCGCCTTCTCTGTTTATGGGGTATCTGAACAGTCTGTCATTAGATAGACAGTTCTCTCAATACATTTACAAGGTCTTTCTTGATGGGTTTGTCATTCTTGATGGCCTTCGTGAAGGGAACGTATACCACTTCATCGTGGTCAATGCCTATCATGACATTGCGCTGTCCTTCCATGATGGCGTCGATGGCGGCTGCGCCCAGACGGCTGGCAAGGATACGGTCGTGTGCCGTAGGGCTACCACCGCGTTGCAAGTGACCGAGGATGGTTACGCGTACGTCATATTGGGGGTATTCGTTCTTTACACGCTCTGCATAGTGCATTGCACCGCCGGTCAGTTCACTCTCGGCTACCAGTACGATACTGCTGTTCTTGGATTTCCGGAAACCGTTCTTGATGAATTCTTCCAGTTGGTCCACTTCCGTACTGAATTCCGGGATAATGGCTGCTTCTGCTCCGGAGGCGATGGCGCCGTTCAGAGCGAGGAAACCGGCATCGCGTCCCATGACTTCTACGAAAAACAAGCGCTCATGGGAAGTGGCTGTATCACGGATTTTGTCCACAGCATCCAGGATCGTGTTCAGCGCGGTGTCGTAGCCGATAGTGGTATCTGTTCCATAAAGGTCATTGTCGATAGTTCCCGGCAGCCCGATACAAGGCACGTCAAACTCTTGTGCAAAGATACGAGCACCGGTCAGCGAACCGTCGCCTCCGATAATCACTAAGGCGTCAATGCCTTCTTTCTTCATGTTGTCGTAAGCAATCTGGCGGCCCTCGGGAGTCGTGAACTCTTTGCAGCGGGCTGTCTTCAGGATTGTACCACCCAGCTGGATGATGTTGCTGACATTTTGGCTTTTGAATTCTTTGATTTCGCCGGTTACCAGACCTTTGTAACCTCTATATATACCTTTAACTGAAAGTCCGTTGTAAATAGCCGAACGTGTCACGGCACGTATGGCTGCGTTCATTCCCGGAGCATCACCTCCTGATGTCAAGATACCAATGCACTTAACTGTTCCCATAACAATCTTTTTGTTTAGTATTAATAATCATGATGAAAAATAGATTTGGACTATTTTTTCATGCCGCAAAGATAGTAAAAAGCTGAGGCGGTGACTAATAAATTACGTTAATTTGCTGTTCCAAAAGGATGACAAACTGTTATTTAAGTTTTGACTTTATGGCTTCTGAAATTTCTTCCATCAGCCATTTGGGGGTGGAAGTGGCTCCGCAGACACCGATGGAATTGGCACCGGCTAACAGAGAACTATCTATTTCTTCGGCACTGTCTATCAAATGTGAATTGGCATTGACTTTTTTACACTCACTGAACAGCATCTTGCCGTTAGAGCTTTTTTTGCCGCTGACAAAGAATATTAAATCATGGGAAGCTGCAAATTTCCGGATATTAGGTATCCGGTTTGCTACTTGTCGGCAGATAGTGTCATAGGACTCGAAAGTGACTTTCGGTGAGATATGTCCCTCTATGTATTTCACAATGTTTTGAAATCCGTCCAGAGACTTTGTGGTCTGGGAGTAGAGACGGATGTCTTTGCTGAAATCCAGTTTCCTTGCCTCTTCCTGCTTTTCGATGACGATGGCCTTTCCGGTGGTTTGTCCTACCAGACCCAGTACTTCGGCGTGTCCATTTTTGCCATAGATGACAATTTGCTTGTCGCGGTTGTCTTCCTGGACGTACTCTTGCTTAATCTTCTTTTGCAGGCGGAGTACGACCGGGCAGGTTGCGTCAATGATTTCTATATTGTTGCGGCGGGCAATGTCATAAGTTTCAGGGGGCTCTCCATGAGCACGCAGCAGCACTTTGGCGTTGTGGAGGTGGTTGAATTCCTCATGGTTGATGGTAATCAGCCCCATTGCCTTCAGGCGTTCCACTTCACGGCTGTTGTGCACGATGTCTCCCAGACAATAGAGGGTTCCTCCTTTCGCCAGTTCCTCTTCTGCCTTGTTTATTGCGGTGACAACTCCGAAACAGAAGCCGGAGCCTTCGTCTATTTCTACTTTTGCCATATCCGGTTCAGTTCTTCTCCTTTATAACCCGTTCGAATTGTTCCGCCAGCCATTCCTTTTGTTGGGAAATGCTCAGGTGGCTGTTGTCCAACAATAAAGCGTCAGAAGCTTTGCGCAGCGGACTTACATCCCGGTTTTGGTCAATATAGTCCCGTTGTTTCACATTTTCCAGAATTTCGTCAAAGCTGGCTTCTTCCCCTTTGGCCTTTAGTTCGTCATAGCGGCGTTGTGCCCGTATCTCGGGGGTGGCGGTTACAAAAATTTTCAGCTCGGCATCCGGAAAAACGGTAGTGCCGATGTCGCGCCCATCCATAACGATACCCTTGGCCTTGCCCATCTCTTGTTGCTGTGCCACCATAGCTTCGCGTACGAAATCCAATGTTGCAATGGGGCTGACACGTGAAGATACTTCCATGGTACGGATTTTGTTTTCTACATTTACTCCGTTCAGGTAGGTATCTGGGCGTCCGGTTTCGGGGTTCAGGCGGAAAGAAATATGTATATCCTTTATTAGACTTTTCAGTTTTTCGGCATCTATGCGGTCACCCTGGAAAATACCATTCTCTATACTATATAATGTTACTGCCCGATACATGGCACCACTATCTATATATATGTAACCGATTTCGCGGGCGAGGTCTTTGGCCATAGTGCTTTTCCCGCAAGAGGAAAAACCGTCGATTGCTATTGTTATCTTTTTCATGACTTTTATGCTATAGTTATATAGGTATAACACCTGCAAAACAGAAAATTTCAATATTTCATTTAAAATTCTTGCCAAAGATACGGTATTTTTAAAATATCTCGTTACATTTGTGGCACAAAAGCACATGGAGGTTTTTGAAGGATTAAAAAAATGAAAATGGAGCGCCTATTGTGTAAAAAAAAACAGCAGAGCGTGAACATTCTTGGGAAAAGTGCTATATTTGCCCCAAATGAGAAACACTAAAATTATATTATAAATTATGGAAATTAAGAAATCACCTAAGGCAGACCTGGAGAGTAAGAAGTCGACTTGGCTGCTTGTCGGTTATGTAATCGTGCTCGCTTTCATGTTTGTTGCGTTCGAGTGGACAAAGCGTGACATCAAGATTGACACGAGCCAGGCTATTACCGACGTATTTTTTGAAGAGGAAATCATCCCTATTACAGAACAGCCGGAGCAGGTTACTCCTCCGCCTCCCGAAGCCCCTTCAATTGCAGAGACGTTGACTATCGTTGAAGACGATGCTGACGTGGAAGAAACGGCCATTGTATCTTCTGAAGAATTGAACCAGGCAGTGGAAATCAAATATGTTCCCGTAGCAGTGGAAGAGGAAGAACCGGAAGAACAGACTATTTTCGAGGTGGTAGAACAGATGCCTGAGTTCCCGAATGGTGGTATGGCTGGTTTGATGCAGTATTTGAGCAAGAATATTAAATATCCTACTATTGCACAGGAAAACGGAACTCAAGGCCGTGTAACTGTACAGTTCGTGGTTAATAAGGACGGTAGTATCGTAGATGCTAAAGTTCTGAGAGGCGTTGACCCGTATTTGGACAAAGAAGCTGTCCGCGTGATTATGGGCATGCCGAAGTGGAAACCCGGTATGCAGCGTGGTAAACCCGTTCGTGTTAAGTATACCGTGCCTGTAATGTTTAGATTGCAGTAATAAAATATCTATAAGTGGGAGAGGCTGCCGGAATGCAGCCTCTTTTCATTATCCGCTATTCCCTAAATTCTGAAAATGCCATGTTTACAGCTTCCGAGCTTTTAGAAAGAATAAATTCTCATATTGCAGAATTGCAGTTTACCCGTACTCCTCAAGGTTTATATGCTCCCGTTACCTATGTGTTGTCCATGGGTGGAAAAAGAATCCGTCCGGTATTGATGTTGATGGCCTACAATCTGTATCAGGAGGATATTACCCGTATTTTTAACCCTGCAACGGGGATTGAAGTGTATCATAATTATACTCTTTTGCATGACGACTTGATGGACCGTGCAGACCGTCGCCGTGGTAAGGAGACGGTACATAAAGTTTGGGATGACAATGCTGCCATCCTTTCGGGGGATGCAATGCTTGTATTAGCTTATCAGTTTATGGCTCAATGCCCGGTTGAACACCTGAAAGAGGTGATGGATATATTTAGCCTGACTGCACTGGAAATCTGTGAAGGACAGCAGCTGGATATGGAGTTTGAACATCGGAAGGATGTGAAGGCAGAGGAGTATCTGGAAATGATTCGTCTGAAAACTTCGGTATTGTTGGCTGCAAGCTTGAAGATTGGCGCTCTTTTGGGAGGGGCTTCTTCTGAAGATGCGGAGCAGTTGTATGATTTTGGCATGAACTTGGGTGTCGCTTTTCAGTTGAAAGATGATTTCCTGGATATTTATGGCGATGCTGCCGTCTTTGGAAAGAATATTGGAGGTGATATTCTGTGCAATAAAAAGACCTACATGCTGATAAAGGCTTTTGAACATGCGGATGAGGAGCAGTTGACCCGCTTGAATGCTTGGGTGGATGCTGTTGCATTCAACCCGGAGGAGAAAGTTGCTGCGGTGACGGAACTGTATAACCGGATTGGCGTCAAGGAACTGTGTGAGAAAAAGATGGAAGAGTATTGTGAACGCGCAATGGAAAGTCTGTTGGCGGTGAAGGTGGCAGATGAAAAGAAAGAGGAATTGAAGAACCTGATGGCTAACCTGATGCATCGGGAAGTATAACTTTAAATCCGGGAGAAAATGCCTTATAGAAGATTGCCTAATACAGATCAAGCGAGAATACGGGCGCTGAAAGCAGTGGTCGTCAAGGGTGATATATGTAATGTGTATGATTTGGCCGTATCTTTGAAGGCGTTGACTGATGCGCGGAATTTTCTTACAAAGTTTGAAGCTGCGCAAGCTTATTATGCCGACTGTTTTGAGCGGCAGGCTCGGGCGGGACGTAAGCATCAGGCTAATGTAAAGACTGCCCGTCTGTATATTTCTCATTTTATCCAGGTGTTGAATTTAGCTGTCATCCGTTCTGAAGTGCGTATTGCTCATAAGGAATATTACGGTTTGGACACAAGCAACAATAATGTGCCTGATTTATCGACAGAGCCTGCCTTGGCAGAGTGGGGGCGTAAAATCGTGGATGGGGAAAACAAACGTATATCCCAGGGAGGAATTCCCATTTATAACCCTACGATTGCAAAAGTGAGGGTGCATTATGATATTTTCATGGATAGTTATGAGAAGCAAAAGAATCTTCAATCTTTGACAGCCCGCAGTTTGGACACCTTGGCTTCGATGCGTGCAGAGGCGGATGGTTTGATTTTGGATATATGGAACCAGGTTGAAAAGAAATTCGAGGAGGTCACTCCCAATGAGAAACGTTTGGATTTATGCCGTGATTATGGAATAATCTATTATTACCGTACCGGTGAGAAACGCAAAGAGTAAGTTGAAGAATGAGATTGATTGATTCACATTCCCATCTTTTTTTAGAAGAGTTTGCAGAGGATTTGCCTCAAGTGATGGCTCGTGCCCGTGAGGCAGGAGTCACGCATATTTTTATGCCCAATATCGATAGTACCACCATAGGACCTATGCTTCGGGTGTGCCGTGAATATAAAGGGTATTGCTATCCGATGATTGGATTGCACCCTACCTCTGTGGATGCGGATTATGAAAAGGAGTTGGAAATAGTGGCCCGGGAGCTGGCTTCACCGAATGAATTTGTTGCGGTTGGCGAGATTGGTATGGACTTGTATTGGGATAAGACTTTTCTTAGAGAGCAGCAAAGGGTGTTGGACAAGCAGATTGAGTGGGCTTTGGAATACGGTTTGCCGGTAGTGCTGCATTGTAGGGAAGCGTTCGACCATATATATAATGTGTTGAAACCCTATCAGCAGACTCCTTTGAAAGGAATTTTCCATAGTTTTACGGGAACCTCGGAAGAGGCCTGCAGGATTATGGAATTTGCGGATTTCATGATAGGAATAAATGGTGTGGTGACTTTCAAGAAATCAACTTTACCCGAAGTCTTGAAGAATATTCCTTTGGAACGCATCGTGCTGGAAACCGATTCCCCTTATCTGACTCCGGTTCCCAATCGAGGCAAGAGGAACGAAAGCGCATATGTTAAGGATACTTTGGTAAAGGTGGCCGGAATCTATGGGAACTCTCCTGAAAAGGTGGCCCAGGTTACTTCTGATAACGCTTTAAAAGTGTTCGGAATGCTCAAATAAGTTCTTTAAGATTTTAAAGTTTATTAATTTTGAGATTTTATTTAATATAAAACGGGGAGAATGAGGCAGAACAACAAAAAAAAGAATACATTTGTAGCTGAAAACGCTGGTGGTTCGCATTTTTTTTGTAATTTGCACCCGATTTCAGAAAAGGCGTCTATTGGAGAGATGCTCGAGTGGTTGAAGAGGCACGCCTGGAAAGCGTGTATACCCCTAAAGGGTATCCGGGGTTCGAATCCCCGTCTCTCCGCAGTGTGATAAAATGGAGATAAAACAACAAATTATAATAAATAAATTAATTAATTAATCTTAAAAATTAGACACACAATGAAAAAGTTATTTGCAATTGTTGCTGTGATGGGAGTCTTAACATTTGGCTCAACTCAACTTGCTCAGGCTCAAGATGCTCCTGCAGCTGAACAAACTGAACAAGCAGCTGTAGCACCTGCTGCTGACGCTGCTGCTCCTGCCGCAATGGAAGCTGCAGAAGGTGGTATCCACAAAGAACTCAAAACTAAGTTTATTGAAGGTACTGCATCTTTCATGAGTTTGGTAGCTATCGCATTGGTTATCGGTCTTGCATTTTGTATTGAACGTATCATTTATTTGAGCTTGGCTGAAATCAACACAAAGAAATTCTTGGCTGCTATTGAAGCTGCTTTGGAAAAAGGTGACGTTGAAGCTGCTAAAGACATCGCACGTAACACTAGAGGTCCTATCGCTTCTATCTACTATCAAGGTCTGATGAGAATTGACCAAGGTATCGACGTAGTAGAAAAGTCAGTAGTTTCTTACGGTGGTGTACAAGCTGGTTACCTGGAAAAAGGTTGCTCTTGGATTACACTGTTCATCGCTATGGCTCCGTCTTTGGGATTCTTGGGTACTGTAATCGGTATGGTGCAGGCATTTGATAAGATCCAGCAGGTAGGTGATATCTCTCCGACGGTTGTAGCAGGTGGTATGAAGGTTGCCTTGATTACAACTATCTTCGGTTTGATCGTTGCCTTGATTCTGCAGGTATTCTATAACTACATCCTGGCTAAGATTGAAGCTTTGACCAGCGAAATGGAAGATTCTTCTATCTCTCTGTTGGATATGGTTATCAAATATGACTTGAAATACAAAAAATAATTAAGATGGCTAAGTTATCATATAAAGTATCATACTATGCACTGTATGTCATGTTCGCTATCATCTTGGTAGTGTTGGGCATGTTCTTCTTCGGTGGAGATGCTCAGGGCGATGCAGTGTTGGCAAGCGTTGACGCAGAAATGTGGCAACCGGCTCATACAGACGCATTGATTTATTTGATGTACATTCTGTTCTTTGTAGCTATTATTGCTACCGTGGTTGGTGTTTTGTTCCAATTTGGAGCTGCACTGAAAGACAATCCGGGAGCAGCGTTGAAATCTTTGATTGGTTTGGTTATATTGGTTGCAGTTGTTGTTATTTCTTGGACTATGGGTAGTGAAGAACCACTTGTTATTCCGGGTTATAGCGGAACTGAGAACGTACCTTTCTGGTTGAAGCTTACTGACATGTTCCTTTATTCTATCTATATCTTGTTTGCTGGTACAGTCTTGGCAATCATTTTTAGTAGCATTAAGAAAAAATTATCATAATCAATTGAGGTAACTCAATTTAAAGATATAATTACAATGGCTAAAAAGAAAAGAGAAGTTCCTGAAATTAACTCAAGTTCTACTGCGGACATCGCTTTCTTGTTGCTGATTTTCTTCTTGATTACAACATCTATGGATACCGACCGTGGTTTGGCAAGACGTTTGCCGCCTCCACCGGAAAAGGACCAGAAGTTGGACGATGCAAAGAAGAAGGAACGCAACGTATTGCAAGTCTTCTTGAACATGCAGGACCAGTTAATGTGCGGGAATGATTATATTACTGTTGACCAATTGCGTGCAAAAGCAAAAGAATTTATTGCCAATCCGTATAACGAAGATACAAAACCGGAAAAGATTTCTAAGAATGTTCCTTTCTTCGGTACAGTACAAGTGACGGAAGGCCATGTGATTTCTTTGCGTTGTGACCGTGGTTCTTCATACAAAGCATATATGTCTGTACAGAATGAGTTGGTAGCAGCTTATAACGAGTTGCGTGATGAATTGGCTCAGGAAAAGTGGCAGAAGAATTATATGGAGTTGGATCAAGAACAACAAGATGCAATTCGTGAAATTTATTCTCAGAAGATTTCTGAGGCAGAACCTAAAAAGTACGGAGAAAAGAAGTAATGGGAAAATTTAATAAGACTGGTAAACGTGGAATGCCGGCGTTGAACACTTCTTCTCTGCCTGACCTTATCTTCACCTTGTTGTTCTTCTTCATGATTGTAACAACGATGCGTGAGGTAACATTGAAGGTTGAGTTTAAGGTTCCGCAAGCTACAGAATTGGAGAAACTTGAAAAGAAGTCTTTGGTTACGTTTATCTATGTAGGAAAACCTACTGCCGAATTTCGTAAGAAGTTAGGTAATGAGAGCCGTATCCAGTTGAACGACAGCTATGCTGAAGTTGCTGAAATTCAAGATTACATTATTGGTGAACGTGCCAGTATGAAAGAAGAAGATCAGCCGCAGATGACAGTGTCTTTGAAAGTTGACCAAGATACGAAAATGGGTATCGTAACAGATATCAAAGAAGCGCTTCGTAAGGCTTATGCTTTGAAGATTAACTATTCTGCGCAACCGCGTCAGTAAAAGTTAGTTTAATGATATAATAAAGGTCGTTTCATTTGTTGAAACGACCTTTATTGTTTTAAGTATATTGGGTTTTTAAGATTTCACATTATATACTTCGCGGTAGATGTGTTCCTTTACAGAGTCAAAATCCTTTCCACATTCTATATCTCCATAGGCCATGATGAGCATAGGCAGGTAGTTGTCGCCTGTTTTATAGGGTGGTTGTTGGTAGGGCTTTTCCCATAAGGAGAATCCTTGCCGTTGATAGAAGTTAATGCGGCGTTTAGCCATTTCTTCTTCGGGTATTTCCACTTCCAAGACGATGGGATGTTTTAAGAGTTGGCATAAATGGTTTAGTACGCTCTTTCCATATCCGCCGTTACGCTGTGCGGGGTCAATGGCAAAATGCTCTATATAGTAAAAATGTCCGAAATCCCAGTAAGTGATGAGACCTACCGGGGTGTTGTTATGGAAGATGATATTGTTATAGAAGTGCGTTTTGGTATCTGTATACTTGCGCAATTCCTCCAGTTCCCGGTACTCCTCTGAAGGGAACGATTGGGTCATTAATTTCTCCATGTAGCTGTACAAGTCTGTGTCAGCTGTTGTAATACGTTGAAGTCTGATCATAAGTTCTTTTAGTTTAGTTTGTTTTTATTCAGTATAAAATTCAATGACGCGGCGGATGGCCCGTTGGCAGACCGGGCAGAAAGTAGGGTATTCATTGGTGCGCATGCGGCAATTGTCTGCCGGACGGTAAATGCCTTTGGCAGAATAGCCAGCTCCTTCATATACACCTACGGGATATGTTCCACTTTCAGAAGAGGGAGTAGGAACGGGAGTTCCTTGAGCAAGCATATCTTCCCATTTGGAAATGAAATCGATTCTTGTGCTGATGTTCTGTTCCCAGGGTTCCACATCTAGTGGATAGGTATCTGTCATCACGTCATTGTCGTAGAAGTATTCATCGGCCAGTCCGCCAAAGCTATGCCCGAACTCATGTACCACAACGGGGCGGAACATTGGATGGTGGGCGGTAGTAAGGGTATAGGAATTATAGATTCCACCGCCGCCGTATTCTTCCGTATTGGCAAGGATGATGATGTGTTCATACGGTATTCCCGCCAGCGCATCGTGTATGGATTTGACACGGGAGGTGGTCAGATACCGGTCTGAATAGAATGTGCTGAAATGAGAGCTGAATGCTGTCCGTTTCCATTCTCCGAGGCGTGGTACGCTTACTCCGCTGTCTTCGGAGGGGCTAGCCACTGCTACAATGTTGAAGTGCTTTTTCATGGACCGGAAGGGTTCGTGGGCAAACAGACTTTCGCAGGCAATGGCTGCGTCTTCGTAGAATACCGGCATCTCTTCGGGAGTATATCCTTCTGCAAGGATGGCTACGTCGATGCATTTGGCCGTATTGCCGCTTTGCAGCAGATATTTATGTGGTGTGATGTGGGCAGTACCTTTCTGATGTATCAGGATGTCGTCGGGACTGACCGTATGTTTCATGCTTGCCCGTACATTTCTACGCGGGTCGAGAAGTGTTATTTCTATTTCTGCAGGACGGAGGGGATAGGGAAGGAGAAAGGTGTTTTCGAATCCTTTGGTCACCGCTTTGGCTTCATCCGTTTCCAGCCACTCCTGGAAGAGCGAAGAAAAGGATGTTTTGTAGATTACGCTGCCATTGGCTGCATCTCGCATAATGATTTGTCCGTTTCCTTGCAGGGGCAACTCAGGTAAATGATGCTTCCTTCCTGCCCAAGAGGGGAGACAAGACAATCCGTCCAGGCATATCTCTTGTTTGGCTGCATTTCCGGTAAAGATATAGTCGACACGCAGGGTTTTATCTGCAAAATAATCGGCAAAACTTTGGGCATGCAAGGATATTGCTGCCATCAGGCATAATAGGAATAAGGAATACTTTTTCATAACGGTTCATTATTATTGCTACTACAAAGATAATATCTTTAAAGCTCATCTGCAATTTTCCGGTCATGCGAGATGGAATTTTGCATATGCACTTTGAAATGCCTGATATGCGGTATTATTCTTTTTTTTGCAAGAAAAGTTATAAACCGTATTTTTATTGGCGAAAAAATAGCTAACTTTGCATGTTGCCGTATAGATATGCGGGAGATATAGTAATTTATTAATCATTAGAATTTGAAATGGGACATCATCAATTGGATACTTTAGACGAACAGATTTTAAAACTTATAGCCGATAATGCACGCATTCCTTTTCTTGAAGTGGCCAGAGCTTGTAATGTATCGGGAGCAGCCATTCATCAGCGCATTCAAAAGCTGACAAACTTAGGTATATTGAAAGGTTCTGAATATGTGATTGATCCGGAGAAGATAGGATATGAAACATGCGCCTATATCGGTATCTATCTAAAGGATCCTGCTTCTTTTGATGCTGTAACGAGAGCATTGGAAGCTATTCCCGAGATTGTGGAATGCCATTTTACAACGGGCAAGTATGATATGTTCATAAAGCTTTATGCCCGCAACAACCATCATTTGCTGAGCATCATACATGATAAGTTGCAGCCGCTGGGACTGGCGCGTACGGAAACCTTGATTTCTTTCCACGAAGCCATCAAGCGGCAGATGCCTATAACGGTAGAAGAAGAGGAAGATTAATTTTACCGGTGGATATAATCGACGAATGCATAAGGGCAGGGATGCTTCTCATCTGCGGGATGGGACTCCCTGCTTTTTTCTTGCCATACAGTCGGAGCGACTTCGGGAAAGTAGGCGTCCACCTGAGGGGCTTCTGCATCCACTTCGGTCAGGCAGAGGGTATCTGCAAAGGGGAGTGCCTGGCGATAAACGCTTGCACCGCCGATGATGTAGACGTGTTCGTCGGGCTGGCAACTGCTTAGTGCTTCTTCCAATGAGGGAAAAACTTCTGTACCGGGACAGATCAAATCTTTTTGAGTGGACAGAACAACGTTGCGGCGGTTGGGAAGCGCGCCTTTGGGGAGAGATTCAAAGGTCTTTCGGCCCATGATGATGGTATTTCCCGTGGTGAGGGCTTTGAAACGCTTCAAATCATTGGGAAGCCAGAATAACAACCGGTTCTGATAACCGATACCTCTCTTTCTGTCTACTGCAGCAATAATACTAATCATATGTGTGTAAAATTCTTTTCTCTTTCTATCTTTTTATTGTAGGATTTATACTGACACTTTTCCTGCAATATGCGGATGCGGGTTATAGTTGACCAACTCAAAATCCTCGAACTTGAAGTCGAAGATGTTTTTCACATCCGGATTGATTCTCATCTGCGGCAAATCCCGCGGTTCACGAGATAGTTGGAGTTTTACCTGCTCCAAATGGTTCAGATAGATGTGAGCATCTCCTAAGGTATGGATGAAATCTCCGGCTTTCAGTCCGGTGACTTGCGCCATCATCTGCAGGAGCAGGGCATAGGAAGCAATATTGAAGGGCACTCCTAAAAAAATGTCCGCACTACGCTGATACAGTTGTAGGCTCAGCCGTCCGTTGGCGACATAGAACTGGAAGAAGGCGTGGCAGGGAGGGAGGTTCATGTTGTCCAAATCACCTACATTCCATGCGCTGACTATAATCCGGCGTGAGTCGGGATTGTGCTTGATGGTTTCTACAGCTTCGCTGATTTGGTCGATGAATCCACCTTTATAGTTCGGCCAGGAGCGCCATTGATACCCGTAAATATGTCCCAGGTCACCGTTTTCGTCCGCCCATTCGTTCCAGATGCGTACACCGTTGTCCTGAAGATATTTCACATTGGTGTCTCCTTGGAGGAACCATAGCAGTTCGTATATGATTGATTTCAGATGCAGCTTCTTGGTAGTAAGGCAGGGGAAGCCTTCATCCATGTTGAAACGCATCTGGTGGCCGAATACGCTGATGGTGCCGGTACCCGTACGGTCGCTTTTCTCTACGCCTTCGGTCAGTACGCGGTTCAGCAGGTCTAAATATTGTTTCATGATGTAATGCTCTGTTTTTATCCGAACGCAAAGGTAGGAGAATTAATTAATAATTAATAATTAATAATTAAAAATTAGAGGAAGGGGGTCATCAGGTTTCCCACCCAGCCTACGAATTTCTTCCATCCGGAACGCTTTTTCCAGACTTCGGGAGTGAGTAGCGTACTGTTTTGCACGTCCCGTTCGAACATGGCATTCAGCTCATTGGTGGTCTTGGGGTCGAAGATGAAAGCGTTTGTCTCGTAGTCATAGCGCAGGCTGCGGCTGTTGAGATTGGCAGTACCCACCGTGCAGAAAGTGCTGTCTACCATCATTATCTTGGAATGGTGGAAGCCGCCGTTGAAGAGATATATCTTGGCTCCTTTCTTCATCAGCTTGTGTGCTATGTAGAATGAGGCATCCGGAGTAAAGGCTATGTCCGACACGGCAGGTATCATGATTTCCACTTCAGTACCTTTTTTCAGTGCGTTCTTGATTGCCTTGCGGATTGATTTGGTCGGAACGAAATAAGGATTCACGATTCGGATGCTCTTCTGTGCGGCTTGTATGGAAGCTGCATAGGCATGGCTGATGGAGCGTGGTGTTTCGCGTGGCGTGCGGTCCACGATGGCTATTTCTTCGGCAATACTGTCGGGCAGTTGCTGAGTATCCGGGAAGTAGGCAGGTCCACCTACGTGTTGTCCCGTTTCCCGGTTCCACATGGTCAGGAAGATGCCCTGCAGATAGCGCACGGCATCTCCTTCAAGATGTATGTGCATATCGTGCCATTTACCGATTTTAGGTAATCCGTTGATGTAGTAGTCGGCAATGTTCATGCCGCCGGTATAACCTATTTTGCCGTCAATCACTACTATTTTCCGATGGTCGCGGTGTATGGCATGATTCACCCAGGGAAAAGTGATAGGATCGAACTTAACGATTTCGATGCCTTGGGCGCGGATGGATTTCAGATGGCGTTCTTTCAATGGTTGGTTGTTGGACCAGTTGCCGAAGGCATCGAACATGGCGCGGACTTCAACTCCCTCCTTGGCTTTCTCTGCCAGAAGGCTGAACAAGGCATTGGCTATGGAGTCGTTGCGGAAGTTGAAGTATTCCAAATGGATATGATGCCGGGCATGGCGGATATTCTCGAAGAGATCGACGAACTTGTCATGGCCGGTCATCAGCAATTTCACTTCATTGTTATAAGTGACGGGGGCGCCCATTTCCTTCAAGTAATTCATGACAATGGAATCGCTTGTTGCTTGCGCCCCGGCATTCCCAATAGAAAAAACGAATAATATGATGAATAGAATCTTTCTCAAAACTTTCTCCTCTTAGTTAGTTTTATGAGGGGACAAAGATACGATTTATCATTGAAAAACAACTATGCCATAGATGAAATCTTGCGGTAACCGAAATAGAGCAATACCACTCCGGCAATGATTAACGACTTGGGGTCAAGCTCCGAAGCTCCGCTCCGGATGGCAGTATCGAAGGTTTCGCGCAAGGTGTCCAGTATCAGCTGCACTCCGTCGAGGGAGACGAACAGTACGAGGGCCAGAGTAAAGCAGAATGCTGTCCATATCTGCGCCAAGTGGCGGCTACGGTCGGGCAGATGTCGCAGTACGCGGCGGCTGAACCCGTTATCGGCTATTTCCTGCCGGTGTTCGGCAAAGAATGAAGTCAGGAGTTTATCATCATTTTCCATCATAACCATTTTGTTTTAAGTAGGAAGCCATTTTGTCTTTCGCCCGCGAGAGGTGGCTTTTTACCGTTCCCGCCGGACATCCGGTGATACCTGCAATCTTTTCGATGCTTTGGTCTTCCATGTAGAAGAGCGTGATGCAGGTGCGTTCCATTTCCTTCAGTGTGGCCAGGGCACGGTAAATGTCCATGTGCTGTCCCACGTCCTGCTGCAGTGTGCTGCATTGAGCGTCCACTCGGTACGTATCCAAATCGTCTGTTTCCTTCCGGCTGCGAATATAATCATAAAAAACGTTATAGGCAATACGGTAGAGCCAGGTTGAGAAGCTGGACAAATTCTTGAACGAAGCGATGTTTGTATAGGCCTTGATAAACGTATCTTGTGCCAGGTCGTCACTCAACTCGCTGTCGCCGCAGGTCTGGTGCAGGAAGAACCGCCGCACGGGCGACTGGTACTTCTTTACCAACTGGTCGAAGGCCCTGGTGTTGTGAAACACCACGACCTGTGCGACTAACGATATGTCACCCATCTGACTCATTTTTCTTCGTTCTTCTTCTGTTGGCTGTAGAAAATCACCAATTGTCCGAAGCCGGTGAACATGACGAGTAAGCCGATACATCCGAGACCGAATTCTCCGGTAATGGCCCAAAGGAAGATGAACAGGCCGATGCCGACGAATATGTTGTTGATGCCTTTGCTGCGGATATCCGTTGCTGCGGCTTCTTTGAAGAAGTTTTCAGGCAGTTGCTGTCCGCTGGCCAGGGCCTGTTCCGCCAGGCGGTACTTGGCTTTCCGGTTTTTATAGCGGAAGAAGAATACTACGAATATGATGAGTAGCGGCAGTCCGAATACAAAGACGATGGCTGTTACGGCAATCACGGTCTCCGAGGTCTTGCTCCCGAGGTCGAACCCGTTCCAGTCCATACTGCTGTGGTGGGTTCTCCATTTTTCCGGAGCATCGCTACTGCCGGTACCGTTTTCATAAGTCATGATGCTGAGTGTGTCTGTTACGGTTTCTCCATTGATGACAGTGTCTCTCAATTCGATGACTCTTTTCTTGTTCCCCTGACCGTCGTTCTCTGTTACGGTTCTGTTTGCGCCTTGCACCAGTGTGCAGAACATCATGGCGAGCATTAATCCAAAAATGATACGTTTCATAATCTATGGTCTTTTAATTTGTTTCTTTGTCGGTTAGACGTGTCGTCACCTTTATAAAGTTGCAAAGAGAAGATATTTTTTTTAGAAAACCGGAAATAAGGCGATATTTTTCCGTGAAAATGTCTTATTGTCTTTTTTCCGGAATAACAAGAAGTAGGTATTTGCGACTGTAAATAGAGGTAAATATACAAACCGGGTTGTTTCTTATTGTAAATACTGTTATCTTTGCGCATCTGTTTTTATTGGGAAGTCTTGATGAAGTTGAGGAATATAATGAAGTGTTTCCTCCCTCTGCTGTTCATTGCCTATCTGGGAGGAATTACGCTGTTTACCCACTCGCATGTGGTGAATGGTGTTATCATTGTGCATTCCCATCCATTCAAGGGCCAGCATGAGCATACAGAGGTGCAGTTGGAAACCATTTTCTATCTAGCCTCTTTCGTCTCTTCTTCCCTTCCGTTGCTTCCGGTTGCCGCGACGGTTTTCCTTGTTTTGTTGTGTGTACTGAGCATTCTTACCACGGAATGCATCAAGTGTGTAAAGCTTCGTGGCGGTATTTGCCTGCGTGCTCCCCCTTCTTTTTTTCAAATCCGATAGATTAAGGCAATTCCGTTGTGGGATTGCGTCAACCTCATTGATTAACATATTATTTTAGAAGTACATGAAAAAATATATATTTTTTGTGGTGGGAGCAGTATGTCTGTTACTCTCATCAACCGTTTATGCCGAAGATTTGAAGAGTACCGATGCCAATATTGTCGGTCATGTAATAGAAAAAAGTACAAGGGAACATTTGCCTTATATGACAGTTTCGCTGAAAGGCACCACCATCGGGACCATGACCGATGCCACCGGTCACTATTTCCTAAAGAATCTGCCTGAAGGTGAGTTCACGTTGTCCGTCAGTGCCGTAGGTTATAAGTCGCAGGAGCGCAAAGTCGTTCTGAAACGTGGTAAGACCTTGGAAGAGAACTTTGAGTTGGAAGAAGACATGGTGGCACTGGACGGGGTGGTAGTCACAGCCAACCGCAATGAGACTGCCCGGCGCTTGGCACCCACTTTGGTCAAAGTGGTCACTCCTAAACTGTTTGAGCAGACAAACTCGCATACTTTGTCGCAAGGACTGGCCTTTCAGCCAGGTGTGCGGGTGGAGACCGATTGCCAGAATTGCGGTTATTCACAAGTGCGCATCAACGGGCTGGATGGGAAATATACCCAAATATTGATAGACTCACGTCCCATCTTTTCCTCTCTGGCCGGTGTGTATGGGTTGGAACAGATTCCCGCCAACATGATAGAGCGTGTGGAAGTGGTGCGTGGAGGTGGTTCAGCCTTGTTCGGTTCTTCGGCCATTGCCGGGACGGTGAATATCATTACGAAGGAACCGATTCGCAATTCCGGTTCTTTCTCGCATACCATTTCCAATTTCGACGGTTCCGGCTCGTTCGACAACAACACGACCCTGAATCTTTCCTTGGTTTCTTCGGACAGTAAGATGGGGGCTTATGTGTACGGCCAGAGCAGGCATCGTTCGGCATGGGACTCCAACGGAGACGGTTTTTCCGAATTACCGAAGCTGAAGAACCAGACTGTCGGTCTGAATGCTTACTACCGGACAAGTGCCTATTCCAAGCTGAGCCTTGAATACCATCATATGGAGGAATTCCGCCGTGGTGGAAGTGGCTTCAGCCTTCCCCCTCATATAGCCGAGGATGCCGGATTGAACGGTACCGGGGCGCCCGGACTGGTGGAACAGCTGAAACATTCCATCAACACGGGTGGGCTCAAGTTCACGGCTTTCTCCAAAAACCAGAAACATACGTTCAGTACCTATGCTTCGGCTCAGCACATCGTGCGCAATAGTTATTACAGCGCTTATGGAATGACTACGGACTTTACCGGTGTGCTGGGTGCCCAGTATATTTATCATTTTGACAAGTGTCTGTTTATGCCTGCCGATTTGACCGGAGGCATTGAGTTCAATCACGACAATCTGCATGACAAGGCAACGGACGTACAGAAGTATCGTGATGCTGCTTTGGCCGAAGATCCTACGGCAACGGGTGACCGCTTGCAACAACTGATTGAGAAATATACCCCCGCCCCGTTGAACCAAGTGGTGAATATAGCAAGCGTCTATGCCCAGAATGAGTGGAAGAACGAACAGTGGAGTTTCCTGATTGGCGGGCGCGTAGATAAAAACAGCATCATGGACAAGGCTGTTTTCAGTCCCCGTGCCAATATCCGTTACAATCCTACTCAGGATGTGAATATCCGTTTCAGTTATGCTGAGGGATTCCGTGCTCCACAAGCGTTTGATGAAGATCTGCATATCAGTAATGTGGGTGGAGAGTTGGTTTCCATTGTCCGCGCCAAAGGATTGAAGGAAGAGCGTTCGCGCAGCTTCAATGCTTCGGTAGATTGGTACCACTATTTCGGAGATTTCCAGGCAAACCTACTGGTGGAAGGCTTCTACACGAAACTTTCCGACCCGTTTGTCCTGACGCCTCCGGTGAAAGACCCGGATGGTAGCGCTTATCTGATACAGACCCGTATCAATGGTTCGGGAGCTAAAGTGTATGGCGGCACATTGGAAGGAAAGGTTGCCTATAAGGATAAGGTTCAGTTGCAGGCAGGGCTGACGCTTCAACGAAGTATCTATGACTCTCCCGAAGAATGGAGTGCGGATGAGGAGCACTTGTCGGAGAAAGAACGTTACAGCGACAAGATACTGCGTACTCCCGACGTCTACGGCTACTTTACAGCTACCTATATGCCGGTTAAAGCCTTCTCAATAGCTTTGAACGGCAATTATACCGGGCGGATGTACGTTCCCCATTTGCTTTCGGAGGTGAACGGTGAGGCGGATGTATTGGTAAAGAGTCCGGACTTCTTTGAGCTTGGAACAAAGATAGCTTACGACTTTGATTTTCAAGGGTTCTGTTTGCAGCTCAATGCCGGTGTACAGAATATATTCAATTCTTATCAGAAAGATTTTGATAAAGGAGCGAGCCGCGATTCCGGTTATATCTACGGACCGGGTGCACCGCGTTCCTATTTTGCAGGGGTGAAACTCAGTTTTTAAAAAGAGTATTGAACCGTGCTTTTTGTTTAGCCCCGTAGATTGGTGAAACGTATTTTGCACTATCTTTGCTGCCATAAAACAGTTCAAAGCATGAAGCTACCCTCATCTTTCACCGATTATACACGCGCCCTCTTGGGTGTGGAAGAATATGAAAAGCTGGCTGCCGCCCTGGAAGGGGAGCAGCCGGTCAGTATCCGACTGAATGAAGATAAATTACCGGAATCTTCATTCAGTCTTTTTCGTTCCTCTTTTAGGCATGTCCCTTGGTCTACTGCCGGATACTATCTGGACAAGCGGCTGACATTCACTTTTGACCCGCTGTTTCATGCAGGCTGCTACTATGTGCAGGAGGCTTCGTCTATGTTTGTGGAGCAGGCTTTGAGGCGGTATGTGGGCGAAGGACCGGTGGTGATGCTTGACCTCTGTGCGGCTCCCGGCGGGAAATCCACGCATGCCCGTAGCGTGTTGCCCGCAGGCAGTCTGCTGGTGGCCAATGAGGTAATCCGCAACCGCTCGCAGGTATTGGCGGAGAATCTTACGAAGTGGGGGCATTCCGGTGTGGTGGTCACTAATAATGACCCGGCAGATTTTTCTTCCTTGACGGACTTCTTCGACGTCATATTGACGGATGTCCCCTGCTCTGGCGAGGGGATGTTCCGTAAAGACCCCGTTGCGGTAAGTGAGTGGAGTGGGGAGAATGTGGAAATCTGCTGGCAGCGCCAGCGTCGCATCGTTACGGATATCTGGCCTTGCTTGAAGTCCGGAGGCATTCTCATCTACAGTACTTGTACCTATAATACAAAGGAAAACGAAGAGAACATCCGTTGGATACGGGATGAATTCGGGGCGGAGGTATTGCCGTTGGAAATTTCTACTGACTGGAATATTACGGGTAATCTATTGTCGGGAGAGGACTTTCCCGCCTATCGTTTCCTGCCCCATCGGACGAAGGGGGAAGGATTCTTTTTGGCAGTTCTCCGCAAACCGGGCGTGAGCGATGGGAATACCTGGGCCGGGCAGGTGAAATCCTGGGAAAAAGGAAGAAAACCTCAAGGAAAAGGAGCGAAAACTCCGGGTGTTTCCAAAGAACAGCTTTCGGCACTGCATGAGTGGTTTGCGGTTCCGGATAATTACGAATTTATCGTCAATGGCAACAACGTCAGCGCTTTCCCTAAAGCGTATCTCTCCGAACTGTCGGCTTTGCGTTCGTCACTCCGTATCGTGCAGGCTGGGGTAGATGTTGCCGAGTTGAAAGGAAAAGACTGGATGCCTGCTCATGGGCTCGCCATGAGTATAGCACTGAATCCGGATGCCTTTGCCCATGAAGAGATAGGCCGCGAGCAGGCCATCAGCTATCTGCGCAAGGAGGCTGTTGTCCTTTCGGAGACTGCTCCGCGCGGCATTGTCTTGCTCACCTACAAACAGATACCTCTAGGATTTGTCAAGAATATAGGTAACCGTGCCAATAATCTTTATCCCCAGGAATGGCGCATACGCAGCGGATATTTGCCGGAAGGGGTGCTGGAATTGGCAACAATAACCGGGTGAAATCAATCACGTTACTGCAAAGCTGCTGTATATATTTTGCAGTAGCACTGCAGAGCTGTTGCAGTGACACTGCAAATATATATGCAGCGCGACTGCAACACATATGCAGTGGTGCTGCAACACATATGCAGTGCGACTGCAAAAAATATGCAGAACTTTGCAGTATGATAATAGAGTAGGAATGTACTATTTTTTATTGTTTCTTCAATGCAGTATTTTGTTTGTTCAAGCATTTTCTATATATAGATAACTGTTTTAAAACTAATACTATTTGCTTATGCTTAAAAAAACGATTACTGCCTTAAGCCTACTTTGTATCCTTGCAGCCTGCCAGAGTGACGACAACTCTTCACCACAACCCAAGCCTCGCAAAGACATTGCCTTGACCCGTGCCGAGCAGGAGATGATGGATTTAGGAACGGATTTCGCTTTCCGTTTCTTTAATCAGGTTTGTAAAACTGAGGTGGAAAAGCCCAATCTGTTCATCTCTCCTTTGAGCGCTTCGCTCTGTCTGTCTATGATTGCCAATGGAGCGTTGGGAAACACACTATCTGAGATGACAGATGTCCTGGGCTTTTCGGGCTATTCGTTGGAAGAAATGAACAACTATAATAAGAAGCTGGTGGAGGCGTTGCTCGATTTGGACAATACCACACAGTTGGGAATTGCCAATTCCATCTGGATAAAGAAAGGGTTCGGTGTTCATGACGACTTTGTAAGCGTAAACAAAAAGATGTATGACGCGCAAGTGCAGGAGCTGGATTTTGCCTCTCCCAAGGCTCCGGACATTATAAACGGCTGGTGTGCCGGGAAAACGAATAATTGCATCCCCAAAGTCTTGAATGAGATTCCGGAGACGGCGCGTCTTTATCTGTTGAATGCGCTTTATTTCAAGGGGATTTGGAAGAATCAATTCAAAAAATCGGATACGGCAGAAGAGGCTTTTACGAATGCTGACGGAAGCAAATCGACTGTACACATGATGAATCTTCGTGACGAGAGATTCAACTATGCCGAGAATGAGTATTTCTCAATGGCAGAGTTGCCTTACGGCAATGAGGCTTTCAGTATGGTGGTGCTCTTGCCGGCAGAGGGAAAATCGTTGGATGAGTGCCTGCCGCAGCTGAATGACGAGCGCTGGGGGGAATGGAACAGTAGTTTATCAAGCTCTGCCTTGAACCTTAAGTTACCCCGGTTTGAAATGGAATATGATAAAGAACTCATTGACGATATGATGGCAATGGGAATGCAGGAGGCTTTTACTCCATCGGCCGATTTTTCCGGAATGGCGGATGAGGATTTGTTTATCAGTTTGCTGCAACAGTTCACTTATGTGAAAGTGAATGAAGAGGGGACGGAAGCTGCGGCTGTAACTGTCGGAGGAATGGACGTGGCCGCTCCCGGACCAAGTACGGTAATTCCGTTCTATGTGGACCGTCCTTTCATCTTTCTGATAAAGGAGAAGAGTACGGGAGTTATTCTGTTTATGGGTAAAGTCACAAAACTATAACTACAATATATTGAAATAGAAAGAGCTGTCTGTCAACCGCAGACAGCTCTTTCTATTTATAACCGGCTCTTGTATATCTGTGCCATTGCCTTCTGATACTGGTTTTCCAGTTGCAGGAGGTTTGTCTTGCTTTGATAGACAACCGATATTTCAACGAAGTATTCAATCATACTGATTTGTCCTCCCATAAGTGCTTGTTTCAGTAAAGAAAGGTCTTGCTGTTGATGGAAGGTGCGCTCGTATTCCTCCATGGAAGCGTGCAGGTTCTTGGCCTCTTCATAGAGTTGCCACAAGGCAGAGCTGGCTTGCAGTGCGGCGTTCTCCTTTTGGTAGTCAATGTTGAGCGCTTGTGTCTTGGCTATCTTGACCTTATTGCGGTTTTCGAAAAGCGGGAAAGAGAAGCCTACTACTACACCGTTTAGCGGATGCCCCGATTCGGTATTTCTACGGTAACCCAGTTCCAGTTTGGGCAGCCAGCCTTGCTTGCTTGCCGAAATCTGTTTCCGGGCGGCAGAACTTTCACCCTGCAAGGATTGCAGGGTGGGGTCTGAAGCCAGCAGTTCGTCGGCCAGCGGGTGGAAGTCGGCCGGCAACGGCACTGCCGGGTATTCTGTCAATCCGAGTGTTTGGGCGTCGGGTGTGGTATCGGGTCTGGGACGTCCCGGTGTGAGCGGCTGGTTTCCGTTGAGGACAAGCAGCTCTTTCAGTTTATTGTTAAGTGCCGTCTGGTTCATGCGGGCTTCCGTGCGTACATTCAGCAACTCCAGATTAATCTTGTTGGTTTCCAGTGCATTGGCATCTCCCGTTTCCAAACGCCGGGTGTACATGGCCGACAGTTCCTCCGCATTCTTCAACCGTTCGTCGAGCAGGGCTTGCTGGCGTTGCAACATGATGATGTCCAAGCATACTTCCTTCGCTTGCAACAATATCTGCTGGCGGAAGGCGGTGGCTTGTGCATCCAGTGCATTTGTCTTGAGTCGGTTCATCTTCCCTCGGGTGGCGTAAAGCGTGGGGAAGTCGAAGCTTTGCGAGATGACCATTTCGCCGACTGTCTCGTCACTGTTCTTGGAGTCCCAAAGGTGGGCGTATGACAGTGTAGGGTCGGGGAGGTTGTTGTTTGTCTTGTTCTCCAGTTTTTGTGAGGAAATGAGGTGGGAGTTAGCCTGCAATTCCTTGTTGTTGGCCTCTATCTGCTGGAGCACGGCATCAATGCCGGACGTTTGTGCGCTCATCCCCGCAAAAGCGAGGATGGCGGCGCTGAATATGAAAAATCTTTTATTCATTGTCTGACGTTTTAGGTTGTTGGTTATGGTGCATCATCAGGTAAACAATCGGAATGATGAAACCGTTCAGGAACGTGGATGTTAAAAGGCCGCCCAAGATAACCTTTGCCATCGGGCTTTGTATCTCGTTGCCCGGCAGGTCGCCACTGAGAGCCAGCGGGATAAGTGCCAGTGCACTGGATAGGGCGGTCATCAGGATTGGATTCAGACGGTCGAGCGAACCGCGGATAACGCTGTCGTAGACGCCATAGCCTTCTTCCTGCTGCAAGTGGTTGTAATGGCTGATGAGCAGCATTCCGTTTCGGGTGGCGATACCGAACAGTGAGATGAAACCGATGATGGCGGGGATACTCACTTCTCCCGTTGTGATGAGCAGGGCGAATACACCGCCTATCAATGCCAGCGGCAGATTGATAAGGATGATGGCACTCTCCTTCACACTGCGGAATTCATGGTAGAGGAGCAGGAATATCACCACGATGGACATGAACGAAGTAAGTGCCAGCGTGCGGCTTGCTGCCTGCTCGCTTTCGAATTGTCCGCCGTATTCGATGTGGTATCCTTCCGGCAGTTTGATTTGTGCGTCTACCTGGGCTTGTATATCATTGACTACACTTCGCAGGTCGCGGTCGGCCACGTTGGCGGAGATGACGATTTTACGCTTTACATTCTCGCGGCTGATGGTGTTCGGACCCATGGCCGAGCGGATTTCCGCTACATAGTTCAGTGGAATTTTCTGTCCGTCGCCCGTATCAATCATCAAGTTGCGTATTTTTTCCATTTCGTCGCGTAGGTTGTCTTTCACGCGTACGGTCAGGTCGAAGCTCTTTCCCTTTTCGTAAACTTGGGAAACGGCTTCACCGGCCAGGCAGACATTGACAAACTCCGAAAATTCGGGCAGTGAAATGCCGTATTTGGCAAGCATTTCCCGTTTGGGTGAAATGACAAGTTGCGGACGCTCAATCTGCTGTTCCACGTTCAGGTCGGCAATACCGGGAATCCCCTGGATGGCACTCTTGATTTCATTGCCCAGAGTGAACATGCGGTTCAGGTCGTCGCCGAACAGTTTGATGGCGATGTTCGCCTTTGTACCGGATAGCATGGCGTCTATACGGTGGCTGATAGGCTGGCCTATTTCCACGTTTGCCCCTACAATGGTACCCAGTTTTTCGCGGACTTCTGCCACGAGCTCGCTGCGCGAGCGGTCTTTCAACTCAAACGGTGCCTCGATCTCAGAGACGTTTACTCCCAGAGCGTGTTCGTCCAGCTCTGCACGTCCCGTTTTACGGGCCACGGTCTGTATTTCGGGGATGGAAAGCAGCAGCTCCTCGGCACGGTGCCCCATCTTGTCGCTTTCTTCCAGGGAAATGCCTGGAAGCGAGGAGATATTGATGGTGAACGAACCTTCATTGAAAGGCGGCAGGAACGAGCGGCCCAGGGTGAAGAAACAGCCGAGCGCTACTACAAATAGTCCGATAGTACCTCCCAGTACCCCTTTCTTATGCCCCAATACGAAAGTCAGTGCAGAACCATACCATTGCTTCATCTTGCGTGCTACGGCAGAATCGCTGTTTTCGTTGTTTTGTTTTTTCGTTTTCTCTTTTCCCAATAGATAGGAGCAAAGTACCGGCGTTACGGTCAGTGCCACAACAGTTGAAGCCGCCAATGCCACAATGAACGCAATACCCAGTGGTACCAACATCCTACCTTCCATACCACTAAGGAAGAACAGTGGTACGAAGCTGACAATGATAATCAGCGTTGAATTGAGGATAGGCATACGCACTTCTTTCGAAGCATTGAACACCACTTCCAGAATAGGAAGTTGCTCGCCGGCAGGTTTCAGTCGGTTTTCGTGCAAACGCTTGTAGACATTCTCCACGTCCACGATGGCATCATCCACCAGCGAACCGATGGCGATAGCCATACCTCCCAGGCTCATGGTATTTATCGTAAAGCCCATATAGTGCAGGGCAAGGATGGAGGCAATCAGTGACAACGGCAGTGTCACCAGCGAGATGACTGTGGTACGTATGTTGGCAAGGAACAGGAAAAGCACGATGACAACGAAAATACCTCCCTCCAACAACGACTTCTGAACGTTTCCGATGGAACTTTCGATGAAACGGCTTTGACGGAAGATGTCTGTGGAAACCTTTACGTCCGCCGGTAGATTCTTCTGCAGGTCTTGCAGGGAAGCTTCCAGTTTGTCTGTAAGCTCCAGCGTGCTTGTGGCGGGTTGCTTGGTGACTGTCAGCAGTACGGCATGCTTACCGCGTTCCGAGGCGGTACCCAGTTTAGGAAGTTTGGCTCCGACTTGAACGTCGGCAATATCTTCCAGCAGGATAGGGGCGCCGGAGACTCCGTTGCTCCGCACCACGGCCTTGGCTATCTGGTCTACCTTGTCGGTAGAAAGTACGCCGCGTACGATATATTCATTGCCATATTCATAGAGCACTCCACCATTGGCATTCAGGTTCATTTCGCGGGTGATGTTCATCACTTCGCTCAATGTTACGCCGTAATGGCGCATCCGTTCCGGGTCCAGCTGCACTTGATATTCCTTGATGTCGCCACCCAGTACGGCAACTTGTGCCACACCGCCCGTAGAGAGCAGGCGGGGACGTATGGTCCAGTCGGCAATGGTACGCAAATCCAGCATAGAGGTCGAATCTGCTGTCAGACCTACAATCAACATCTCGCCCAAAATGGACGATTGTGGGCCTAGTGTCGGCTTGCCTACGTTGGCCGGTAAGGATTCGCTGACGACTGCCAGCTTCTCACTGACAATCTGCCGGGCAAGATAGATATCTGTATCCCAGTCGAATTCTACCCAGACTACAGAAAAACCGTTCGTTGAGGAAGAGCGTACACGGCGCACACCCGTTGCACCGTTTACAGCCGTTTCTACGGGAAAAGTGACCAGCTGTTCCACTTCCTCTGCTGCCATACCATTTGCTTCGGTCATGATGACCACGGTCGGCGCATTGAGGTCAGGGAACACATCCACTTCCGTATGCATGGCGGTATAAGTACCGCCAATCAGCAACAGCACCGATGCTACCAGCACCAGGATGCGGTTCTGAAGAGAAAAACCAATTATTTTGTTTAACATCTTTTTATTTACTATTTACAATGTACAATTGGGCTGCGCAATGTCAGCCGCACTTGCTGTTTTATCTAATATTTCTTGTTTATCTGACTTTACACTCCCCATTCGTCACGTAACCCTTATACTGCATAGCGAAATGGTACTTTGTAAATTGTCAAATTGTACATGAGATTAGTGTTCATGGCTATGTGCCGGAATAGCATTCGTTGCCGATGCCAGCTTCACTTGATAGGCTCCTTGGGTTACGACGCGATCGCCTGCTTTTATGCCGGAAAGGATTTGTACACTTTCGCCATTGTCGGCACCCAGGGTGACAAGCTGTTTTTTGTAGCCCTCTTCATCCAGTTGCAGGTAGACAAAGAAGCTGCCTTGTTCCTCGGTCAGCGCACTGTGAGGAAGAGACAACACGTTCTCCATTGGTGAGGATAATAGGAATACTTCTACAAACGAGCCGGGAATAACGTCTCCCTTATTGTCGAATTCAAAAGTTACGGGTACATAATATCCGTTCTCACCCGAAGCCTTTCCATAAGAAAGCATGCGCCCGCCCAGTTCTTTCAATGTATATACCTTATTATTATAAGGAGTACAGAAGTTGGCAGAACCGATGCTGTTTAGGTAAGGATAGTACTTTTCGGATACATCCGCACGCAGGAAAAGCTTGCGGTTCTGGGTGACGCTTACCAACGGCTGGCCGACGCTGACGTAGTCCCCTTCTTTCACCAACAGATTCTTCACATAACCGCTGATGGGAGAAACAACAGCCTGGCCGCTTGCCGAATGGTTCTTTGCGACTGCCTCGTAACTGATACGGGCATTTTCGTAAATCTGTTCGGCTTGCGCGAATTCCTTTTCAGATACGATTTTGTTGCCTACAAGCGCTTTCATACGCTCGTATTCTTTTTTGGAAACCTCGTAGGCTATCCGGGCTTTCTGCACCGGGTCTCCGTCGGCCATGTTTTTGGATGACAATACCACCAAAGGAGTACCTTTGCTGACACTCATTCCTTCGATAACTTTTCCCTTGAAGGAAACCACGCCTGCTACTGTAGCTACGGCTACGCTCTCGTCTCCCTGGGCTGCCATCACCTGGCCGCTGGTCTTGATGACTTGATGGAAACTACCCGGTTCAACAGTGCTGACTGCTACGCCGGCAGCTTGCGCCTTTGCTGGTGGCAGGATGATTTCATCGCTTCCTCCGGCATGGTTTTCCTGCTCTTCGTGCTCATGGTTGTGTCCCTCATGTTCGTGGTCATGTCCCTCGTGGTCATGTCCGTCATGATTGTGCTCTTCTGTTTCGTGATTATGTCCTTCGTGGCTGTCTCCGGACTTACTGTTACAGGAGCCTAAAAGGAATAATCCCAAGACTCCCATGAAAATAACTTTTTTCATGATGATATTTGTTCTTACTTTTTGATTTTGAATACAAAGTTAGGGCATAGGGCGTGCAACCAAATTGCATTGTTCCTTATGCCGGATAGAAATCTGTCCCGGTGATGTTCCGGTAACAGTTAAGCAAGAAGAGACGGAGGGGCACGAAGTCCCGTAGCACATATGATAAATGTGCTATGAAGAGATTCCAGATAGATACACTCCTGCCTGCTTATGTCAAACTCGGGTAGGATGAGTAACTTGGAAAAAGGTTCAATGAGTAGGGTAACTGCCCACAAGGCATCCGGATGTGAACACACATCATTGGAAGAGCTGGGCGTCTGTTGTACAAAGTGGGTTGTCATGCATCCCGTGTCGCAACAGCAGTGCTCGTTGCCCGGGCTATGACGGTGTCCGCAGCAATCGGCGGTGATATCATTCTTCATGCATATCATTCCGTCGGCATGATGATGGTGGGGAATGACGGGTATCACCAGCATTATCAAGCTGATGAAAAAAAGAATATAGGTTATGTACTGTTTCTTTTTCATTCCTCTATCTTTGGACGGATGCAAAGATAGAGGTTAAGGACTTAATTACCAAATAGAAAATGCTAAAAAGGTTTGAATAACATATTCAATCCCTCATTCATGCTGGGGTGGGTGAAAATGAAGTCCCGCAGGAAATGGTAACGCTGTCCCGTTTTCATGATTGATGCTACGGTATTGATTACTTCTGGTGCATCGGCACAAAGTAGGGTACAACCCAGAATCCGTCCGGTATGGATGTCTACAATAGCTTTGAGCATACCGTCTATGCTGTGTAGCGTACGGGCACGTGGAATCATGGCAGCAGGGATACGTGCCACATGTATGGAATAACCGTTCTTCATCGCTTCCTCTTCCGTCAGTCCTATATGTGCCAGCGGTGGGTCGGTGAAAATGGCAAAGGGGATTGGATACCGGTCTTTTGTACTCCTTTTTTTGTTTTCAAAGAGTTGATTACGGATGATACGGAAATCATCGATGGACAAGTAGTCGAACTGTTCGTCTCCTTTTACGTCCCCCAGGGCCCATACGTGTGGGGCTGTAGTCCGTAATTGGTTGTCGACAACGATGGCTCCCCGCTTGTCTGTTTGTATACCCGCTTTTTCCAGATTCAGCTCTGCAGTCATAGGCTTGCGACCGATGGCTACCAGCAAGGCATCTCCTTTCAGGTAGTAGGGAGTGCCGTTTGCACTGTCCGTATAGGTCAGAGTTATTCCTTCGGCTGTGTCGTACACGGATTGGACACGGGCGTTCAACCGGACATTGATACGTTTTCGGTTCAATGCTTCCAGCATGGAGGCGGCAATGTCGCGGTCCACTTTAGGCAGAAAGCGGTTTCCCGCTTCCAGCAGTGTGACATGGCTTCCAAAGCCTGCATACATAGTGGCAAACTCCAATCCGACAGCACCGCCGCCGATGACGAGCAGGTGTGCGGGCAGTTTGTTCGATTGCAGCAAGGTCTCACTGGTATATACGTACTTGCTCTCCTTGAGTCCGTCGATGGCAGGCAGGATAGGGGTGGACCCGGTGTTGATGAATATCTCTTTTCCCTCAAGAATCGTTTCGTCCTTGCCGGAGACTATACGGATTGTATTTTCGGACAAGAAAGAAGCAGTTCCGTCATAGAGGGTTATATTAGGCTTGTTTTTTACATTTTCATAATTTTTCTCACGCAGGAAGGATACAAGCTTGTCTTTCCGCGCCACGGCAAGTGCATACAGTTTGGACTGGTTCTTATAATCGTCATAGTATCTTTTTTCCGCATATTCCGATTCGTGAATCAGAGCTTTGGTAGGGATACATCCTACGTTTACACATGTTCCTCCGTACATCTGAGGGGAACGTTCCACGATGGCTACTTTCCAATTCCGTTCGGCCAGTTCGGCGGCCAATAACTTGCCGCCCTTGCCGAATCCTATTATGATGGCATCATATTGTTTCATTTTAATATCTCTTAGTTAAGTGTTTAGTAAAATGAAAACAATATGTATCGGCCATTTGTTCGGACGCCGGGTTTAGCAGATGCTTATCGTTCCAGTTCGCGGAGGGAGTCCATTTTCTTCTTTTCAAGGAATTCGTAGATGCCGCTCAAGTGCTCTTTCACTTGTTTGTTGCCGAATTCATATACCTTGCTTACCAGTCCGTCCAGGAAGTCACGGTCGTGGCTGACGAGGATAAGGGTACCGTCAAAATCCAGTAACGCTTGCTTCAGGATATCTTTGGTTTTCATGTCCAGATGGTTGGTCGGTTCGTCCAGTATCAGCAGATTCACCGGTTCGAGCAAAAGCTTTATCATGGCGAGGCGTGTGCGCTCTCCACCGGAAAGCACCTTGACCTTCTTCATGGACTCTTCGGGGCCACCGAACATGAAGGCACCCAGCAGGTCGCGTATCTTGTTGCGGATTTCCCCTTTTGCCACATCGTCGATGGTCTGGAATACGGTCAGGTTCTCATCCAACAATGAGGCCTGGTTTTGTGCGAAATATCCAATCTGCACGTTGTGTCCTATCGTGAGGGTGCCTTCATGTTCTATTTCCTTCATGATGCACTTCACTAACGTTGACTTTCCTTCCCCGTTCTTACCAACGAAAGCAACCTTGTCTCCCCGTTCTATGGTGAGGTTGGCATTCTTGAAGACCACATGGTCACCGTAACTTTTCCCTACTCCCTCCATGATGACGGGATAATTGCCTGAGCGGGGAGAAGGAGGGAATTTGAGGCGTAACGCTGAAGTGTCTTCTTCATCCACTTCCAGCAGTTCCAGCTTCTCCAGCATTTTTACGCGGCTTTGCACTTGCAGGGTTTTGGAGTAGGTGCCTTTGAACCGTTCGATGAATTCCTTGGTTTCGGCAATGAACTTCTGCTGGTCGTCGTAGGCTTTCTGTTGCTGTTCGCGGCGTTCCTTGCGGAGTTCCAGGTATTTGGAGTAGTTTACTTTGTAATCGTATATCCGTCCCATGGTCACTTCAATGGTACGGGTGGTGATGTTGTCTACGAATTTACGGTCGTGGCTGATGACGATGACAGCCTTTCCATTGCTGATAAGGAAATCTTCCAGCCATTGTATGGATTCTATGTCCAGATGGTTGGTAGGCTCGTCTAGCAACAGCACGTCAGGCTTTTGCAGCAACAGCTTGGCAAGCTCGATGCGCATGCGCCATCCACCGCTGAAGTCACTGGTCTGGCGGTTGAAGTCTTCGCGTACAAAGCCCAGCCCGAGCAGTGCTTTTTCTACATCCTCCTCGTAATTGGTGGAGTCGATGGCATAGAACTTTTCGCTTAAGGCGGAGACATTCTCGATAAGTTCCATGTAGCTGTCGCTTTCGTAGTCGGTACGCGTTTCCAGTTCCTTGTTGAGGCGCTCTATTTCAGCTTCCATTTCATGCAGGTGGGCAAAGGCTTGCGCCGCTTCCTGGAATACGGTACGTCCGTCTTCCGTCATAAGGTGCTGTGGAAGGTAAGCTATGACACTGTCTTTGGGGGCTGAGATTTTTCCACGGGTAGGTTGTCTTACACCTGCCAGGATTTTCAACAATGTACTTTTCCCCGCTCCATTTTTACCCATCAGGGCGATACGGTCTTTTTCGTTGATAACGAAAGATATGTCACTGAATAAAGTAGTTCCGCCGAATTCTACGGCCAGTCCGTCTATAGAAATCATTATATATTTTTTTAATGAGCTGCAAAGATAGTGCAAATCTATTATTTTTTATATCTTTGCCCCTATATAAACAAAACGCATAGGTCATGGAAATAGAAAAAGTGTCAGGAGATTACCGTCCGCTTATTCTGGTTGCGGAAGATGATGATAGTAACTTTAAACTGATAAAGGCTATTATCGGCAAGAAATGCGAGATACTATGGGCAAAGAATGGTGAGGATATTGTAAATTTGTTCGAAGAGAATCGCGACAAGGCGGAAGCTATTCTGATGGATATAAAAATGCCTATTATGAACGGGCTGGATGCTACGGTGATTATTCGCAAGAAGGATAAGGAACTTCCCATCATCATGCAGACCGCTTACGCCTTTACTGCCGACCGCGAAAAAGCCTTGGAGTGCGGAGCCTCGGAAGTGTTGGTAAAACCCATCACTCTGTCTGCTTTGCGTACATGTCTGAGCCGTTATTTACCCAAATTGGTTTGGTAAGGCTTTACTGATAATAAAAAGGGAACCGGATGACTAAGTAATGAATATATCATCCGGTTTCCTTCTTTTTATTCTTGTGCATTGTCTTTTCTCTCTTCCATCTTCTTTTTTACAAATTCGATTTTGAGATTGGCTTCTTCCATATTCTTCTTTATTTCCGTCATGGATGACAGCAGTTGTGCCAGTTCGTAGACGCTGGCAAGGGCCTGGCGGTCGGCGGCAGTCATGGTGATGGAATAGGGACGTTCCCCTTGATAGTTGACTTTGATATTCTTGTCCTTGTTCAGATAAAGGAACCCCATGACGTTTCCGTCTTCTCCCAGTTTGAAGTCTGCCTTTTCAATCTTTTCACCGAGGTCAGTGGTTTCGTAGCTGTCTTTGGCGGCGGGTGTTTCGGCAAAGCTACCATCGGGAGCAGTGACTTTGACGGCCACATGGTGGATATTATGGGCTCCGCAATAAATGGAAGTCATGCTCATGACTCCGTTTTCGTCTACCTGGAAGCGAAGGAAAGAGCGATGCAGATTTTTTTCTATCACTTGGGAAGGATGAAGGTAATTGCCGATATTCTGGTATTCGGCATCTTTTTCAAAGGTGTATTTCCCTTTGATTGCATCGAAATCCTTTTGCTTGGCTTGAAGCATACTGTCCAGATAGACCAGGCTCTTTTCCTGCTCTTTCAGTTCCACTTCCTGCATCAGGCCGATGCCTGCACGGCGAGTTTCAAACGCTTTGGGATAGAGCATCTTGATGCTGTCAATCAGAATCTTCGCTTCATTGTAGTTGCCGAGTTCAAACGCTTCGCGGGCAGCTTGTAGTTTTTCACCGGCCTTCTTCTCCACATCTTCGCAAGAGAAGAGTGTACAGCATAGGCATGCAAGGAGTATTACTTTTTTCATATTTGTTGTTCTTGGAGTTAGAGTCCACAAAAATAGAAATAATATCTTTATCTTTGCAGCATTTTAATGTGCAAATGTGCTAATAGACCATTAACACATTTGCGTATTCATTACATTAGCGCATTATTTATGATAGATTTGACGGCAGAAGAACTGAAGCAATATTTTAGTGATGATATATTCAAGCGGATATCCGAAACGGCTGATGAATTGGGATTGGAATGTTACGTAGTCGGTGGATATGTACGTGATATTTTCCTGCAACGTCCTTCCAAGGATATTGATGTGGTGGTGGTAGGCAGTGGCATTGCCATGGCCGAGGCGCTGGGTAAGCGTCTGGGGCGTGGGGCGCATGTTTCCGTCTTCAAGAATTTCGGTACGGCACAATTGAAGTACTATGGTACGGAAGTTGAGTTTGTGGGTGCAAGAAAAGAATCGTATACACACGATTCCCGCAAGCCTATTGTAGAGGACGGTACATTGGAGGATGACCAGAACCGCCGTGATTTTACCATCAATGCACTGGCTGTTTGCCTGAACCGGGTGCGTTATGGCGAGTTGGTCGACCCCTTTGGCGGTATTGGAGACTTGAAGGAAAAGACCATCCGGACTCCCCTCGACCCTGATATAACTTTCAGTGATGACCCTTTGCGCATGATGCGCTGTGTCCGTTTTGCCACCCAGCTGGGATTCTATATTGACGATGAGACATTCGATTCTCTGGAGCGTAATCGCGAACGCATCTCCATCATCTCCAAAGAACGCATTGCAGACGAACTGAACAAAATCATCTTGTCACCTATTCCGTCTAAGGGATTCATTGAGCTGGACCGCTGTGGTCTGCTGGAACTGATATTCCCGGAACTTGTTAGGCTGCAAGGCGTGGAGACGCGCAATGGACGCGCCCATAAGGACAATTTCTACCATACGCTCGAAGTACTCGACAACATCAGCAAGAAGACCGACAACCTTTGGCTACGCTGGGCAGCTCTTCTGCATGATATAGCCAAGCCTGCCACCAAGCGTTGGGAACCCCGTGCGGGCTGGACGTTCCATAACCATAATTTCATTGGCGAGAAGATGATACCCGATATTTTCCGCAAGATGAAGCTCCCTATGAATGAGAAGATGAAATATGTGCAGAAAATGGTGAGCCTGCACATGCGTCCCATTGTGATAGCGGATGATGTAGTGACCGACTCGGCAGTGCGTCGTCTCTTGTTTGAGGCAGGTGATGATATAGACGACCTGATGACACTGTGCGAAGCCGACATTACTTCCAAGAATATGGAGCGTAAGAAACGCTTCCTTAATAATTTTCAGTTGGTACGCCAGAAGCTGAAGGATTTGGAGGAACGCGACCGTATCCGTAATTTCCAGCCTCCGGTCAGTGGTGAAGAAATCATGAAGACTTTCGGCCTTTCTCCTTGCCAGCAGGTAGGTGCCTTGAAGAGTGCCATTAAGGATGCCATTTTGGACGGCATCATTCCCAATGAATACGAAGCCGCCCGTGCATTTATGTTGCAACGGGCGGAGAAGATGGGGCTTAAGGAGTTGTGAGTTATAAGTTGCATGTTATGTACCATGCGTTATAACTCATAACTTATAACTCTTCTTTTTCTACTTGGAACTTGCGGCTTACTTTCATCAGGTTGATGGTGTAGGTCACTACGTTCTGGGCTTCTTGTATCATAGTCAGGTATACCATGCTGACTTTGATGCTGCCGCTCTGGCTTTGGATGCGTTGCAGCTCTTCGCGTTTCAGGTGAGACAACTGTCCGTTGAGGTCGTTGGCTTTGCGAATCTCTGTTTCCAGTTCATCATAATTGTTCGTTTCCAGCTTGTGGCGGCATACTTGTAACAGATAGCAGATGTCTTCGGCTACGTCTGTAAATTCTCCTTTCTGAATGGCATCCAGCGGATTGAAGTTATTGTCTATGTGCTCTAAGCAAGGTTCGCAAAGACGGCCTACGCTGTACACCAGTTCGCTGGCAAAGTCGTTGCCTTGATAGTAATAGAGTCCTTTTTCCAGTACGGTATTGTTGTCGAGACGGCACATGGCAAGTGTTCCGGTACGCTTCATCTGCTTGATGAGTTGTTTTTCGAATTTTACTGAGCCCATGGCACGACGCAGTCCGCGTAGATTCTCGTGTAGGAAGGAAGTGACGGTACGTTCAAAATTCTCTTCTGTGAATTCTATAATCTTCACCAGTTCTTCACGGGTATGCTTGCGGAGCAATTCGATGACTTCATTGTTGTCCGTACTCTTCATCAACTGTTTCAGGGTCTCGTTGCCTTTTTCTTTCTCCTTGCGCTTTTTGTACATCACTTGGCTACGAATCAGCATGAAGACTGCCAGACCAATCAGTGCCAGGATGGCAACCGTACCGCCGAAATGGATAATCAGTGCTACGAAGAAACAGATGGTGAACGCTGCTCCGGCAGTGATGAACCAACCGCCGATAACGCTGAGTACACCCGTAATGCGGAATACCGCCGAATCACGTCCCCAGGCACGGTCGGCAAGCGATGTACCCATGGCTACCATAAAGGTGACGTAAGTGGTGGAAAGGGGAAGTTTCAAGGAAGTTCCCAAGGCGATGAGCAGACCAGCCAATACGAGATTGACGGAGGCGCGAACCAAGTCAAAAGCGGCGCCGTCGGCTATGATGGCTTCATCCTTCTGGAAGCGTGTGTTCATCCACCGCTTGCTGCTTTCAGGCATCGTTTTGGATATTCCGTTAGCCAGAGTCATGCTGAAGCGTACCAGCGTACGGGCTATCGGGGTACTTCCGAAGTTCTCTTCACCGTCATCCTGGCGGGCAAGGTCCACGGAAGTCTTGATAACGTTGTGGGCTTTCTTGGATGTGCAGAGTGCATAAACCATAATGGCGCCTGCACCGATAAGGAAATACCACGGGGTTTTGGCTGCACCGAGGAGTGAGGACATCAGGAATCCGTCGGGGCCGGCGGCCGTACCATTGGCTGTATAGTCAATAAATGAGGAATATCCTGCGAGGGGGACACCGATAAAGTTCACCAAGTCATTGCCGGCAAAGGCAAGAGCGAGGGCGAAAGTACCCATCAGAACCACTACTTTGAAGACATTTATCTTGCACCAATGCAGTATCTGCATCAGTATGGTGAAGAATACAAAGAAACCGGTTATCAGCAATGCGGTATTGTCGTGTATCCATTGCTTGTTTTCAGGGGTCATGAATGAGCTGTCTTTCAGCCCCTTTATCAGCATGAAGTAGATGATGCTGGTGGCAGCTATACCACCGAACAGCGCGATGCTGTATTTCATGTTCTTCTTGTAGTTGAAGGTGAACACGATACGTGCCAGCCACTGTACCAGCATACCGAAGAAGAAGGCAATGGCTACGGATACAAAAATGGCCATGATGACAGACAGCGCCTTGTCTGTATTGATGAGGTCGCCCAGTCCCAATGTATCGCTGTTATAGACCTTGATGAGCGCCAGTGCGAACGTACCTCCCAACAGTTCGAACACCATGGATACAGTGGTGGAGGTAGGCATTCCCATAGTGTTGAAGACATCTAATAGCACGACGTCCGTCAACATGACGGCAAGCAGAATGCACATGATTTCGGCAAAGTAGAAGTGCTCCGGTTGATAGATGCCGTGTCGTGCAATGTCCATCATGCCATTGCTGAGTGCCGCACCGATGAAGACGCCAATGCCTGCAATGAACAGTATGGTTTTGAAAGATGCTGCCTTTGCTCCGACAGCCGACTGAAGAAAATTGACCGCATCATTACTGACACCTACCACGAGGTCGAAAATCGCGAGTACGAACAGAAAGATGACGATACCCAGATAAATTGTTTCCATAGACATGTATTTTATTTCCGGCTGCAAAGGAAAGAGTTTGGTGTTGCAGGGAAATGTCATACATGTTACAGAAATGTTACAAAGCGATTGACGATTGATAATTGACGATTGATAATTATCGTTAATCCTTAATCCCTTGTTTCAAGTATTCGTAAAAGCTATATTGCGACCGTACCTTCTCCTTTTGCGGTCGCGACGACTTCCAGCGGTTTCGCAACCGGTCGTCCACAAAGCAGGCTTTCCGTTTGTCCGACAGTTGTATGGATAGCATATCGATGAGCTCTTGCTTCAAGTCCGGGTCCAGAATGGGGGTGACGGCTTCGATACGGCGGTACAAGTTACGCCGCATCCAGTCCGGCGAGCCGAGGAAGAGCTTGGGTGCGCCGCCGTTGCCGAAGTACCACACACGGGCATGTTCCAGAAAGGTATCCACGATGCGTGTCACGCGGATGTTGTGGCTGTACTCCTGCCCGGGGATGAGGCAGCAGATGCCGCGGACAATGAGGTCTATCTCTACACCGGCTTGCGAGGCTTCGTAGAGGCGGTCTATCATGGCGGGGTCTTGCAGGGCATTCATTTTTAGGATAATCCGTCCTTGCTTGCCTTGCCGGGTCAGTTCTATTTCGTGATTGATGAGGCGGTTCAGTTCAGGAATCAGGTTGAAGCGGGCCACAAGCAGGCGGTGGAACACTGGATTTTCCTTTCCCTGCAGAGTACGGAACAAGTTGTGCAGGTCGTTTACAATCACTGGGTTGCAGGTGAATAGTCCGCTGTCCGCATAGAGGGTGGCGGTCTTTTCGTTGAAGTTGCCGGTGCTGATGTAGGCGTAGCTTGTCAGTTTGCGCCCTTCCTTATCGCGGCGTAGCACGAGGGCTACTTTGGCATGTACCTTTAGTCCTGGTATGCTGAAAATGATGTTGATGCCGGCAGCTTTCATCATCTCGGCGGTGGCGAGGTTGTTTTCTTCGTCGAAGCGGGCTTTCAGTTCCACAAAGACGGTGACTTTCTTTCCGTTCTGTGCGGCGGCTATCAGGGTGTTGATGACGGTGGAGTTCTCTGCCACGCGATACTGGGTCACCATGATTTCACGCACGGTGGGTTCGTGGACGGCTTCATATAGAAAATGGATGAAGTGGTCGAAGGAGTGGTAGGGATAATGCAGCAGCAGGTCCTTCTTCTCCACATAGCGGAAGATGGATTCGCGTTCGTCCAGGCAGGTCAGCTTCATGGGCTGGGGTTTCTTGATGGGACGTACGCTTTGGTTGGGATTGGGCAGATGCCGCAAATCCTCCATGTTGAGGTGCTTGTCTCCCGGCACCAGCTCCCGGCGGTCTATGCGGTAGGCATCTACCAGAAAGTCGAGGAAGTCCTGGGGCATGGCGCGGTCGTATACAAAACGGCACACGGCGCCTATCTTGCGTTTCTTTACCTTCTTCTTCACCTGCTCGATGATTTCGGAGGTATTGGCGGCATCGTCTATCAGAATATCCGCATCGCGTGAAATCTTGATGCAATAACTGCTGTCCACTTCATAACCGGGGAAGATGGTATCCAGATTGGCCTTGATGATGTCTTCAATGAACATCAGATAATAGTCTTTCCCCACCTTGGGCAGCTGGATGAAGCGCGGCACTTTGCTGTACGGCAGTTTCATCACGAAATACTGGATACGGTTTGGAGAACTGGCGGGAGCTCCTTTCAGATGAAGCCGTACGGCCAGATAGAGACGGTTGTCGCGCAGGAATGAAATCACCTTGTCCTTGCTTACGGGCACCGGGGCCAGATAAGGGAATATCTCTTCGCGGAAGAAGCTGCGCACAAAGTCGCGGTGAAACGGTTCTACGTTGCGGCTTTGATAAAATATGATGTGATGTTTCCGCAGGGCGGGCAGTATCTTCTGTTCGTAGATGCGGATACGTTCCTCCAGTTGGCGATTGACTTCTTGGTTGATTTCATCTACCAGTTCGGCGGCAGACTGCATAGTCTCTTCATCGCTTTGCGAGGCTCCGGTGGCTATGGCCTTATGGTCGGCTACGCGTATCTTGTAGAATTCTTCCAGATTGGAAGAGTATATAGAAATAAAGTTGATGCGTTCGTATAGCGGCAATGTCTCGTCTTCCGCTTCCAGCAGTACGCGGTAGTTGAAGGAAAGCCAGCTGATGTCACGTTTGAAATATCTGTTGTCCATGGTGTTAAGGTGTTAATGTGGCATATTAGCACATTACCACATTGTATTCTTCCCAAATATAATTACCTTTGTCTTAATAAACAAAGGAAAGATGACAAAAGTTGGTTTATTATCGGATACGCATGGCTACTGGGATGAAAAGTACCTGCAATATTTTGAGGGCTGTGACGAAATATGGCATGCCGGTGACATCGGTTCGCTGGAAGTGGCACAGAAGCTGGCGGCTTTCCGTCCCTTCCGTGCCGTGTATGGCAATATTGACGGGCAGGAGATACGGCAGCTCTATCCGCAGATTCTCCGTTTCACGGTGGATGGGGCGGAGGTGCTGATGAAGCATATCGGCGGTTATCCCGGCAACTACGACCCTTCCATCAAGGGCAGCATTCTGGTGCGTCCCCCAAAGCTGTTCATCAGCGGGCACTCGCATATACTGAAGGTGAAGTATGACAAGACGTTGGATGTACTCCACATCAATCCGGGCGCTGCGGGCATTCAAGGTTTCCATAAGGTGCGTACGATGGTACGCTTTGCGGTTGATGGGGGAACGTTTAAAGATTTGGAGGTGATAGAACTTGCTGACCGATGATGTAGTTTGTTTATTTTCAATGGATTGTATTTACCGATTGCTTGCGCTATAGTGTAAAAGCCGTTACATGCTAATGTAAAGGTCGTTACGCTATTGGGTAAAGGCCGTTACACTATTTGGTAAAGGTCGTTACACGCTGAGGTAAAGACCGTTTCATCAAGGGGTGATGTCTTTTCCTGATTTAGCTAGACGCTTTTTCTTTTTATAACCGAT
>NZ_QTNE01000014.1:0-133695 GCF_003603495.1 Bacteroides sp. AM41-16 | reverse complement strand
TTCTAGAGATAAATAATGCGTGACACAGTTTATTTTACACTACCTGATTCGCACAGATACAAATTCCCGATATAAATTCAATCTGCGCAAATCAGTATGATCTTTGTGGCGAACTGTTATTCCAGATAAAGCGGTTCCACTACTTCCATCACATTCTCATGGAACCACTCATCCAATTTTGCCTCTACCTTATCCTTTATCTGTGGAGTGATGTATTTCTTCATTTTCTTATAAGCATAGATTGCAGCAAATCCCTTCCCTACCATAAAGACTTGTCCCAAGAGGTCTTCTATACCGGCAGGAAACACAATGGCCACCAAAGCAATCATGATATTTGTCCTTTCACTCTCTGGAGTAGAATCAGCAGTCAGGACATAATAAGCTGTCAGTACGGGACGACCAGCTGCCCGACTACCTTTCTTTATATACTCCTCTACTTTAAGACGAATCTCGTCCATAGAAAAATTCATTTTCATATTCATAATCTCCTCTTTTTATTTATTAGACGCAGAAAGATGAAGTTTGGTTGCAAAAATCTGCAAATAACATAAAAATAGTTCTGTGGAACAATCACAGCCCCACAGAACTCTCATAAAACCATCTAATCTATACATGTAAATCTTACAATACTACAAATTTCACAATTTGTATATAATCAAGAACCTTATCCAAACTATAATTGAATTTCCTTACCGGAAACGATACATTTCTGTACATCTATTACCCCATATTTCACATCTATAAACGGCTTTCCTTCCTTAAGTCCAACATTACCAAAACCCGTTTCCGTAGACAAGAATGAAGTGAAATCATCTCCAATCCGCGAATCTATATACAAAATTTTGTCTACTGCATCATAGCGTATTCCCGTAAGGCCTTCTAGCATAGCATAACTGGCCATTGCACGAGCATACCATGCTCCACACTCATATTCATTAAACGGATTACGAACACGACCATTATAACGATCACGGCAAGTTCTCACTATTTCAAGCCCTTTTTCCACTTCTCCTTCAAACATAAGATGAGCAGCCACTTGATATTCAATTCCAGTCCACACTTCGTTACTGTATACAAAAGGCAATTTTAGCTTACCACCTTTCGGCCAGGTACAAAGTAATAATCCCCCATCCTCTCCCAATGCAAAGGTGGAACGTTGAGGGTTGACATGGTTACTTAAGCTCTTTTTAAAGTTATACTTATGGACAGAAATCAAATGACTTTTTACTTTCAGACGATCGACCACCTCCGGCATTCCACATACCAATGTCATCCAAGAGCCCAATATTCCGTCAGACAAACAACCTTTACCATACTGATATTTCGGACCTTCTTCTTGTAGGATTTTTAAAGCTTCTGGCGTATAATGGGTCACAAACGATTGGGCATCAACTGGGTCTGGAGCGTCCAATCCAGTCCATTGAATGTTCTGAATAAAATACTCTCCATCAAAAAGTTTGCTCTCCAAATATGCTTTACTTTTATTCATCAATTCTTCATAACGGGAAATATCATCGCCTACCGTTTTACCCATCAAGCAAATAGCTTGTAATGCTCCTACATAAAAACTGGTAATCATCCCATTCGCGCCCCAAAACTCTATATCATACGTATTATGGTGAGGTTCTTCAACAGCTCCAACCTCTCTCGGATCCCAAGTACGGATACAATAATCCATACTTTTCTTCACAGCTGGATACATCATCTTCAGCCAATTTATATCACCCATAATTCTCCATTCACGATATACCTTCATTATACCTCCTAATTGCCCATCTGCCGCCGAATGAAAATCATGGACAGTAGGACTGATAGGCAGATTCGTACGGAACACTTGATGTCCCCTTTTATCCTGGCTCACAAAAAATTCTGTTTCACGTAATGTACGTTCTAATTTTGGGAAAAGATGAGATACAGCTTGCGCATAATTCCAAACATGCGTGCATGAACCATGACAAGAGCCCCAATTATCATGACTTCCCTCCCAATTCCACATACGCCCATCGTATTGGCGAAGTACTGTAGTAGATTTCAATATACTCAAATTAGCAGCAACAGCCTCCTTAACTTCAGGTGGAAGAGTAGAATCATAGAAAGCATCAGTGAACAACTGAGTATTCTTTTTCAATGCATCATAATTATCCAACCAGTAGTTTGCAACATCTTGTATACTGCCAAACCTACTGCTATACCAAGGGCGGTAATTCCCTTCAAAATTATTCTCATAAGTATAACAGTTACTCAATTCATCTGGACAAACTGGTGCATCAGGGATATCAGTATCTGTACGTGGGATTCCACCTATTCGTTCTTGTGAATAAGGGACATGCCAAGCCATGTACAACCTTATATTACGAGTCTCACCAGGTGCTAAAGTAAACGGCACATATAACGAAGCTCCCACTGCTCCTTCCAAGCCTGCTGGATTCTCTTCCATTCTGCCCTCTTCCAAGTTATCCCAACAAATGCTCAATGGGTCGAACCAACCTCCACGAAACCAGTTATGATTAACTACTGTCTGGGGATTGTCAGTATAAATCATAAAATCACCTTGACAGAAAGGTTCATTCTCTGTGCCTGTCTGTCTTAGAATGAATCCATTCTTTGCTGCATCTATATACGCTTTACCTCTACCCGGAGTTTGCATAAAATTCATACTATTATATGAAAAGACGGCTTGTACTTCCTCATTACTGGTATTATGAAACTCATATTCAAACCCAGCAACCGGTAGACTTGAATTATCTTCATCCGTTGGTATAAATGGATTCCAGGCAACCAGTTTCACATCTATAGGGACATTCTGATCTGCCAACTCTACCTCCGCAAAAGGGAAACGTGACTGGAAACTATACTCCTTAAACCGGGGCATTCCCCATGAGCTGCCGTCTCCACGGCTGGAATTAGGAGCACCAAATTTTTTCCATTCTGGAACCGGCCCTTCCAGAATGCGTGTACCATACTCATAACCTTTCACATGAATTGCAGCAAACATCGTTGGTTCATTGAAAACATTCGGTCTATGACGTATAGACATATTACTCAATGCTCCTGTTCCTTCAATACAGAACATGCCCGTGCCTATACCTCCTATAGGGAAAGCTATTTTACGCGTATATTCACCTATATACTTCTCATTATAGCCACGTTCAACCGCACTCTCATGATGCCAGCACCCTTGAAAAATCAGTGCACAAACTACCAGACATATTAATAAATATTTCGTCATAAATACTGTATTTATTATCATTTTTTTATTTTGTATCAGGAGCTACAACTGTATAAACAGCACTACTTCTACCGGAAGAAAGGCGGAGATAACATTTTATATTTACTCCACTGAAAGATAAAGGTAACTGCAATGTATCCGTATAGAGTTTTCCATATAAACGAGGATCGGTACCATCTGTGGTATAATATATATCAGCACCCTCTACTGACGGCTTCAAATCCACTATCGCGTTACCGCCTCTAACAATAGCTTTATCCCAACCAATCGGTTCGGGAATACGGAAAGTAACCCCTTGTCTATCCAGTTCAGCCAAACATCCCGCTAATCTTTCACGGAAATCTGCATAATTCTTCTTTTCCGCAGGTGACCAACCTATTTCTGAAAGGGCCATAGCCCGAGGATATGCCATATAGTTCACTTTATCAGGATGATGTATAAATTCTCCCCAAACATTAGCTTGTACCCCCATTATATAACCGCATTGCTCTTTTGTAAGCTTAGGCGTATAAGGTTCATAGCTGTAGATATGTTCCAACGTAACCAGTCCTCCTATATTTAAAGGCTCATTAGTATAATCCTCACTCTGATAATAATCAATATACATATAGTTATTGGGAGCCATCACCACTTTATGCCCCATTCCCGCTGCAGCAATTCCACCGTTTTCTCCTCTCCAGCTCATTACAGCAGCATTCGGTGCCAGACCACCTTCTAAGATTTCATCCCAACCAATGATTTTTCGCCCCTTCCCCGTTACAAATTCATCCAAATGATGGATGAAGTAACTTTGTAATTCATGTTCATCTTTCAATTTATTTTCCTTAATGCGTCGTTGACACTTCGGACATTCTTTCCAACGTCTTTTAGGTGCCTCATCACCGCCTATATGAATATACTCACCGGGAAACAAATCTATCACCTCAGATAAAACATCTTCTACAAACCGATAGGTTTTATCATTACCGAGACAAAGAACTTCCTCCTTAATACCCCAAGTTTCCGGTATCCGAAATGGTCCGCCCGTGCAAGACAGCTCCGGATATGTAGCTAAAACAGACATTGTATGTCCTGGTAAATCGATCTCCGGAACAATAGTGATGTACCTATCTGCCGCATATTGGATAATCTCCTTAATCTGCTCCTGAGTATAGAATCCTCCATGTGGAATACGATCTTGTTCTGTCGGATTATGCCCCCACTGAGTACTATTACGCCATGCCCCAATTTTGGTCAATTCTGGATACTTTTTTATTTCAATACGCCACCCGGCATCTTCTGTCAAATGCCAATGGAATCTATTTATTTTATAACGAGCCATTAAATCTATATACTCTTTTACATATTCCACTGAGTAAAAATAACGTGCAACATCCAACATCAAACCACGATAACCAAAACGGGGTTCATCATTTATCATAATATACGGAAGCTGTATGCATCCATTTCCCTTATCAACAAGTAACTGCTGCAATGTCTGAATTCCATAAAATATTCCAGCTTCACTTCCCTTGATTGTTACTCCCTTATCATCCACAACTAATGAATATGCCTCTAAAGGCATTTTCTTGTCTATCTGCAAATGAATGGCATTCTTTCCTTTCGATCCTTTCTTCAAAGTCACCCCAAACCGTCCATCTAAATAATTATTAAAGAGACTGACTGTTTTGGTAAGCGCATCATTACTGTAATTTATACGTGTATCGGCAGATACATCCCAAGAACCTTCTCCCATCACCATTTCTTTTGGCATAGGAATTACTGACTGTGCATTACAAGGTAACGTACCGAGAATAATACATATTACCAATATGTATTCCCATCTGATTTCGTGTTTAATCATGACTGTAATTCAATTTTATATCTATATCCTTTTGTTTATTCACCTTGATATTTACTGTCTCGAATCCTTTGGCAGAAATCGTTAGCACATCGTTTTCTACAGTCAGAATGGAATATCTTCCGCCTTCCTTACTTATAACCGTTCTACCAGAATAATTAGATTTGATTTCAATTCCACTTATAGGGGTTGCTTGTACATCTCTGACACAACCAGCAACCTTTATCTTTCTTCCTGGATTCTTCACAATTTCATCCATGCAGAAGTCGTTATGACCAAGACTATTACTAGTCACCGGCTGTCTGCCAACAAAGATTGTCCTTCGTAATCTGATATCATCTGAGGCTGTTCCTATCTGTATTTCATACTCCCCTTCTTCTACTACTTTTTTCATGCTCAAATCATATAAGGCCAATTCTTGTATTGGTAGCTTCAAAACAACTGTCTGCATTTCGCCTGGTTGTAAGAATGGTTTTGAGAATGCCTTCAGTTGCTTGACTGGAGTCACAACCGAACTGACCACATCTCGAACATAAAGCTGTACTACCTCCTTTCCCGCTACACTACCCGTATTCTTCAAAGATACACTGACAATCAAGGTATCAGATGGATGTAATAACTCTGCAGAATAATGAGCATTCAAATACTCAAATGTAGTATAACTCAATCCATGCCCAAAAGACCATAACGGAGCTGGTGAAGAAAAAACATAATCACGTCCAGGTTCATTTGGTCTACCAGGACGACGATAGAATCCTTTGTCCGTTGGCAAATGATTATAAAAAACCGGTAAATGTCCTACGCTCTGCGGAAACGAGAATGGAAGTTTGGCTGAAGGATTAATATTTCCCAATAACATATCAGCTATTGCATCTCCAGCTTTCTCACCACCGTACCATTGTACAACTATGGCTGGAATATGTTCTTTTATCCAAGAAATAGAAAAAGGCTTACCTGTAACCAATACAACTATAACTGGTTTTCCTATTGCATAGATTTCTTCCACCAATTCTTCTTGTACACCTGTCAGATCCAGAGAAGAGAGGTCAAACCCCTCCCCACATGTAGCATCTGAATAGTCACGTGCCAGTGAAGCACTAGAAGAACCAACAAATACAACAGCCATGTCACTCGCTTTTACAGCAGCTACAGCTTCATCAAATCCGGATTTATTATCTGTAATAAGATCACATCCTGCCGCATAATTTATTTTTATCTTATTTCCAACCCGTTTCTTTAGGCCTTCAAGTGGAGTAACCCCATCTTTATTACTCCGGCTCCATGTATAATCCCCGAACTGTACTTGATTAGCATTCGGCCCAATCACTGCTAATGATTTTATTTTATTCAAATTTAAGGGTAAAAGAGTATTTTCATTCTTCAATAAAACAATCGATTCATCAGCCACTCTGCGCGATAGCTCCACCGCTTCTTTAGTACGCATGGCTACTCCCGGCATGTCAGCGCCCTGATATGGATTCTCGAACAATCCTAATTCAAATTTAACACGTAAGATACGTCCAACAGCCAAATCCACATATTTTTCATCAAACCTGCCTTGCTCTATCAATTGCTCCAAAGCCCAATAGCAATTACTGGAAGCTTCCAAGTCCACCCCCGCAGTCAAGGCTTGGATAGCCGCTTCACTATCATCCTTAGCTGTATGCTGAAAATCCTTCAACATAGCCACTGCCCCCCAATCGGAATATACATATCCTTTGAATCCCCATTCATTGCGTAAAATATTCGTCAGTAAATAAGAAGAAGCAGAATTAGGGATGCCATTCCAAGAATTATAGGAGGTCATCACCGCCTTCACTTCCGTATTCCGAACAGCCATCTCATACGGCTTGATATGGATATTACGTATATCCCGTTCTCCACTCTCAACTGAAGCCAAGTTCAGCCCTCCCAAAGGAGCTCCTCCCGGTCCAAAAGGTTTCAACATTGGAGATATTCCTCCGTCAATATAACCTTTCACTTGTGCAATCCCCATCTGTCCCACTAGCCAAGGATCTTCACCAAACGATTCCTCAACACGCCCCCATCGCAAATCCCGAACAACATCCAATCCTGGTGAAAGAGTCTGAATTACCCCTTGGGACCTTAATTCTGTAGCAATTGCTTTAGTCATCTGATAAGCCAAATCTAAATTAAAAGTACTACCAACGGCTACAGATTGAGGAAAAATGGTAGAACCATCATGTACCGAGCCATGTAAAGACTCAGTTACTGTAAAAACTGGGATTCCCAAGCGTGTCTCTTCAACCATATATTTCTGAATTGCATGAAATGCTTTCCGCACATTTTCACCAGTAAGATTGAATCCCTCAATACAGCCGTAACTAATATCACCAGCTGCATCTCTTAATTTTTGGTAATCCACCTCTTGACCATTGTATAATTGATAACCATGCAAATGACTTAATTGTGCTATTTTTTCTCGTAATGTCATTCTGCCCAATAAATCTGTAACCCGTCGTTCAACAGACATACTAGAATCCTTGTACACCGGAATGCATTGAGCCATGGAATCTACGGCAATAAGAACCGACAATATAAAAGGTAATAACCATTTTTTCAAAATCCTATCTTCAAGTAACATATTTCAGTAATTCAAAAAGTAAATATAAATATCAATCTTATGGTATAGCTTGATGGTCTGTATCACGCATTCTATACCAATCAACCAACTTTTCTTTCTCTGGTAATTTGAACGCCAGAGGTACAGCTTTGTCTTGATACCAGAAAGCCGCCGAAGAGAATTTAAAGGGCCGGGTCTGCTCCGGTTTACGGGGATTTATAAAATCAAAAATAAAACTTTCATTGAAACAGATTGCATCTTGCTCATGATAACGATACATACTCACCATCGAACGGAGCGGATCCTTTATAGGAACTCCATGCAACTCTCCACAGAATTCACCTTCCCTAAAATACCAGCCACCATTAAAATAATCTTCAAGTCCAGAACCAACTATAGTCGGTACACTTTTGTCTTCCGTATCGATATAAATAAACTCGGGTGCTTCCAAATATCCCAAGTAGTTTGGAAGCCAACTCTGCATGGACAAGGAACAGCCAATAAAATGTCCATGTCCTTTAGTCTGCAATATGGTTAATGGTTCATAACCAGGATTGGTACCAGCATTATATAAACAATGGAATCGTCCCATACCCTCAGGTAAACTCTCCAATTGATCATAATTGGCATTTAAGAAAACGCTTGTAGTCAAACGGTGATGAAGATTTTCCACTTCTATCCTTACCTTTTTAAATGGCATCGGAAAATAACAATAGAAACCTCCACTGGACATACCTATATATTTGGACATATAATGCTTATATTCACAATGCCCTATACCAAAGAAGTCACCAATCGGACATTCTACAGAAGGATAGTCCTCACCATCCCAATAAATACGCAAAATCAGCATTTTCAAAATAGTAGGATCAGGCCACCGCTCCTTACTTAAATCCCAATTTTCCCAAAACCAACCATTAATAGTAAACCACATACGGGTAATTACACCAGGAGAAGTGTGATCTACCAGTACAGATTTCTCACCCGGTCCAACCAAATGGGCTTTAATCTTAGTATTCAAGTCAAAAGTCGTAAACTGACGAGATACAGCGTTACGCATAGTATGGATAGATGTAAAAGCAGAGGTTTGAATGTCTCTCCGTTCTTTCTTGATGGGATTCAATGCATGCCCTACACCAGGTAATGCTGCCAATCCTACGGCACCTGCCATAGTAGCCAATGCTTTACGACGAGACATCTTTTGAGGGCTGGAATCCATATTGCCCGGAATTTGTTTTCTCTTCATCATATTATGTATTAACAATTATCCTTGCGGTTCAATCTCTAAAATAGAGCCTTGTATATGTCTAGTACCTTTGGCTCTGTCAAAGTTTATATAGTATACCACCAATACCCTCTTCTCATCCAGCTGTACAGCCCATGTATATCCGACATCTCCATCATCCGCATCATCTCTTATGATAATCTCAGGAGCCGTGGCAAAATCTGTACATTCTGCATTAAGAATTCTGGCTCTAACTCCACAAGGTTCATGACGATAACCATATGTCAACAAAACTCTATTGTCTGGCAGCCTCATTGCCTGGAGAGGATGTCCTTTGAACCCCATACTTTTCCATTCACCAAATGTTTTCCCACCATCTATGGACCGTGCAATACAAGCTTGGTCACCAAACGCTTCCGAACGCATAAAAGCAATCAAATCCCCATTAGGCGTTTCATACATGGAAGTCTCATTAAACGAGACCTTTTTATCTTTAGCAATTTTCGTACCGTATTCCCATGTTTTTCCTTTATCTTTGGATATAAGCAAATAGACCGACGTATTTCTTAAAGCTTCTGTATCAGAAGCTACTACTGCCCAAAAAATACGTCCATCTTTTCCTTCATACAAAGCGCCACGATTATAAGCCGGCAATTTACCTCCCAATCCACTATAATTTATTTCAGACGGAACGCTACAAGGTATAATCAAATCATTCCAAGTTCTACCATCATCATAAGAACGGAGCAAATATCCTCCTGCAAAAACAGCGTCTGTATTCTGTACGAACGGTTTCTTAAGAACAGCTAAACCATCCGGACGAATAAATGTCCACAAATAACTAGCACATAGCAGTGTTCCATCTTTCAACTTCAACAAACATGGATCTTGTGAGCCTCCAAACGGATGGGCATAAAGCAGTTCCGGTTCCTTGGTCCAATGTTCGCCATCTTTGGATCTCACTACTACCAGATAACTATTCGGGTCCAAATGATTATTCTTCTTCTCCTTAAAGACTTTACGGTCTGGAGCTCTTCTGAACGATACCAGTATCTCTCCATTCGATAATTTTACAGCTGAAGGAAAAGCGGAGTAAAACATGGTATCCTTATATATTATTACATCCTTTATTTTCTTGACACCTGGTATCAAAACGTCATTCTGTTGAGCAAATAATGTTGTCGCAGAACACAAGTGGACAAGCAGACAATAAAAGAGAAATATAGACTTTTTCATATATAATTTTATTATGTTCGTTTATCAATCTTTCCAATATGCTGTAAAGTTACAACATATTGGAAAGATTTCAATAATATACTTTATTTATCCCAACCAGGATTTTGAGTAACTTTCGGCTCCACGCTTATTGTTGACAAAGGAATGGGGAACAGCATCATATAATCTTCCCCCTTATGCTCTCTCAAAGAAGGAACCAAATCAAAGGCTTTGTCAAAACGTACCAAATCCCACCACCTTTTACCTTCAAAAGCCAATTCTAAAAGTCTTTCTTTCAAGATAGCTGCATCATTCGCCTCTTTTGTGCTATTCACATAAATATGCTCTTCATACTTGTCTTTATATGCACGTTTCCTGACCTCATTAATTTCTGCAGAAGGATCTTGTCCCAAAGCATTTTTAGCCTCAGCCTTCATTAATAAAATATCAGCATAACGGTACAATATGATATCATCTGCAAAAATACGATCACCATCTCGCACCAAGCCTTTACCTTTTAATACTACACTAACATAAAATTTATTTTCTCCAGTTTCCTGATCTTTAGAATAAATCTCAAGAAAAGAAGCATTTTTTCGAGTATCATCTTCTGTATATTGCTTTCTATACTCGTCCGAAGCTACTATAATACCTTGTCCCGGCCCTATCGGATAAACTATATCCTTTACCTCTTGAGGAGCATCTCCAGGAACAGCACTCGCATGTATCCACATATATCTGAAATAGTTAATACCAGATTCCAAATCCTGAAATCTAACACTCATCAAGATTTCATCATTACCCTTATTATCATAAGCAAATACATCAGCAAAATCCGGCTGTAAACGAAGCTTATCCGTTTTAATTGAATTCAAAGCATTTAATGCAGTTTCAATATCACTGCTTCCACCATTCATTTTTTTTCCACTCCAAAGATATACTTCAGCTTTCAAAGCCAATGTTGCCGGTTTTGACCACATAGCTCTTTGATCACCGAAATTGTCATCCGGATATAAAGACAAAGCTTTCTCCAAATCATCTTTTATCAGTTGGAAAACTTCCGTTTGGGGTCTTCTTTCTTTATAAAGGACTTCTGAATTTGTGTTTTCAATAGGATCTGTATGGATTATCAAATCCCCCCATGTACGAGTCATCACAAAATACATGAAAGCCCTCATTGTATAAGCTTGAGCCAACATTTTATTGCGGGAAGTCTCGTTATTAAAAGTCACATTGGGAGCATACTTTAAAAGAAGATTGCATGAATTGACTATCTGATAATAACGTATCCAGGATATAGGCATATTAGCTTGTGTCAACGTATTATAATAATAAATATCATATCCGCCATATCCACCGATACCTACAGTCAGTATTTCGCTACGCGCTTCCCCCAATATATACAAATCATGTTCAGCAGCTCCTCGTAACTGGACATAAATACCATTTAACGCACCCTTCACGTCATCTTCTGTCTGCCAGAAAGATTCATTCGTTATAAAGCTTATTGGCTTAAGGTCTAGTGCATCACAAGAAGCAAATGTCAGGACCATAAACAAAGCTATTGTACTATTTATTATATTTCTAATTTTCATAACTTTACTTTATTAAAATGATACATTTGCACTAAAAATAATATTTCTCGGCATAGCATATCTACCATTATCCTGTCCACCTTCTTCTGGATTAAGACCAGAATATTTAGTAAAATAGTGCAGATTATTTCCCGTAACCGTAAACCGAAGTCCGCTTAAACGAATCTTTTGTATGATATTTGCAGGAACTGTATAACTTAAAGAAACTTCTCTAATGGCTAGAAAATCTCCTGATTCATGATACAAAGAGCTACCTCGGATAGCATTCTGCTGTCCACGATCACCATGCCAATAGAATCTCGGCATGTCCGCTTTGTCACCTTGTTCTTTCCAGGAGCGATTTACGACATCTTTCGTCATATTATTATCACCCTGCCAATTATAATCCAAAAAGCCTTTGGCAAAATTATATATGGTATGACCCAATGTAAAATCAAGTCTGCAATACAAATCGAACCCTTTATAAGATAGAGAAGTATTAATACCCCCAGTCCAATCCGGATAAATATTACCAACATATACACGGTCTTTACTGTCAATCACACCATTACCATCAGTATCTTGCCACTTTGCATCACCACCATATTTGGTTTTATCAGGGACTGTAATAACATTATCTATCGGCTCATTAGCATTCTGTGCTTCCTCATCAGTAGAATATACACCTATCATCTTATAGGCAAACAAATCTCCAATTCGTCCTCCTTCCTGTAAACCACCTTGCCAAGTATGTTTACCCAGTTTAGCATCCCAAATGTACTCACCACCAATCCGATTATTTTCAACCCCATTATCTGGCAGCTTCAATATTTTATTGGTCACCTTCGAGGCATTAAAACCTAATGACCATTGAATAGAACTGGATACCGGTAATATTCTTGCATTCATTTCCAACTCAATACCTCTATTTTGTAAACGCCCTAAATTAGTGAAAATAGAGCCAAAGCCTGTAGAATGAGGTAAAGTGCGATTTGTCAGCAAATTATCTGTGGTACGATTGAAATAATCAAAGATAAAGTTTAACCGATTATTAAAAAAGGAAATATCAGTACCGATATCAAATGTCTTAGACTCCTCCCAACTCAAGTCTTGATTTGCCATAGTTCCCATAGTGATACCTGCATTACCTAAATATTTAGATCCTACACTATAACTACCTTGAGCCGTATAATCCCCCAAGCCTGAAATATTACCATTTACTCCATAGCTGGCACGCAATTTCAGACGCATTAGATTCTCAGGCATAAATGACCAGAACTTTTCTTTATCCACATGCCACCCTAATGACACGCCAGGAAAAAATCCCCATTTGTTGTTCGTACCCAAATTGGAAGCACCGTCATATCTTGCAGATACAGAAATCAAATATTTATCCTTATAATCATACCCTATACGAGCAAAAATACCTTGTATAGATCGCTCTGTAATAGAACTACTCACACTTACAGGAACACTTGAGGCATTCAAAGTAGGAATCAAATCAGTAGAAGCACCTCTACCAGCAGCTGCTAAACGGGCCTCTTTCCTAAAATAATAAGCATAACCAGCTGTTACATTCAAATTGTGTTTTTCATTGAAAGATTTAACATAGTTGAATACAGCATCTGCCTGATATTGCCGCCATTTGTAAGTATCAGCATTTGCATTTCTTGTAGTTATATAATCTCTCGGTCCATTCCAAAAAGCATCCCAAAAAGTATAGTTATTACTGTTCACTTCAAATAAAGAAAGAGCTGGTTTGAAAGACAATCCTGGCAATATAGTCCAATCTGCATCTACTCCTATTGATAAATTCTGATAGTCATACTCTCTTTGTGCCTTGTTCATATGATATACAGCATTTCCCAGATACTGGGCAGCTCCTGGAGCCAGACTACCATCTTCAAATCTGAATTTAGTGGTAGGTGAGGCAGCCGGTGAACGATAGAATGTTGCATCTGCAGCTAATGGAGAACCATACGTAAACGAGTTTGAATAAGTAGTTCTAGCTGAAATTTTCAAATTATCCCGTGCTTGCAAAGAACCATTCAAACTAAAATTATACCGTTTATATGAAGTTGTAATAACAGTTCCTTCATTAGTCATATACCCTAATCCCATATTAAAGGTAGCCTTTTCCGTTCCACCTGAAACTTCAATATGGTGATTATGAGAAAAACCAGTACGATAAATTTTATCCTGAAAATCAGTATCTGAGTATAACAATGTCTTACTCGGATCTACTGGATCTGGCATTGATTTCCACCCTTGATCTAATTTATAGCGATTCTCATCAGTCAAGTATTGAGTAGAGAAGGCAGTATTATTAGTCAGATCATTTCCTGTTCCATAACCTAAATGTCCTATCAATCTTTGTTCGGTAGCTTTTCCAAATTTCGCTGGTGAAATCATACCTTTCCTCATAAGGGTCAAAAATTCTTCAGCATTGGCAAATTCATATTTTTTACCAATATCAGAAATTGTCAGATTATATCTATATTCAACTCTGGTTTTACCGGCCTTCCCCTTTTTAGTAGTAACAATTACAACACCATTTGAACCTTGGGCTCCATAAATAGAAGTAGCAGCAGCATCTTTCAGAATTTGGATGGATTCAATATCTTCCGAAGCTATATGAACCATATTCGCCCTCATAACACCATCAATAATATATAGTGGAGTAGCACCATTAGGATTATTAATGGAAGTACCACCACGGACTATAATACGAGGTTCTGCACCTGGTTGCCCTGAAATACTTTGCACACGTACACCAGACACTGTACCTTGTAAGGCTGAAGCTGCATTTGCATAGGGTACATTCTTCAAAGCCTCTTTATCAAGCTTGGTCACAGATGTCGTAATCTTCTCACGAGACTGAGAACCATACCCAATGACTACAACTTCCTCCATTTGGGTGGCATCCTCTACCATCACTATTTTATAGTTACTCTTATTGGCAGATACCTCTTGAGTTTTCATTCCCAAATAAGAAAATAACAAGGCACGACTATCAACTGGAATACTAAAACTAAAATTTCCATCCAAATCAGTAACAACACCTAATGAAGTTCCTTTAACTTGTACAGCTACCCCCACCAATGGTTGTCCATATTCATCCATCACATTTCCTTTTACTGTTTTCTTTTCTGATTGATTAGTGGATAATACAGACGGAGTATCTTCCGATGCATATACACTTCCCACACTCAAAACAGTAAAAAGGAAAATATAAAATGCCCAATGTAATATCCTGCTATTAGATTTAATGTCTATTGTTTTCATTTTTTTTGATTATTTGTGTTTCAAACTATTATTAGATTCACCACTGTATAATTACTTTCTTCTTATTTCCATTATTCCTCCTTTCTCTATCAATTAACAAAATCTGTTTCTATGTCAGAAACAAAGCACTTTTTCACATCAATCTTCCCATATTTCACCTCAATGAAAGGTTTACCATCTTTTAGACCAACATTACCAAAACCTGTTTCCGTCGACAAAAAAGACGTAAAATCATCACCTATCCTTGAATCAATATATAAAGTAGAATCCACTGCATCATACTGTATTCCAGTCAAAGCTTGGAGCATAGCATAACTAGACATTGCACGGGCATACCATGCCCCACATTCATATTCATTAAATGGGTTACGTACTCTTCCATCATACCGATCACGACAAGTACGGACAATATCAAGTCCTTTCTCAACCTCACCTTCAAACATCAAATGAGAAGCCACTTGATATTCAATACCTGTCCATACCTCATTGGAGTAAACAAAAGGAAGTTGTAACTTTCCTCCTTTGGGCCATGAACATAATAATAAGCCTCCTTCATCACCTAAAGCAAAAGTCGAGCGCTGAGGATTTACATGTTTTCTGAGATTCCTCTTTAAATTATATTTATGAACAGACAATAAATGACTTAATATTTTCTTTCTATCTATAGCCTCGTCCAGTCCACAGACCAAAGAAAGCCATGCTCCTACTACTCCATCAGATAAACAGCCTTTTCCGTATTGATATTTCGGCCCTTCCTTTTCCAATAAATCCAAACCCTCTTTCGAATAATTAGAATTGACAGACTGTACTTTCGTCGGATCAGAAGCCTGCAACTCCTTCCAACGAATATTTTGAATAAAATATTCACCGTCGTACAATTGATTTTCCATGTAGTCAATACTCTTATCTAGCAACTCTCTATATTCTGTCATATCTTTCTCCAAATGTTCACCCATAGCAACAAATGCTTGTAATGCGCCAGTATAGTAACTATTAATCATACCACTAGGCCCCCAAAATTCAATGTCATAAGTATTATGATGAGGTTCCTCTATAACACCTTTCCTTTTAGGATCCCACGTATTAATGCAATAATCAAGACTATTCTGTACGTATGAATAAATCAACTTCAACCATTCGTCATTACCATATATATGCCAATCACGGTATACTTTCATAATACCACCTAACTGCCCATCAGCTGCTGCATGAAAATTATGTCTGATGGGTCGGATAGGAAGTGCAGAGCGAAATGCTTGGTGCCCATTCTTAGCTTGACTAACAAAAAATTCCGTTTCCCTCAGTGTTCTTTCCATTTTAGGAAACAAATGAGGTATAGCTTGAGCATAATTCCAAACATGTGTACAAGAACCATAGCAAGAGCCATATTCATTACCGCAACCTTCCCAATTCCACATCCGACCATCGTATTGCCGAAAAATCGTAGGTGATTTTAATATAGTAAGATTAGCAGCAACAGCTTCAACAACTTCAGCAGGCAAAGTTGTAGCATAAAATGCATCAGTAAACAGCTCTGTTTTTTCTTTCAACGTATTATAATTTTTCATCCAATAGTCTGCGACTTCCTCTATATTTGCAAATCTACTGCTATACCAGGGACGGTATTTATCGGACAACTGAATGGAAGTATCAATATAGCCTGCGGGCTCTCCTCTTTCATTAACTACAGGTACGATAGGTACATCTACATCATCAATCGGTTCCAATCCCTCACGAACTAATGAGAAAGGAACGTACCATGCCATATATAAACGGATTGTCTTTGACTCTCCCGGTTGCAATCTAAACGGTACATACAAGGAAGCTCCGGGAGCATCCGCCATATTAGCAGGATTTTCTTTAATTACCCCACTGCTCATCTCATTCCAGCACATCGTGAATGAGTCAAAAGACCATCCTCTAAACCAACAATAATTAACCTTAGTTTCCGGTTCATCTGTAAAGATTGCAAAATCAGCCTGATGAAACGGCTGCGTTTCTGTTCCTTTCTGTGATATTATAAAACCATTTTCAATTGGCCTAATAGATGCTCCTCCATTACGAATATCTACAAAGTTCTTTGAATTATAAGAAAATATGGCTTCTACTTCTTTAGCATATTTATTTTTAAACGTATATTCAAAACCAGCAACTGGAAGCCCTGAGTTATTTTCATCTGTAGGAATAAATGGATTCCAAACCTTCATTGTCACGTCCATCTTCAGTTCATCGTCACTCATTCTCAATTTGGCAAAAGGGAATTTTACTTCAAAATCACAATCTTTAAATCGAGGTAATCCCCACGTGCCGCCGTATCCTTTTGTTGACTGTGGTTGGCCAAATTTTTTCCAATCCGGTACTTGTCCTTCCACAACAATACTACCATTATCTACCCCTTTCAAATATAATCCGGCAAACATTGTCGGTTCATTCAACATCTCAGTTTTATGCCTAATATTCATATTAGAAATTGCACCACTACCTTCTACACAAAACATTCCCGTCCCCAATCCCCCAATAGGGAAAGCAATCCTGCTCGTATACTCTCCCGTATATTTTTCATTATAATCACGTACTTCTTCCATACTGGAGCAAGAAGCCCATAAACACAAGCAGATACATAGACCTAAAAAATAAAATCCATTTTTCATATATCATTTTTTTAATGATTTATTCCTTCAACATTCTCTATTTTTTCTCCATTTCTGTTCAATCTCCTCCAATGATAACCCTTTTGTCTCCGGCAAGAATAAATACCCCCATACCAAACCCAACACGGCAATAAATCCATAAAGAAAAAATGCACCTGCCGGATTCTCAGAAGTCGTTTGTCCAACAACAATTTCGGTACCTGGTATAGAAAAAAAATCTATAATCTTAAAGAAAGTAAAGGAGACAATGCAATTAAATATCCATACAGCCAATGAACCTATCGAAGTCCCCAATCCCCGTACTTTCTGCGGAAATATCTCGGAAATGACCAACCATCCCAAAGGTCCAATACTAATTGCAAAAAATGCAACATATCCAAACATAAAAATGACCATTAACCACCTTCCGATTTCGCCCAACTGATTAGCATAAATAAAACAAGCACTAAGGCACAAAACAGAAAAGGCAATTCCTGACAGACCAATAAAATACAACTTTCGTCGTCCGATTCTATCCACTAAATAAAGAGAAATCACTGTAAATACAACATTTACAATTCCAATACCTACAGAAGCCCAAATAGCAGAGAGTGTACTTTCAAATCCTGCCATCAGGAAAATCTTCGGACTATAATAAATAACTGTGTTAATACCTACAAACTGTTGAAAAAACATAATACAAACAGCAATCATTAGAGGAGTTCTCAACCAAGGCTGCATCAAATATCGCCATCCTACCGCACTATTCCTATCTTTCTCTATTTCCACCTCCATTTGTCCAATTAAATCATTTACTGTATTTTCCGGTTCTATTTTCTGCAACACTTTCCTACATTCTTTCAACCGTCCTTTACTCAACAGCCACCGAGGTGTTTCAGGCACAAAACACATACCTACCAGTAATACCAAAGCCGGTACGACACCTGCCCAAAACATCCATCTCCAACAATCCAACTTGTTTTCATCAGCCCAAAAGGTATCTGACATGTATGAAAGTAAAATACCTATTGTAACCATTAACTGAAACATTGAAACCAGACGTCCCCTGGATTTAGCTGGAGCAATTTCTGCTATATACAATGGAACAGTAAATGATGCCACACCTATAGCTATACCAAGAAACAGACGAGAAAAAACCAAGCTCTTCAAATCCGTTGCCAGTCCTGACCATAACGCTCCCACTGCAAATATCACAGCAGAAACCAATATGATTTTTCTTCTTCCAAATATATCAGATAAACGCCCACAACATACAGCCCCCAACATAGCTCCCAACAAACCAGCTGCCGTAATCCATTCAACATCATTATTATCTATTCCCCAATCTGACTGAAGAAATGGAATCGCTCCTGAAATTACCCCAGTATCAAAGCCGAAAAGCAATCCTCCTGTTGCTACAACTGTAGCTATTAAAAATATTATATGTCTGTTTTTCATATTAAACTTATATTTTAGGGTTCAAAACTTATCCAAACTTCCTTTTTCACTGACGGATTCGGAACATATAAGAAAGTATCCGGAGCATCTTCAAAAATTTTATAAATGGATTTACCTTTCCCAATACCTAAATCATGATACTCTCTTGGAGCCTTTCTTACCAGTTCCGAAAAATGATAGTTTGTATTTCTGATCCACTTCAATCCATCACCCTCAAAAACAGGATACCATGCAATACCTTTATGACGACGAATCTCAGCATATTCAAAACCATATTCACGGTCACACCATGCACCAAACACAAGAGATTCATCTGCATTCGTACTAATGGTAGCATGTACCCAATATGGAGGGACCACCACCACATCGCCAGGCTGTGCATAAACAGCATAACACCTCCCCGGTTCATCTGTAGCCGACTCTTGCATGTAAATGACCGCCTCTCCATTCCATATCTCATAAACCTCTGGAGTGGACCATTGACTAAAAGGTGAGACCTTATGAATATGTCCCTGACTGCGAATGGGTTCCATTCCCAAACTTCCTTTGGCATAAGCCACTACTCCAAAAAGCAAATGCTGTTTTTGCAAAAGCGCTTTATGAACAGTCTTACCCACATCCATAGCTATAGAATAGACAATATCCGGTCCTTCACATTTCGGATCCAACAAACTAGACCGGATATCATCCAACCACCGGTTTTCTACTGTCGGGCCAAAAACGTCCTTACCATAAATAAAACCTAACGGATTTTCTGTTATCCCTATATCAATCCCCTTATCAAAATTATCTTTATGCATGATGTCTTACAAAAGCTTTAATTGTTCCACATTCCATTCCTTCAGACTCCCCATAAGGTTTTATTGTATATTCCTTTATGGCAGCAGGAATAATAAAAGTTTCCGCATAATGGACAACAAACGGAGAAAATTGTCCTATAGGACTTTCCACTATCACCGAACGTCCCTCAATCAGATTCAGAACATTAACACCCGACTCATTCTTATGCAAAACTTTGTCCGTGAACCAATGTCTTCTTGTTTCTATAAATTCCCATTCATGAAGTCCCGTCTTTTCTTCACGCCAAGAATCTCCTTCACCAATAACAGAGACCTTGTTTATCAGTTCTTCTTTCACCCAAGACTCCGTTCTATTCCATTGTATCACATTAGCCCCATGAGCTATATTAATCGGACGCGGTCTGCCATCCAGTCCCATCCGTCCCCAATCCCACAACTTAAATGTAAAGATGTATGGGGTTGCACTAATCTCAAGTACCATGCTATTCCTTCCCGAACAATGTACCGTACCAGCCGGAATTAAAAAATGATCATGCTTCTTTGCCGGATAAATACCTACATACTTCTCCACTTCAAATTCACCAGTCCTTTGCGATTTTTCCAATTCATCAAGCATCTCCTCCGGTTTAATATTATCCTTCAAACCCAAATATACAGTTGCCCCCTCCTTAGCATCCAAAATATAGTAGCTCTCATCCTGCGTATAATGCATCCCAAATTTCTGTTGTATATATTCAGTCAAAGGATGAACTTGTAAGCTTAGATTGCCGCCTTCTATCGTATCAAGAAAGTCAAACCGTATTGGAAACTCATCACCAAACCTGCCATACACAGCATCACCCAATAACTGTCGGGGATAAGCAAAAATCAAATCAATTGACGGTATTTCCACTTTCTCATCCCCAAAGGCCAACAACAGACTGTTTTCTTCAGGTACACAGTCAAAACACCAAGCATAATTAGGCATCGTCCGTTCTAAATCGCAAACATCTTTCATCCACTGTCCTCCCCAAGGCCCCGGATCAAAAAAGGGAACTACACGAAACGGACCATTTACCGCTTTCTCCAATCCCTCAAACATCGCTTTGCCTGTAATCATCTTAGGATGATTGCGCCGGTTCGTATCCAAAACATAATCCACCTTTGCCATCAGCATCTTTTTGTGCCTATCGCATATTCTCCAATCTACGAAAAAAGCTCTTTTATACTGCAAGGAGGTTCGTTCTTCTTTATTGTTGACACCTATATTTGATATTTCATTTTTACGGAATCTGGACTGTATCTCCCATCTTGCCATATCGGCATAAATCAACAAATCAGGATGTTCACAAAGATAGGCCGCACCAACCCCATAGACTATTACAATACCAGACTGCAAATCTTCTATCTGTTGCCGGATACCAGTAACTTTATCGAAATCAAAAAAACATTCCATTGTATACCGGGTCAGATAGCCGAATAATTCATCATCGGTAATATCAGGATAGAAAAAATCATTGATTTTCTCTTCCGGCAACATCGCACTATCCGTATGAACAAATAAAGCATTATTGAACCTACCGGCAAAAGCATTACGTATATCATTCTCAAACACTCCTTGATAGCACTCAATCGCAACCACTTTCAACGGCTTCTCCAGTACCTTCAAACGTTCACTGATACTATCGGTAATGGCAAACCAACCGGAAATACAGTCATCCGAATTATAGGACACCTGCACAAAAGGATATTTATCGTAATTAGCAGAATACTTCATCTTTTATCTTTTTTCTTAAACAATATTCCAAACCATACAAAGCTGCATAATCTCCCAAGCTAGAAACTACCACAGATACTTTTGCACTCGGAGTCCAGGCAAACTTTGACACCCGTTCCTCGATATAAGGCACTATCACTTTATGGCTATTCATGATTCCCCCTCCAAGTATCACCACTTCAGGATCATAAGCATGAATAAAATTTATAACAGCAGCTCCCCATATTTCAATGCATTCATTTCGTACCAATAACGCGTCTCTATTTCCTTGTTCCGCCAATTGGAAGATTTCTTTAAAATCATAATTCTGAGATGACATTTTAAACGAAGGAGACAGGCAAGCATGATCCTTTATAATTTTATGAAGGAAGAATGAAGAGGACAAAGCCTCCACACACCCCTTGTTTCCACAAGAGCATAACCTTCCTTTGTAATCTACTACAAAATGGCCACCCAACGAACCTGCTTGAAAGTGCTTTCCATACATTACCTCACCATTCATAATGACTCCCGATCCTATGCCCGTACCAATAGTCATCATAACAACGCTATCATATCCTCTGCCGCTCCCATATTGCCATTCTCCAATTGCTGCAAGCCGTGCGTCATTATCAATGTAAAAGGGGGCTCCCCAATGTTCATCCGCCCATCTATCCAAATCAAGCTCCACTCCATCATCATATTTTTCATTCGTAGATATAATAATGCTTTTTTTATTATTTACTAGCCCTGGAAAAGCTATACCCACTCCAAAGAGGCGCTTCACACCATTTGAATTTAGCAGGAAATCAATTGCATTTTCAATCTCCGGCAAACTTGCTGTCATATCCAAATCTTGACGAGAAGGCATTTTTACATAGTCTACCAGTTCTCCATTGCGTAAGAGACCGACTTTTGTAATGGTTCCTCCCAAATCTACAGCTATGATATACTTCATATTCATATTTCTATCAATTGGGGATTGCCATTCACACACTGTAAAGATGCAGAAAACCCGTTCTCCAAAATCACTTGATAATCATGTCCTGCGTCCGAAGGCCAACAAGCAGCGAATGACAGAACAGAATATCCTATATTTGCCACACGATGGGCCACCCCTCCAGGTATATAATGAAGACTACCCGGAAACATCCGCTCACTCCAAACCCTTCGGTTCTGATCCATCATAATCAATCTGCCTTCACCTTCCACTCCCCAATAGTACTCCCCACGATTCATATTGGCATGAAAATGTCCTTTGGTCATGAAATACTCATCACCAACCTTACCTGGATAAATTCTCGTGATTCCGAAATAGAGTCCCCCTGGCGTTCCTTCTTCAACCGGCAGATGACAAGTCACCTCATACAATAAAGTATCAGGAGACATCTGTTCATAAGCCTCACAATTATGAAAAACACCTCGTAAATCAGCCAAAGTCTTCAAACTCCTCTTCACATTTTCACCGATCAAAGAATCCTTTATAAAGAGCAAAGGCGACTCATTTGTTCTCTTATCATTCATCAGCATCATACTTTTAAAATCTTATATTGCAAAAGTACGCTGATATGGAACTCGCTCTTTCCTCTATATTTTCCGATAATTATGGTATTTTACCATTATTCGCAGCAAATGGATAAAACCTTGCAAAAAAAGTAGAAAACCAAGGCTCTAACCACCAAATATTCAATGATAAAATAGTAGAATCAAATGGCTTGTTTAGCCTTTACTCCAAACTGCTTTTGGAACTGCGACGGGGACATTCCTGTCACTTTTTTAAATTGGGATATAAAATTAGATAAGTTAGGGAATCCGACTTCCCCACTGATAGTAGAAATCTTCATTTTGTTTTCCAGTAATAGTTTTTTCGAATAACCGATACGCATTTCGTTCAGATATTCTACAAAGGTTTTCTTGGTCCTCTCCTTGAAATAACGGCAAAAAGCTGTCGGGGTCAATCCAACCAAAGTCGAAACTTCTTCCAACCTAATGGAAGTCGCAAAGTTCTTGACGAGAAACTTGTATACCTTATTAAATCTCTCAAAATCTTCTGAATTTACAGAATTCGTAAATCCCACTGAGGCCAGTAACTCATACTCAGTCGATGTGGCCATCAGCTCAAGAAGTGTTAAAAGATTCGTTACCTTCCGAACCCCTACATCATTCACCGAACTCCTTATAAACCGGGTTATCTCTAATTTCGATTTTCCGGTAAACTTCAGTCCACGCCGTGATCTCTCTATCAAATCACGAATATTATTCATTTCTGGTAATCTGATAAAATTCGGATCAAATATCTCACGTTTAAAGAACAGACAGATACACGTAGCACGCAAACCAGACTCCTTATCAAAATAAGCATCATCATTACGCCATTCATGAGGGAGATTAGGGCCAATCATACATACATCCCCCTCCTCATACTGTTCTATGCAATCCCCAACAAAACGGGTTCCTATACCTCTAGTTATATACATTATCTCTATGGCCGGATGATAATGCCAAGGTACAATGAAGTGCGGCAAGTCTTCTATATAATAATGTATATGACTGTCTATTGGGAATGGCAGATCTTGGTAAAGTGGTTTCATAGTCATCTAAGTCAATAATCACCGTTAATTATAAAAGCGAATATAGATAATTATTTTATCAAAGCAAGCTATTGTATGTTAAAACTCATAGTAACATCAAAATATAAATATCAATCTTATACTCAAACAAACAAATGATATCTTTTGTATCTTTGTCCCCGCATTTTCACAACCACATAAAATTATAATGAAAACAATAGTAAATGTTCCCTCCCGACAGAACACCATGCGCGAACTGCGGGATTATCTGATGATTGCCCTGGGTATGGTCTTATATGGTATCGGCTGGACAGTCTTCCTGCTTCCCAACGATATTACTACCGGTGGCGTACCGGGCATTGCATCCATCGTATATTTTGCCACTGGATTTCCCGTCCAATATACGTACTTCGCCATCAATTTTCTGCTTCTATTGCTTGCCCTACGTGTGTTGGGATGGAAGTTCAGCGTAAAGACAATCTTTGCCGTATTCACCCTGACCTTTTTCCTTTCCATTATCCAGAAACTGACCGAGGGTGTTATCCTCCTGCACGACCAGCCTTTCATGGCTTGTGTCATCGGTGCCTCCTTCTGCGGTAGCGGCATCGGCATCGCCTTTTCCAACAACGGCAGTACTGGCGGCACGGACATCATTGCCGCCGTAATCAACAAATACCGTGACATCACGCTGGGCAGAGTCATGTTGATATGTGACCTTATCATCATCTCGTCCAGTTACTTTGTTCTAAAAGATTGGGAAAAGGTGGTGTATGGCTACGTTACTCTATACATATGCAGCTTCGTGCTCGACCAAGTGGTGAACAGTGCCCGCCAGTCCGTACAATTCTTTATTATCAGCGATAAATATGAGGAGATAGCCAAGCACATCCAGGTATATCCCCACAGAGGTGCAACAGTCATCAACGCCTCGGGCTTCTATACGGGAAAAGAGATAAAAATGCTGTTCGTGCTGGCCAAGAAGCGGGAGTCCACCATCATTTTCCGGCTCATAAAAGACATAGACCCCAATGCCTTTGTATCACAAAGTGCAGTCATCGGAGTCTATGGAGAGGGATTCGACAGAATCAAAGTGAAGTAGAGGATTTCTCGAACTTCCCTTGATTCCAAGTATAAACAATAGGACGGCGGACAAACGGTTTCAGTTTCTCCGCCGCTTCTTTACCCATGTAATCGGTCGTGGTAAAAGTGAATGCCAACGTGGCGTCCTTCGCAGAAAGGTCCGCTTTCATCAGCAGCATGTCGGCCTGGCGACGGGCATCCTGATACTCATAGACATCCACTGTATCCGAGGCCTCAGCGATAAAATCATCCAGAACGGGCAATGCCGGCAGGTAGGACGAAGCAACCAGCTCCTTCCAGTCTGTCGTATAGAACTTGACATGGCTGTCGCAAGCCGGAGCACAAACCGTAGCAACCACACAAATCACCTTCGTACTGTCGTTAATAGGCAAGAGCTTCATCTGCCATGAACTCTGGGGCGTCATCTTCACATGTATATAGTCTGGAGAAAGCTCCGTCATTTCCGATTTACCACCAAAGCTGTTGGTCACCTCAGCTTTCATCTTACTTTCCAGAAAGTCTATAAAATCCGCACGGTTCACGGCGCTAAGCAACGGACATATAGAATCCGGCATATTCTTAAAACACGTCTTGGCTTCCTGGGCCTGCAAATACCCCCATCCGATGAAAGCCAAAATCAAAAAAGCACTCAGTTTTCTTATCATAACATTTTAATCATTTCTTCAAGGAAACGGGCATCTGTTTCATCAAAACCGCCCAAATCGTCACTGTCAATATCCAATACTCCCCACACTTCACCGTCCTCACGCTTCAGCGGAACCACGATCTCCGAACGCGACAGCGAGCTGCAGGCTATATGTCCGGGAAATGCATCCACATCGGGCACAACCAACGTCTCGTCTTTATCCCATGCCGTGCCGCAAACACCACGGCCTTTCCTGATGCGCGTACAAGCTATCGGTCCCTGGAAAGGTCCTAACACCAATTCTTCACCCTTCACCAAATAGAAGCCTACCCAAAAGAAATGGAAAGTCTCTTTCAGCGCCGCCGAAACATTCGCCAGATTGGCTATCAAGTCATCTTCACCTGCCAGCAGATTTTTCAGTTGAGGAAGCAAAGCGCGATATTTCTCTGTCTTGCTACCAGCATTTATATATAGGTCTTCTGCCATATATCTCTTGTCTATTTACTCCCCAAATATAGGAAGAACATTCCAATCAACACCAAAATGAGGTCGACAGCCTTGCTTTTTAAATTCTTTTCACGGAAGAAAAGCGCACCGAAAAGGAAGGAAACAACAACGCTTCCACGACGCACCATCGAAACGATGGAAATCATGGAGTCCTCATAGCTCAGGGCATAAAAATAGACAAAGTCTGCCGCACAAAGGAAAATGGAGATACAGATAATGGTCCAGTCCCAACGAAACGGGGTACTTTCTTTTCGCTTGGGGTACCACAACAGCAAGATAATGGGGCACATGATAAAGACTTGGTAGACATTATACCACGACTGCACCAGCATCGGATTGAGCTGCTTCATCAGATATTTGTCATACAGCCCACTGACAGCTCCAGCAACGGCAGCCAGCACGATGAAAAGAATCCATTTGTTATGCTTGAAGTCGATTCCCTCCTTCTTGCCCGAACGGCTCAGCATGAAAAAGGATACTATGGCAAGCATCACGCCAATCCATTGATAAAGGTTCAAGCGTTCGCCAAACACAAGCATGGCACCTACAAGCACCATCACGGGGCGCGTCGCATTAATCGGTCCCACGATGGTCAGCGGCAGATGCTTCATCCCGAAATAACCGAATATCCAGGAAGAGAGCACGATAAACGACTTGACAACAATAAACTTATGCACCTCCCACCCCACCACGGGAACATCAAACATCGTACCTCCCAACACCGACGGCGCAAAGGCAGATACCAGAATGAAAGGAAGAAATATCAGGCTCGAGAACAGCGTGTTCAGGAAAAGTACCGGCAGTACGGCATTGTCACGAAGCGACTTCTTCTTGAAGACATCGTAAAATCCCAATAAGGCAGCAGAGAGGAAAGCAAGCAATAACCACATAGAGTTAATTAAAAATTAAGAATTAAAAATTAAAAGGAGGGGGGTACGTTTTTGTAGTGCATCCCTCTTTTATTCTAAAAAAGTAGTTTCCGGATAGGCTACATCCACTAGAAACAATGCATTTCCGGGAACGGAGGTTCCTGCCTGACAACGGTCCTTCTGTTCGATGACGCGTCGGAAACCCTCAACAGAAAGTTTTCCGCGACCCACTTCGAGCAAAGTACCGACAATGGCGCGTACCATGTTCCGCAGGAACCGGTCGGCCTGGATGGTGAACACCCAGGTCACATCGTCTACCCGGGTCCAGGCGGCATGCATAATCTTGCAATTATTGGTTTTGACATCCGTATGAAGTTTGCTGAAGCTGGTAAAGTCCGTATAGTCAAACAAGGTTTGGGCAGCCTCATTCATCCGTTCAAAGTCCGGTGTTTGGAACAGACGGCAACGGTATTGACGATTGAAAGGCATCTTGGCAGTAGTGACGTAATACTTATACATCCGCGCCGTAGCATCAAAGCGGGCATGTGCATCGGGCTTCACGGCCCGCAAGCGGTATACGGAAATATCGGGAGGAAGCAGACGATTCAGCTTATCCGTCATAAAAACAGTGTCCAGAGGAGAATCACTGTCAAAGTGAGCTACCATCAGTGAGGCATGCACCCCGGCATCGGTACGCCCCGCTCCCACGACTTCCACCTCGCGACGCAGCAAGGTACTCAGCGCCTTCATCAAACACTCCTGCACACTCGCTCCATTCGGCTGGATTTGCCAGCCGTGATAAGCGGTGCCATCATAAGCCAGGTATATAAAATATCGTTGCACGGTCTTTTTTGTGTGCAAAGATAGTGCAAACTTAAGAAGGTTTGAATTATCTTTGCAAGGTTTTCACCACAGATTACACAGATTAACGCAGATTTTTCACAGACATAGTACATTTATAAGATGAGATATTCTTCCAGAATCCTACCTATACTGATAATTGTCGCAGCTGCCGCAACATTCACCTTTGCCGGCTGTAAGAAGAAGGACATGTCGCTCAAGTTGAACGAACCGCGCAACATTCGGGGTGTTGTCAGCTACAAGCGCTCGTTCGGAGACTTGAATGAGAAACATCTCAATGTAGCCCAAGCCATCGGCATACGTGTACTTTCATCCCGCGAGGAAGCAGAAAAGATGAGAGAGCAACTGCAACCTATCACGACAAACGAGCTCTATGCCGTGGATTCACTGACGCATTCCATCCCTTATCTCATTCCGGGCGCCGCCAGCCTGCTGGACACCATCGGACACAACTTCCTTGATTCACTGACCGCCAAGGGGCTGAATCCAAACAAGATAATTGTGACTTCCGTACTCCGCACCCAAGACGACGTAAAACGCCTGCGCCGCCGTAACGGCAATGCTTCTCCAAACTCGGCACATTTTTACGGAACGACATTCGATGTCAGTTGGAAGCGCTTTCAGAAAATAGAAGACGAGGATGGACGTCCTTTGCAGGATGTCAGCGCAGATACCTTAAAACTGGTTCTTTCGGAAGTGCTCCGTGACCTGCGGAAAGCCGATAAATGCTACATCAAGTACGAGTTGAAGCAAGGATGCTTCCACATTACGACAAGAGAGAAATAAGCGGAAAAGAATTAGCGTTAATAGTATTTTTCAATCCCGCCAAACCCTATTATTATTTTGTTCTCTTTCGTTTTACAGATAAAGTTATTTAATCGCCTTTCAAATTCTTCCGGTCGTTTCCTCGCCGCTTCAATGTATGCGATTCGGATACGTTTATAGGGGTCAGAGAAACTCTGATAATTCTTCCATATTCTTTCATCCTCTTTCAATCTGTCGATTATATCATTTGGAAAAACAAAAGGAACCGACAAGACAGTTCGTATTTTATCCTCAAATTCAAGATGTATCATTTTATGCTCCAGCAACCATTTCAACCTTTCTTTGTTGGCTTGCGAATAGGTACTTTTAGGATTCCTGGGCGTGAAACGCTGAATTTTATGTTCTTTGTCAAGTGACTTTATCGTGCTGTCAATCCACCCGAAACAAAGGGCCTCTTCAACAGCGTCATTATATACAATACTTTTCTCGCTTGAAGATTTAGTAGGAAACACAAACCAGACTCCATCGGCAGTATCAAAATTGTCAGCCAGCCACTTCCGCCAATCTTTTCTGTTTTCAAAATATCTTATTTCTGTTGACATGACAAGCCATCCAAATTACACTTCTCTCCTTATTCTTCCAGCATCTTCCACGCTAGCGGCAGGCAGGCAACTATATCCCCCACCGTCATCCCCACTGCCCCCTGCTTCTTGCAGGCAACATCTCCCGCCAGTCCGTGCACATACGTGGCCAGGCAGGCAGCCTTCTCCGGCTCATAGCCTTGGGCAAGCAAGGCAAGCACCACTCCCGTCAGCACATCACCGCTGCCTCCCGTTGCCATACCCGGATTGCCGGTAGGGTTGAAAAAACATTTCCCGGCAGGAGTGACAATGGCAGAATAAGCGCCTTTCAAGATGATATGCACTCCGGCGCTCTTCGCCAGCTCGCGAGCCTTCATCAGGCGTTCGTACGAATTCTGGCATTTGCCTACAAGACGCTCCAGTTCCTTGGGGTGCGGAGTCAGAATACTCCCTTTGGGCAGACGCCCTATATAGTTACGCTTCTCGCCCAGCAAGTTCAGGGCATCAGCATCCACCACCATCGGAGTCTGGCATATCTCTATCTGCTCCAGCAGAGCCGCCTCGGTCTCTGCCGCCTTTCCCAGTCCCGGACCTATCGCCACGGCCTGGTAATCGTCCGTATCAGTAGCGGCGGCAAAGCAGGTGTCGCTGATGTCCAGCTCCGTCATGGCTTCGGGCACGGAAGTCTGCACAATGAAGTTGTTGCAGAACGGCACATGCACCGTCAGCAGCCCCACCCCCGAACGCAGACAAGCACGCGCAGCCAGCACCGAAGCTCCCGCCATTCCCTGCGAACCGGCTATCAGCAGTGCACGGCCGAAGTTCCCCTTATGGGCAAACCGGCTGCGCGGCTTCAGCAGGGCAGACACATCTTCATGCTCCAGCAGGCAGAAGTCCGTTTCCATGTCATGGATGACATCCTCGCTGAGTCCGATGTCCAGTAACTGCCATTCGCCCACATACGGCTCGTTCTCGGCAAAGAGAAATGCCAGTTTCGGCAATTGCAGGCTCAGCGTCAGATGGGCACGGACGATATTCGTATGTACGTTGTAGGTATTGTCCTCACCCATCAGTCCCGATGGGATATCGATGGACACCACCGTGGCGGGCGAAGCGTTGATGTACTTCACTACGGCTGCAAAACCGCCGCTCAGAGCCTTGTTCAAACCGCTGCCGAAGAGACCGTCTATCACCACATGGTCTGCCGTCAGCACGGGAGGTACAAACTGGGTGGTCACTTCGTGGAAGTCCACACCCGGCACGTCGGCCAGCCGCTCCTTGTTCGTCTCGCAGTCCGGCGAAAGCGTCCCTTTCGTATTGAAGAGATACACCTCGAGCCGGTAGCCCTTCCCGGCCAGCAGTCGCGCCAGGGCAAGCGCATCGCCACCGTTGTTCCCCGGTCCGGCAAAAACGGTGAGCGGCGTGTCCGGCTCCCAACGCTCGGCAATGGCACGGGCCAATGCGCGTGAGGCACGTTCCATCAAGTCGATGGAGGCAATCGGTTCATTCTCTATGGTATCTGCATCCAGTTGCTTGATGCTTGTAGTAGGAAATATCTTCATAATAGGATTATCTTAAAATCGTAGAGCAAAGATAGGGCTTTGATTTCAACTGTACAAAGAGAAGACGTTTTTTATCAAGTTGCTTTGCCCCCCGGGAAAAAATATCTGCTCCGTAAGGAAAAGTTGTCTTCAATGCAAAGGATTCTTAGAACAAAGCCTTTATTCTTAGAAACAAAAGCTCTATTTCTATAAACAAAAGCTTTATTTACAGAAACAGAAATTCTGTTTTAAGTTTGCGTAGGCTTACGGATAAGTTTGCACAAGCTTGTCGGCAAGTTCCCGCAGGCTTGTCGGCAAGTTTCTAATTATACCCATTAACTTACGCAAAATAATGACTAATTTTGTACCCTCGACATCTAATAAAAGCCAAAACAATAAAAGCATATTCAATGAGTACATCCCGACACCCGAAAGGTCTTTACCTTATCTTCGCCACCAGCACGGCAGAGCGTTTCAGCTACTACGGCATGCGTGCCATCTTCATTCTGTTCCTCACCCAGGCACTCCTTTTCGACAAGGAGCACGCCGCCTCCATCTACGGCAGCTACACCGGACTGGTGTACCTGACACCCTTAATCGGCGGCTACATCGCCGACAAATACTGGGGCATCCGCCGTTCCGTCTTCTGGGGGGCCATGATGATGGCAGTCGGCCAGTTCCTGATGTTTGCCAGCGCCTCGATGCTGGAGGCGCGTGAGCTTTCGCATTGGCTGATGTACGGCGGACTGACTTTCCTTATATTGGGCAACGGCTGCTTCAAGCCCACCGTCTCCTCCCTGGTGGGGCAGCTCTACGAGCCGGGCGACAAACGGCTGGATTCCGCCTACACCATCTTCTATATGGGTGTCAACGTGGGTTCCTTCCTCGCCCCGCTGGTCTGCGGCTATTTTGGCGAGACGGGCAACCCTCACGACTTCCGATGGGGCTTCCTCATTGCCGCCATCGTCACCGTGCTGACGGTCGTCCTCTTCGAAACCCAGAAAAACAAGTACCTCATCGGCCCCGATGGCAAGCCCCTCGGCATTATCCCCGACGCCCGCAAGGAGCGGCCCCAGGCAGACAACACCGCCCGGAAGAGTGCCCACGCCAACGGACGGCCCATGCGCAACTACCTGCTGCTCGCCCTGCTTGCCATCGCGCTTGCCGGTTTCTTCTACTGGTGTTTCGGGAGCGATTGGATAAGCATCGGCATCTTCACCGCCTGCATCGTGTTTCCCGTCAGCATCCTGCTGGAAGGCTCACTCACCAAGACGGAGCGCGACCGCATCTTCGTCATCTACATCATCGCCTTCTTCGTCATTTTCTTCTGGGCGGCCTACGAGCAGGCAGGCGCCTCGCTCACGCTTTTCGCCTCCGAGCAGACCGACCGCGTCATCCTGGGGTGGGAAATGCCCGCCTCCTGGATTCAGTCCTTCAACCCCTTCTTTGTGGTGATACTTGCCGCCATCATGCCGGGCGTATGGGGCGCCCTGGGCAAACGGGGCATGGAGCCCGCCTCGCCCACCAAGCAAGCCATCGGCCTGCTACTGCTTTCACTGGGCTATCTCGTCATCTGCTTTGGGGTGAAAGATGTTCAGCCGGGCATCAAGGTGAGTCTCATTTGGCTGACGGGGCTCTACTTCATCCATACCATGGGCGAAATCTGCCTCTCGCCCATCGGACTCTCCATGGTGAACAAGCTCACGCCCATCCGCTTCGCCTCGCTGATGATGGGGATATGGTACCTCTCCACCGCCACTGCCAATAAGTTTGCAGGCACGCTGAGCGGGCTCTACCCCGAAGCCGGAAAGGTAAAGACGCTGCTGGGTTATCGCATCGAGACAATGTACGATTTCTTCATGGTGTTCGTCGTCATGTCTGCCACGGCATCGCTTATCCTCTTCCTGCTTTCAAAGAAATTACAGAAGATGATGCATGGAGTGGAATAAAAATCGCATGTTTAAAGTAGAACCCAACGAAGTACAACTCTTTTTTCACATTAAAAACAACATTACATGGCCACACACCGCCAATAACCCCATAAGAGGAACAACAGCAATTCCACAAAAAATTCTGTTTATATCCAGAACAGACACTGTTTTGCCACGACGCAATTCTATGAACAATGCAAAGTCCATCATAAGTGGTACCACATTGACCGGATATGAAAACATGGCGAATATCAGCCAAGCAGCCAATGCGGCTTTCAATGTCCTTTCATCAGAAAAGACAAACGGTGACACCACCAGCAGGAACAATACAAGCCCGCACATTCCGGTTTCCACTGCAATATGCAACAGTTCATTATAGGGATAAGTCACGTTGTCAGCTACATCCAGAAAAGCGAATTGAGGATGATTTCTGAAATAATCCGCCTGATAGAACATGTATTCCTTTTCAAAAGAGAAAGCATACAATAAAACAGCAACAACCAGTCCCACAACAAGATACCCGCCCAGCGGTCCCGGATTATTGAAAGTGCCCGTCACATCAAACAGAGGATGGCAACTCGACAAAAAGCGTTCCTTTATGATTCACCTTTCGCGCCAAAATAGCAAGAGGACTAACAGTATCTTCTGTTTCAGTGTTTTCAGAGGCATTCTTGTTTTAGCAATGATAAAAAATGGTATCTAACAATCAACTTATTTCCATTTCTTCACTCCTTCCATATTTTCCGGTGTAGCTTCTATCAGGCTCAAGGCAAATCCACCGCTACGTGCCAGCTTCACATTCATCTTGTTCTTGCTCGTCACGATGCCCTTCTTAATCTGATAAGCGGTAGCATTTTTTTCAAAATCAGCATCTTTGGCATCGGCATAAAGCGTGGCTATGTACTGCTTGCCCGGCTCCAGGAAGTCGAGAACAAAAGCTGAAGTGCGTGCATGCTCATCGGTGATGCCTCCCACAAACCAATTCTCCGTACCCTTGGCTTTACGGGCCACGGTAATATAGTCTCCCGGCTCCGCTTCAAGGTACTTACTGTCGTCCCAGTCTACTGCTACGTCCTTGATGAACTGGAAAGCATCCAAATGGGGTTCATAATTCTCCGGCAAATCGGCAGCCATCTGCAGTGGGCTGTAGAGGGTGACGTATAATGCCAGTTGCTTTGCCAGCGTGGAATGAATCTGCCCGTGATTGTCATGATTCATAAAATTCAGATAAATGTCAAAGATGCCCGGGGTATAATCCATCGGACCACCTATCAAGCGAGTGAAGGGGAGCACAGTAGTGTGGGAAGGCTTGTTGCCGTCATAAGGCTCGAATTCCGTGCCACGGGCTGATTCATTGCCAATCAAGTTGGGATAGGTGCGGCACAAACCTGTAGGACGTACTGCCTCGTGCGCATTCACACAAATCTTATATTCGGCAGCTTTTTGTATGGCATAGAGGTAATGATTGTTCATCCATTGTCCATAGTGATGTTCTCCGCGAGGAATTATATCGCCCACATAACCACTCTTTACAGAGTTATAGCCATTATCCGCCATAAACTGATAGGCTTTGTCCAGATGACGTTCATAATTGCGTACCGAAGCAGAAGACTCATGATGCATCATCAGCCTGACCCCTTTACTGTGTGCATAGGCATTCAGCATCTTTACGTCAAAGTCGGGATAGGCAGTCACAAAGTCGAACACAAAATCGCGCGAACTTCCACCCCAGCTTTCCCATCCTTCATTCCAGCCTTCTACCAATACTTGGTCGAAACCATGTTCGGCGGCAAAATCTATATAGCGTTTCACTCTTTCATTAGTGGCTCCATGCCGACCGTTCGGCTTGATTTTCGTATAGTCGTTTTCTCCAAAACGCATGGCAATCAGTTCATCTGTATAACTCCACGACTTCTGACCGGTAATCATCTCCCACCATACGCCTACATACTTCACCGGTTTAATCCACGAAACATCTTCATAGGCACAAGGTTCGTTCAGGTTCAAGGTAAGTTTGGAGGCAAGCATATCACGGGCGTCATCGCTCACCATGATGGTACGCCACGGAGTCTTCCCGGGAGCTTGCATATATGCCTTGTTTCCCAAAACATCCGGGGTCAACCACGATTCAAAAACCAAGTTCTTTTCATCCAGATTGAGATGCATACAAGAATAGTCCACCAAAGCCGCTTCATGCAAGTTGATGTATAGACCATCGTCCGTCCTCATCTGCAAGGAGGTTTGCACACCCGTGGGCGAGAAAACGAACTGGGAAGCATTCACCGTCACCGCCTTATCCATTAAACCGCGAATTTCGGACAAACGGGACTCTGTATAGTCATACTCCTGCGTGTCATAGTCACCGGGAATCCAGAAAGCGGTATGGTCTCCGGTCATGGCAAACTGGGTATACTCCTCTTTTACCGTAAAATAGTGCAGAGTTCTTTGTAAAGGAAACTCATAACGGAATCCCAAACCGTCATCGTAAAGACGGAAACGGATAACGATATGGCGGTTCTGCTCCTTCTGGTCCAACGTCACAGCCAGCTCATTGTAATGATTCCGTATCTGCGACACTTCTCCCCACACAGGTTTCCATGTTTCATCGAAAGTTGAAGCCCCGGCTTCCACAAGTGTAAAACCATTCATCAAGCCCGGGTCACCCACCAATTCCAAGCCCAGTTTCGATGGATTAACCACGGCTTTCTCTTTGTAAAACAACTGATAGACCGGCTCTCCCAAAGCATTTACGGTAAACTCAAGACGGAGATTTCCATCAGGCGAAGTGATACCTTCGGCCATCGCCACCTTTCCTACTACCACGAAAAGCAGAAAGCAAATCCACTTCACAGATGCATAATGCATGTTCTTCATATTTTTTTATTAATGGTTTCTAAATCTATCATTACTGTTTAGGAGTCAACTTCAGCAACACGACACCGTGTGCAGGAATATCAAACTGCATCTTATCCTTGGTACTTCCGATGTCCTTATGTTTCCATAAGTCGCGTACTTTGTATTCTTTCTCCCAGAAGCGGACATCTGCAAAAGAGAGGTTTTCTTTCTGCAAAACGGTTTCCACATTCCAGGGTTGTTCATCGCGGTTAAAGAAACATACTGCGGCTTCACCATTGGACAACTGCTTCACCCAAATTTCATGCTCACCCACTTTCATGTATCGTCCACCTTGTTTGCCAAGCTTGTCCTGATTTACTGCAATCACTTCTTTATTTGTCAAAATTCCAAGTGTCTCCTTGTCCATTTTACGAATATCATTACCCGCGAGCAAAGGGGCAGCAAGCATACACCACATCGTGAAATGAGAGCGATTCTCTTCCATCGTCAGCACACCATTACCCACCTGAAGCATGTCCGGGTCGTTCCAATGTCCCGGTCCGGCGTATTTGTGCAAGTCGGCATTCTTGTCAATGATTTCTACGACACCGCATCCTCCCCAATAATTAATACCTTTAAAAGCATTGATAATGTCACCGGTAGTCCTCCAAAGATGTCCGATGCCTTTTGCCCATGTCCAAGGCTGGCTGTTTCCCCACTCGCAAATAGAGAATACGATAGGACGCCCGGAAGCCTTCAGGGCATCACTCATTGTTTTGTAGGCAGCTTGAGGATTCTGGCCTTCATCAAAACACCAGTCATACTTCAAATAATCCACTCCCCATTCCGCATAAGTGCGTGCATCCTGAAACTGATAGCCACGGCTTCCCGGTCGTCCGGCACAAGTCAGCGTTCCCGCACATGAATAAATACCGAATTTAAGTCCTTTGGAGTGTATGTAATCTGCCAAAGCCTTGATGCCGGAAGGAAAATTCTTTTCATCAACCAGAATGTTTCCTTCATTATCCCGGCCTACCTGCCAACAATCATCTATATTGAGATACTCATATCCTGCATCCTTCATGCCGGTAGACACCATCAAGTCTGCAATCTCACGAATCTGTTTTTCATTAATGTTACAACTGAAGCAATTCCAACTATTCCACCCCATAGGAGGAGTCAAAGCCAAAGAATCGGTACTGTTTGCACGGGCAGAAATGACAGTGCAAACTACAAATAATAAACATAAAAATCTGTTTTTCATAATACAATTGTTTTTCAAGGAATAATTAAATATTTCAAGTTTCGCAAGTTACCTTTGCGCTTTCAAAACAATCTCAACGCTCTTCCTCCGAGAGAGAGCATTAAGATACAACAGTTCATCAACAATCTGAAAAATTTGAGAAACTTCAGTTATTATAAAACACAAAATCAATGGTTCCTTAAATATCAGATTATCGGTCTTATAAAACCACTATCGCAATGATGCTATATCAATCACCAACCGGCTATCATCCGTGATGTGTGTAGTAGTAAACTTTACTTTATCATCCAGCCTTACCTTAATCTCTACTGTAGCATTGCCAAGGATAGTACCAGCCTTGTTGTCCAGTAGAATTTCAAAGTTCAATGTCGACTTGTTCGTCACTTTCACCAGAGCCTGATTGCCTTTCACCTCCTTCACTTCATAAGAGAGGCACGCCTTGACCAGAGATAGCAGGTTCTTCTCAGAGCCTATCAGTATATCCCCGAACTTCACTACCGAACGCCCGGCAAGGAGAGCTTCTTTCACTCCTTCCTGAGAACGTTCTTTGGCAAATACAATCGTCATCGGTCCACTTTGTTTGTCCGTACGATACGTTTGCTTATAAACGCCATGTATATCGGTATTTCCCATATATGTCAGGCCGTATTCCTTACAGTAATTAAAAGCTTTCGGATAGTACTCAAAGCCGTTCACCACCTCTATTCCATGTATCTTTTTTTGCTTAATCAAATCTTTATGGACATTATATAAAGTGCTTGTGTCGTTAGGCCACCCCGGATGATTCCACATAATGAAGGCCCCTTGCTCCAAAGCGTTGTCAACAGCTCTCAGAGGATCTTCCACGTCCAGCGCATTGGCATCCGTCAAGAAGAGAGCATTGATGTGCCCTATCGGCTTGGAACGGGTTATCTCGGCTCCCTGAATTACTATCAGATTGGAAGCTTTCTCTACAGTCTTTGCCCTTTTGTAAGATTCGTTATGGTCGGCCTTGATATAGTCTTTATTGGGGCGATATTCTATATGGTCGGTAATGGCTATCACATCCAGCCCGCGAATAGCAGCTTCCCACACCCGATTTTCAGGTTTTATATCTCCATCGGAGAAGATGGTGTGGGTATGAAAATCACACTTCAGAGTTTTATATCCTTCCACATCGGGGATATAAATATATTCGCCCGAATAAGGCTGCTGTGCTTCCGGTACCTTCACTACTTCCAGGCCCTGCAACTGTGCAGAGCCCCGAAGTGTGAAAGCCGATAAAAAAACCAAAGATAAAATTAACTTTTTCATTCGTCTCTCTATTTTATAGTTTGCTATTTTGCAGGAGTAATCTTCACGAAGGTGACACCGTGATAGGGAACTTCCGTCCGGAAGATGCCGTTCACCTCTCCCAAGTCTTTCTGTCGCCACAAGTCACGAACCATTGCTTTTCCTTCAATGCCAAGCTGTTTCAAATCAAAATCAAAAGCATACTCTCTCATCTGCATAGCTTCAGCATCCTCCTGATCCCAAAGAATGAAATAAGGGTCTACATGGAAGAAGCCCACCGCATAAGAACCGTCGTACAGTTTTTTACTCCATACTTGGCCGTTCTCTACCATCATCTTCTTGGCGGGAGCCACCATGGGGTCTTGGCTGACTGCTATCACTTCGTTGTTGGTCAGCAGATTCAGCGTAAAATCGTCCATATTTGCCATGTCGCAACCTATGAGTAAAGGAGAAGAAAGAAGGCACCACAAAGAAATATGAGAGTACTGTTCGTCTGCCGTAAGATATGAATCGTGCACTTTGCTTCCCCAGCCTTGACCAAGCTTGCCAACAACCAGCATGTCGGGGTCATTGTTTCTGCCCGGAGCCGTAGCATCCGCACAAACATCCTGGAAAGTACCTATAGCTGTCACAACATTCCATTCGTCCGTGATGTCGCGAGTAGTGCGCCATTGGTTTCCTCCTGCTTCCGGTGCCCAGTTCCACACATTGGGAGCGCCATAACCCACACAGTAAACAATGTCACGGTTCACCTTATCCAATGCCTTGCGCATCACGATATAGGGTTCCTGAATAGTCTTCTCCTCCGAATCTTTTTCTATCTCCAAATATCCGCAATAATCATATTTCAAATAATCCACTCCCCAGCGTTCCCATGTCTTGGCATCAATTTCTTCGTGCTGGTAGCTGCCCACATGTCCGCCACAAGTGATATGTCCCGGTGAGGAATAAATACCGAACTTCAAGCCCAATCCATGAATATAGTCTGTCAATGCCTTGAAATCGGGGAATTTATCGTTTGAAAGTATCTCGCCCTGCTTGGTACGCGCCGCAGCTTCCCAACCATCATCTATATTCACGTATTCCCATCCGTAGGCATGCAGTTTTTCGTTCATCATGCGGGCTGCGTCACGCACTTTCTCGTCGTTCACAGAAAGCCCCCAACAGTTCCAACTGTTCCATCCCATAGAAGGAGTCAAGGCTATGGCATCCCCTATTTTAATAGTTACCTCTTTCTGGGCCGTACCTTTGTCATTGGTGGCTTTGAGCGTTACCTTATACTCTCCCTCTACTGTGGCTTTACCCGTAATGCGACCGGTAACAGCATCCAATTTCACACCAGCCGGAAGCCCTTCGGCCTCAAACTTCATGGGGCGGTTGCCGGTAGCCATCACGGACCATAGGAACGGATTACCCGGACGTGCGCCATAGACCAGCGGATTGTTGATGACCGGACTTTCGGGAGCAGGAGGCGTAAGGATATACTTCTCCTTTGCCACCGGTTTTGCCCACGCAGGAACAGGTTTCACATCGCCACGAGTCGTTATCTTCACATTGAGCCAGTCGGCATGGTCGTACATAATGCCGTCACCACATTCTTCTACCAATAGCAGCACTTTGTCCACCCCTTTCAGGTTTACATTAAACTCTTTTACAGGGTCTCCTTTCTGCATCACTCCACTCTTCCAGAGTTCCTTCTTGTCACCGAGAATCTTGAACTGAAGTTTGCCTGCAAACAAGTTCTTGTCATCAGCTCCTGCCAAACCGGAGATAGAAACGGCCTTTCCATCCAAATCGTACAGCAGGCGGCTGATGGAATGGGCACCAAGTCCACGTTCATAAACAACTCCATTCACTGTAAGCGGGGTATGTACTACGGAACGGTTGACTTCAAGCATTCCCCAGTCCTGAACATAACAGGAATCTTGACCGAATTCATCCAGCCACACTTCTTTAGTAGGCTCGTTGTCGCAAGACTGCAAGCTCCAAGCCCCCATCAACATTGCAGCCATAAGTGCTGCACATTTTTTAATTTTCATTTCTTTGTGTTTTTTGTAAAATCAAGTGAGATTATACTCACCTGCAAAATCCAATTTATTGTAAATAATCCCTACCAACATACGATATTTTTAAAAAGCCCCTCTAGGGCACACTCTGAGAGGGGCTATAATCAGTATACGACTGAATAGGGTTCACTTCGGAACACAATTCGCGAATCCCCAAAAGCGGCCATTATCCGTAATGATCAATTACCACATCAATCAATCGCCTTTTCTACAAATACGAATATTATCGAATGCAAAATTACGGGCTATCTCAGGATCTATCTCCAAACGCATATTGAAGCTTGTGTACGAACCTGGATGGTAGTCCGGATAATCCTCTGACAAATATACATTAAACGGCAACGTAATTGTCTCCCAACGGTTGAAGTTCTGTATATTAAAGTCTGTAGCAACCCAATCGCATGTGGGAGCAGCCCAATAAAGATAATTACAGAACCTTATTCTGTCCTTGATGAATTGATTGGATGTGCGGAATTCACATTTCACCACATAATTCTTACATGATTCAAGTCCTAACATATCATCAGTATAAGGTATATCGCCTCTTTCTGCAATATACCACCAAGAGCTATATTCAGATTTATCATCTATTCTCAAGAAGTTACCGCTCAACCGTTGTGGATCTTTCTCATCAGTCACCACATTTGTCATAGAACTGGGCAAATATTCGTCAAAGTCCATAATCATAAAATCACAATCGTAGTAACGTCCGGGGCATACCGCCTCAACATTATACTTCACCCCTTTCACTTTAATTTTTATGTTCTTATCTACATCAACCGGTACTTTAGCAGTCAGATAATTATTAGCCGATTTAATGACCGGAGATACCTTTCCATTGAAATCGACAACAGCATTGAGCGAATCTATTTCATAGAGGTTGAAGAAATCTCCATAAATCATAATCGTATCACCCGGTGCCGTATATTCATTGAACATGCGGGAAAGCTTTAAATTGGGCGCTACCGTTTTAAAAGGAATTTCAAAACAACCGGCCGTATTATAAATACTTATTTTATCGGTTTTCTTGGTTGCCAGCTTTACCGGTATCTTTATAAACAGAATATCATCTTCTGTATATACCTCTTGCATATCCAGCTTAATGTCATCAATCAAAATAGAATCGATATTATGAACATCCAAACCGGTTCCATGAACAGCTATAAAATCCCCCAAAGCAGCTTCCTCAATGGTGGTATTCATATCAGCAATGGTGGTCACATTGGTCAGTTCAATAGGAAGTGCAACTCCGTTATCGTCAGAGCAAGATGTCCAAGAAATTCCCATAAGAAGAGCACCGACGAGATACATCTTCCTAAAACTCAATATCTTTTTCATTGTATTTTTCATCATATAGTTAATAAATAGGATTACCATCCGGGATTATTTTTCTCAATATAAGGGTTACCGTTAATTTCATCGGGCGGAAGGGGCATCAGCCAATGCTTCTCCTCACGTCTCTTCAAATTACCGTTTTCATCCATACCGATAGCATTCATTACCGATAAATAAATACCCCAACGAATCAAATCGGTACGACGATTCCCCTCAACTGCAAACTCTTTAGCACGCTCTTCCAAGATAAACGAACGGAAAGTTTCTTTCGTAAACGGAATCTTCTCATGACGCTTGCTTACCAGCGTACTATTGTTACGCTTATTCAACAATTCAATCTTAGAGAATGCATCTTGGGTAGGTCCATTCAATTCATTATCAGCTTCCGCATACAGTAACAGCACTTCTGCGTAACGCATAAAAGGCCAGTTAAAGTCTTTACGATTACCGTCAATTTCACCCGTCACTGCCGTAAACTTAGTAAAACGAGAACCGTAATAAGCACCATACGTAGGCTGGTCGGTCTTCTGATAAGCTCCAATACCCTGGTCGGCATACGGAGCCTCTTCACGGTTCACGTATACACTGTCACGCAACGGGTAGTAACGCCAGGTATAAATGCCCAGTTCTTCGTTATAAGAATCGGGGTAACGGTGCAGAATGCCCCATGTAATACGTTCATCTTTCCAATCATCGAACATCTGTAGCCAGTGATCGCGATAAGTATAATAACCAGAACCCAGAGTTCTATCCTCTTTCCAATAGCCGTAATACGATTCGCTGATATAGTTTCCGGCAAGATTATCCCCTTCGGGATAAGTCTGTAATGTAAACAGGAATTCCGGCCCGTTCTTATTGTCGATTTTCCATAATTCTTTCTGACTAGAAGCCAACACACACTCTCCTTCTGCAATCACTTCGGCTGCTTTCTCTTTGGCCAGTTTGTAATACTCCTGAGAATTGAACTCTTCATATCCCGGAAGACGAATCTTGTTATGCCAGATTTCCTGAGGCATCAATGCCGATTCTGTTCCATCCGGATTCGTAACCTTGCCGGGACCACCCTTTACCATGACTTTGCCACTCTCCATCGAAGCAGAACCAATCGTAGCATAGACTAAAGCCAACAGCGACTTGGCTGACGCACGAAATACATGCCCTTTCTTATAATCCGAGTCTGTACGAGGCATCAGCAACGTTTCAGCCTCCTTTAAATTGGCTATAATGTCCTCATACACTTCCTTGACGGAAGCTCTGGGCTGGTAACTGCTGTTACCTTCACCAATAGAAGTTTTAAACAAAGGAATACCACCAAAACGACGTACTAATTCAAACTCCGACCATGCCTTGAGAAAACGAAGTTCACCCAACGCATTATTCTTGGCTTTCTCAGGTACATTGGTCATCTTGTCAATCAGATAATAGTGGTAATTGGCACGATGAATGGCGGTTGAATAATATGCAAACACATTATTTATACTACCATTGTTATAAAAGTTACCGGTACCGGTTTCTTTAAAAGCCCAACCCGGCCCTGTCTGATAGTCATTATCATAATTAGTAGCAGAATCATAACTACCCCATTCAAACATCCAGGCCAACGGTTGGTAAGCGCCATTTACCAACAGTTCATACTCACCATCAGCAGACAAGTCTTCACCTGAAATAAATGTATATACTTCTTCATCCAACGTACAAGAAGTCATCAACATGGAGCCTAAGCCCAATGCCATTAATATATTCTTAAATTTCATAGTCATCATTATTTAAAATCCAATTTGAACACCAAAATTAAATGTACGGGCACTTGGATAAGAAGCCATATCCACACCTCTGCGTTTAGGGTCACTACCAAATGAATTCACATCAGGGTCCATCCAACTATAACCGGAAATTGTAAATAGATTGGAAACGCTGGCAACCAAATTAATACTCTCCACAAACTTCATCGGATGGCGGAAACGGTAGCTCAAGCTGACATTCTTGCAACGCAAGTAAGATCCATCCTCAATGTAACGGTCAGATGCCCTCATAGAACGTGTACTGGTTCTATTGGCACGCGGCCATTTGGCATTTGCCCTATTTTCGGCAGTCCAACGATTGTTATAAATAAAATAAGGCATATTATCCACGCTGGCCATATCAAATTTCTTAAGATTGACATTCAACACGTCATTACCTTGTGTACCCTGCAAGAAGAAACTGAATGTCCAGTTCTTCCATTCCAATGTATTGGTTATACCATATTGGTAATCCGGGTTGGTATTACCTATAATCTGACGGTCTCGATTATCAATTACAGGATCGTCATCAAGATTCTTGTATTTCACTTCACCTACCATGCTTTTAACCTTAGAGTCCGTCTCATTTCTATACAACGGATCTGCACGGACTTCGGCCTCATTGTCATAAAAGCCATCTTCCACATACCCATATAGAGTACCGATAGGCTCACCATTACGTACCAAGAACATGTTCTCAATACCCCAAGCCACATCAGAATATTGGTCGGCATCCAAACCACCCACCTTATTACGGTTGAATGAAATATTGGCATCTATAGACCACAAGAAATTACGTGCCTTTACAGGAATGAAATGACCGGAAATTTCCAACCCTTTATTTGTTACATTACCATAGTTTGCCTGAATACGGCTAAAACCGGAACTCATAGGAATAAGCTTATCCAACAATAGGTCTTTTGTCTTCTTATAATAGGCATCTACTGTCAAATTAACACGGTTATTCAAGAAAGCAATGTCCAAACCTATGTCAAACTGATTGGTTGTCTCCCATTTCAGAAGAGCTGCTGCAGGTCCTCCCCAGCGGGATTCTGCCATACCACTCTGCAATGAACCACCCATACCGTAGTTAGAAACAACAAAACGGGAACGGGTAGCATAGGCACTGACCCCCTGACCTCCGGTCTGTCCGGCACTGACACGCAATTTCAAGTCATCGAAGAAATTCAGCTGCTTTACAAAAGACTCATCAGACAAACGCCAAGCAACGGCTCCCGAATAGAAGTTATTCCAACGATTTAACTCTGACAATTTACTGGAACCGTCACGACGCATAGAAAAAGTGAATAAATAACGGTCCAGCAAATTATAATTGGCTCTGAACAGATAGGACATCAGCTGAGACTTTCCACGACTACTTTCCATACGACGGTCCTTAGTTCCTGCTTCAATGACGTTGTCTTCAGTCATATCGTTCGGGAAATTAGATGCAGCCATCCACTTACTATGCCACATGCTGTTTTCATAAGTCATACCAAGCACAGCATTAATGCCATGAACTCCAAACTTCTTGTTGAAAGTCAACAAAGACTCTGTCGAAATGCTTTCATAAGCATCATCTGACTTCGTTGCATAACCATTTGTAGGAGCTATACCCGCACCGGTCCAACGGTTATTATAGGTATTACGTTCATAATAGCTATAACCGTAACCAAAATTCTGACGGAATTTCAACCAGTCGGTAAACTTCAATTCACCAAAGCTTGAGATAAATACATTCAACGTCTCTTGGATATTCTTCTCCGTATGTACAGTCAAATAAGGATTAGCCAAACCGGTAGAGAAATCTTCCGAAAAGCCAGAGTCTTTATTGGGATCGAATACCGGACGAGTAGGATTAAACGAAATAGCTGCAGGAATTACACCATACGTTTCACTATTGGTACGTGCCAAACGATTATCGGAAGTTGCAAAACTGATGTTAGTACCTAACTCTAAAAAATCATTGATTTTACGGCTGTTGTTAGCTCTCGCTGTATAACGTCTATAATAAGAATTAACAATCACACCCTGCTGGTCAGTATAACCACCGGAATACATATAGTTACCTTTCTTATCACCACCCGATACTGTAACATTATAATCTTGGCTTATTGCTGTCTGAAAAATTTCATCCTGCCAATTTGTTCCATAACGTACCGGTCCTCCTTCTTTTTCGACAAAACCCTTCCGGTAATCCCATGGACTTGGCTTATACTCCTGACCTACTACAACCATTTCTCCTGTAATAGGATCCGGAGCTTTCACCGGAGCCCAATATCCCACCAAAGGATATTCCAATTGGCTGTCTGCCTCAGAGTAACCGTCATACAAGAGACCATTCGTGATACGTTCATTACGGTACAAAGCGTAATCACAAGCATCGAGCACATCAATACGTTTTACCGGATTAGAGATGCTAAGGTTAGCAGAAAGCTGAACTTTTGCCTTTCCCTCAGCACCGGATTTAGTAGTAATAAGCACAACACCATTGGCAGCACGAGAACCATAAATAGCGGTAGCAGATGCATCTTTTAAAACTTCAATAGATAATATATCTTGTGGACTAATGGTACTCAATGGATTATTACTCTGTTTCATACCATAATCCGTTGTACGTCCTTCACCCATAGAATACGGCATACCGTCGACTACATACAAAGGCTCTGTACTGGTAGTAAACGAATTGGCACCACGAATTTGGATATTTATACCGGCACCCGGGGCTCCGTCAGACTGGGACACATTTACACCTGCCATTTTGCCTTGCAAACCTTGATTCACACTCACAGGGTTTGTTTTCAGCAAATCTTCGCTCTTTAAAGAAGATACAGATCCCGTTAAATCTCTTTTAGGAACAGCACCATAACCAATAACAACTGTTTCTTCCAACATTTGGCTGTCCTCTTTCAAAGTTACATTAACAGTAGTCCTACCCTTAACAGCTACCTCTTGTGTTCTATAGCCAATAAAAGAAAAAACCAATGTCGCATTTTTAGTAGCATTTACAGAGTAACGTCCATTAACATCTGTTACAGCGCCATTCTGTGCATTCTTCACACGAACAGTAGCACCGATTATCGGCTCGCCGAAATCGTCAATTACTACACCCGTAATTTTAGAAGTTTGAAGCATTTCTGCCGTCTCAGCTTTCAAACCACTTGGAACCATCATAAGTGCCATTAAAAGCACTCCGACAATTCGATTCATAGTTTTGTGTAATCTTTTCATAGATTCATTTTTGGATTAATAAATTAAGATTTTTTTCATTGTATTGTTTTTTATATCGCACTTTATTATATTAATGAAATGCGATAATTGACGTTTCTATTAGCCTGAAATCATACTTTTTCTACTTAGACATATCTGTTTAAGATGGCTGCATCTTCCATATCCGGGCGGCTTCATTCCCATATAATATCAATTCATCTCAAACTATATTTCATATTTTCCGGATGACCCTATTATTCCTTCATTATATTACCCGGTTAACGAATACTTGGATTTACAAAAATCTCATCCATATACACATTTTCCAAAGCGTCAAAAGCAACTTTCACATAACGTGTCTTTTCTTTTAAATTATCAATCAAGACTGCGTCAATCCAAGCATCATGCTTGTTGTTAGGAAAATACGGAGTATCCTTTATTGAAGCCAGATTATAAGTCTGGCCATCTTGAGAAGTGTAAACATAAACCTTCAAAGGAGCACCTATCTTTTCCTGATTATAGTTCAAAGTACGTACCAGCACCTTTTGAAGCGAAGTATTCTTTTGCAAATCAATCACTACCTCATGATGACCTTTTTCAAACCTTACCCAACGGCTGTCTCCACTATCCTCTTCGGCTACCCGACCATCTGCCAGTGCCTTCATATCAACTTTACCAATCATTTCCGATTTGGCTGAATTGACCAACTTGTCAAGCAAAGCAGCTTCAAATAATTTCCAAAAACTGTCACCTTCTTTCCAAGCCATATAATTGTTGTATAAATTATTAGACCACACAGGTTGTCCCAATTGATAAGCAGACTTTGGGTCTTCGATAATTCCACCGAACATAAACGAAATTATTTTGTCGACACCAGCAACCGAAGCCGCTACCTGCTGTGACAGCAAACGGGAATAAGCAGCCGGAATCAAAGCAGATTGGCGGTCATTGGTTCCCTCTTCCCAAGTAAAGGTTTCGCAGTTCGCCCACATCTCAATATTCAGGCGATTGTGAATATCGCGCATCCTTTGCCAATTCTTTTTCAAGCGAGGAAGAGTAAATTTGTCACGTACACATCCCACCTCATCTTGATAAGCAATAATATCGACTTTCAATTTTGCCATCTGCTTCTCAAAATCAGGATGATCAAATTCGGACAGACCAATACCATACGGAGAAATCAAGGTCTTCTTTCCGGGAGTCAAAGAATGAGCCTTCTCTGTCAATGCATTTACTGACTGAACAGCATGCTCGGCAAAGATAGGGCAAAGACAATCTTCAACCGGAAGATACCAGCCATAGAAAGCTTTATGATTTTTATAGAGAGATGCCAATTCCTCCATAATCTGAAGCTGACGCTCCTTAATCACTGGATCAAGCAGATTATCATCCTGATCTTTTGCCCAACCGGTACTCATAAAAACCTTCATGCCATGTTTGGCAGCTTCGTCAAGAATCGCATCAACGGGGCTTTGCAATTTATCATTATATAACCACGGCATCAACTTTGACGGATAATATGCTTTCCCTTCATTAGCAACCTCCATGAACACCAAATATTCAATCCCCATGTTAGCCAATTCACGCACTTTAGCAGTCCATAATTTAGGATCCATATTATCAAAATGTTGTGGATTAGTATACTTATTCCGCACATCCTTGTAGGCTAAATTAATCCATGTACCCGTAATAGGCTGTACCACAGAAACCGATTGGACCATTTTTTCTTTTCGAGATTCGTCAGAACCCTTATTTCCCGCACATGCAGAAATTATCGGTAATGCAGCCAACAATCCCAATAGTCCCAACATTTTCATTTGTTTTTTTTGTCTCATAGTATATTATTTAAAATAAAGAATTTAATTACCACCAGATATAATTATCAACCCCAAGCCTGAAAGGAAAAGTATCAGCATAAATACAAGCAGCATATTTATTGACTTAGATGCGCCCTTGAATTCTTTCCAGATAAATATTCCCCATAAGGCAGCAACCATAGTGGCACCTTGTCCCAAAGCATAGGAGATAGCTGCACCAGCTTTCCCTGCAGCAATATAACTACAAGCAGTCCCCAATGCCCAGATGGTTCCTCCCAGAATTCCAACAAGATGTGTCTTCATATTTCCACTGAAATAGTCACTATACGCTATCGGCTTGCCGACAAAGGGTTTCTTCATGACCAATGTATTGAAGAAAAAGTTGCTGACAAAAATACCCACTGCAAACACAAACAATGCTGAATAAGGAGTCATCATACCCGCAGTCGGCGTTTCCAGATTCTCTAAATCCATAGCAGCCGCTACAAAACGATAGAAAAATGCCATCAATATACCTGCACACACAGCTATAATAATCCCTTTTTTCCTCATTGCCTGGTATGTTCCTCCTTTAGCAACTTTCCCAGAAGCTATACCATTAAAAATAATAGCAAGTACAATCAGAAATACTCCAGAAAACAAAACAGTTGCATCACCTTGAGGAGCACTAAAGTAATTTATAAATACACCCAATACCAGAGCTAACCCAACGCCTACGGGGAAAGCGACAGACATACCAGCCAATGACATGGAAGAAGATAACAAAATGTTGGATGCATTAAAAATGACACCTCCCAAAAACGCACTCACCAAATTAGAGATATCAACCTGAAGCAAATCATCGACAAAGCCTCTACCTGCTTCGCCCGTACTTCCTAAAGTAAATCCCCATATCAAAGAGAAGAGAAGAATTCCAACGACATAATCCCAATAAAAAAGTTCATATCGCCAAGTTTTCGCTGCCAGCTTTTGAGTATTCCCCCAAGAGCCCCAGCAAAGCATGGTAACCCAACAAAGAGCTACTGCCAATCCATAATTTTCAACTATATACATTACAATTAATTATTTATAGGTTAATTGATTGGGCTGGCTGGAATAAATAACCGCCTCACCTAAATAAACTTGTGCATCCGTACGAGGATTCAACCATTTCAAAACAACCGTGTGCGCTGCATCAGGCAACTGGTATTTATGAAACGAATCAACCCTTCTGTCATCTATAGAAGTAGATTTAGCAACGGGAAGATTGGCAGTTTCTGCTAAAGCGCCATCTATATACATCGCAACACTCGCAACATACGATTCATCAGCACACTTCACATATCCTTTCAAAACAAATCCGTTACCATCAAACATAAACTCTGTAGCATCCTGTAACAAAAGGTTAACAGCTTTCTTCTCTGCCGGATAATGACCTTCAAAAGCTTTCTCATACTTTACAGCAACCGGCTGTTGCGTTTTAATAACAACCTGCTCTCCCTGAACAGAACCTCCTTCTTGCTCTATCACCTGCAAAGCTTGTTTCAGACTTAACTCATAAAGCTTATTCAGCGAAACTTCCGTATAGGCAAATGGGATGTCCTCTACTTCGTAAAGACTTTCTTTCCATAATTCCGGAATATTACTATATCCAAGCATTGTACCCAATATACCGGCAGCAGTAGCCGCATTACAATCAGAATCTTGCCCACAACGTGCCGAAATATCAATAGTCTGATAAAAATCTTTCTTGCCATATAACAGACCTATAGCCACATAGGCACTATTTATCTTGGCATCAATATTAAACGGAACAAAAACGCCATCGGGACACCCCACTTCCGAAGTCCACTTCTTCTGGCATTCAAACCAAGTCTGTTTCCAGTCATCTGGATATTGCCGATACCAACCAATCACATCTTTTATGCAAGCATAAAAATCACTTTGCTCGGGAATTGTATTCAATGCCTCTTCTACCACATACTCCATATCATCTGAAACAAAAGCCATGGAATATAGAGCGCCCACATACACACCACCATACCAGCCGTCGCCATACGTAAAGATGTGACCGATTTTATCTGAAATTTCAGAAGCAGTATTAGGCATGCCCGGTGACATTAGACCTGCAAAATCTGCTTCTATCTGATAGTCAATATCATCTGCATGAGGATTATTCAACCAATGTCCGGACATGGGGGGCATAATGCCTTGCTTAATATTATATTTTGCAACTTGGTTGGCATGCCACAAAGGAAATCCGGCATCAGCAAACGAAACAGCAAAAGAATCGGCCGGTGCCTCTAAACCCAAACGGTCGAACACATTCACAAATACAATATCCACATATATATCATCATACAATCCGGGAAATGTATCATAATAATATTTCACTCTATCTTTGGACCATTTTATGGGAGTATAGTCTTGAATCATAGTACCATTATGCAGAAATTCAACCGGTCCTCCATAGGTACAACCAATGGTTTTCGCTGCCCAACCACCTTTCACTTTATCAGCCAATTGTTTTTTAGTCATAGAGACTTCATCTTGCACAACTGAAGTGGAAGAACTGCATCCTGCACACAGTACAACAAAAGCCCAAATAATAAAAGTTACATTCTTCATATTTATCAATTTTACAATTGTTATTCAGCTTTTACTTTAGCAGATTCTTTACCAATCACATTATAAACAGCTACTTCATAAACATTATCTACTGTACCTTCTGCATCAACAAAAGTTCTCGGAAGTTGTCCGTCACGTATTTGTAATTTCATAATCAACTGCCCATCACGATAGATACTATATCCGTCAACTGCTTTCATTTCATTCGGTATCCAAGAAACTTCAATTCCCTTAGCCACCTTTCGTACAGCAGCATTCTTCACTTTTTCAGGAATATCCATTATAGGCAAACATCCCGTCCGGCAATATTGAAGATATGCCTGATGATACGCCGGATTAACTACAAACGGGCTATTGTAATGATTGTATGCAAAACAAATCAAATTGCCAACATAGCCATTTACAATCTCTAACTGTTTTTGAACCCTTTCTAAAGGAGCGCTAGTCCAAAAGCGCTGATCGAATGTCTCTACATTTCCCCAAAACTTCAGCCCAGGTTTAGTATTGACAGCCTTCTTCAAATTAGAAAACCATTCCCACAAATTATCCAAATTCAGTCCACCTGCACCGACACAATCCTGAGGAGCGAATATATCTCCCGGACGGAAGTCGGTTTGCGCAAAGACGTTCGTCCACATCTTGCCACATTCTTCAGCATTTCCACCTACCTTGTAATTCATAAACGGAGACAACATAAGGGGCATTTCCGGAGCAATCTCAGAAAGATGATTCAAATTCGTATTCAATGCCTCTGCCAAAATTGATTGACGCTCAGAAGTCATACAGTTCAAGTTGTCTACCTCCCAAACCCAATACCAACCATACATGGCATCCGGATACTTTTCTTTATACAAAACAACAAGCTCATCTGCCACCTTATTACCCATTTCCATTTGCTCCAGTAACCAGCGAGCATCATAATCCACTTTCCACCAACGTTCATTAAAGTTTAATCCTACAAATACTTTAATGCCATTTTTTTGCGCACTTTGCAAACACTTTTCAAGCGTTCTATTGCCTTGCTTCTTCTTCGTCAGAGCAGACGGATAATTTGTAGTTGTTTTCCCCTTTTCATCTACCAGCAATGCAGGTGCATAGATCAAGTACTTCATGCCAGCTTCTTTCAGCATATCCATTTCCTGATTCCAACGTTCGTTGTCCCAATTTGCTACCAAAAACTCTTGCACAAAGGAACCACTGAAACGAGGAATATTACTGCCCTTATTTTTCTGCTCAAATTGATAATGAAAATAAGTTCCTTTCAAATCTCTTATATAAGTATCAAAAACCGATTCGTCTTCATGCAGATTAATGACACGTACCCCTCGGCTAAGCGTTTCATTATAGGCAGAAGGATAACCCGTCTTCCGACCATAGGCCAAAGTTATGTTACCGTCTAAATCAACCATATAGTCATTATTATGGTCATGACCTACAAACACCCCAATAACATCCCTCTTTTCTATAAACGAGGAGTACAATCCGGTATTTACACTTGGAGCACAAACACCCTCCTGCTTCTCGCCAAACTCCCGGCATGTCCACCTTGCCGTTTCATGCTCTGGCAGAGGAATATGGAAGAAAGCCAAGGAAGGCAATATGCGCTTGTTGCGAGCGGTAACCCGACTGCTACTTTTCCTATACCACTCTATCTGATTATGCTTAATCCAATCATAATAACCAAAAGAACGGTCTTTGGTATTATTGTGAGAATCGAAGAAATAGAGTACCCATTTTTCAGATGTAGCATCAGAAGAACGGACGGTCAACATGCAATTGCCCGAGCCCGAAAGTCCTTTTTCAGCATCATAAGTCAGGTTATAAGGTCGTGTACACAGATAGTCCAATATCTGAGCATTGTTCATATCCGTTTCTTCATCATGATTACCAAAGGTCACAACAAAAGGAGTTTTGGTTTCCCCAAATATTTTGGTCAATTTCTCCCATCCTTTCTTAGCATTCCAGGAAACTACTACATCACCTGTAAGAACAACCAAATCGGGATCTTCTATACGAATAACTTCACGAATCAAATGACAAGTGCTGTCATTCTTCAATTTATAAGAATCACTCTCTACCCAATGCAGGTCTGTCAACTGAACAATCTTGAACTTCCCGTCACGAAACTTCAAATCAGAAGCTTGAGAAAAAGCAGAGAAGCAAATAAAACAACAAATTAAATATAATAAAGACTTTTTCATTTTTTACGATCTGTTCTAAATGGAGCCAAAGGTAATCCGTTACTATCAAATAAATTAGGCATAGCATCATTGGAAAAACAATAACGTACTCCTACCGGTTCCTTCACCTTATCGGCAATGACACTGATATCTCCATTCTTTAATATAGAAGCCTTAGCCGGATGCAAATTACCCTCTTTATCCAGGACCTCAAAGTGACGAATGACCTTATCCTTGCAAGCAAGTTTGCCAATAGCGGTAGTTGTTACTATTACTTTACGACCATCTACTCTAAAGGATTTTAGCATAGGCGAATACGGTTGTATATCCTCTTTATGATAACTATTTTTCAAAGCCATATTAGCTAATCGTTCTCCTACTTGTCTCTTCAGACTCGGATGAATATCTGTTAGGTCGTTTACTAAGTCTCCCGCCACAACCATACCAGTATTTCTCAATGTAGCAGCCACATCGGCTTGTTGTTCACGCAAATATGCAGCATTTTTATCCGCATAACCACTCCAAGGAGTTATCTGGACAAAATAGAAAGGCAAATAATGATGAAAAGCATTACGCCAACCTCTAATCATAGCATCAAACATAACTCCATAATCCTGATGCCTTTCATTATTGGCTTCTCCTTGATACCAGACAACCCCGGCAATAGTGTAGTTTATAATGGGATGAATCATTGCATTGTAAAGAGAAGAATTTGCAGTCGGTGCCCATCCGGCAGTCAATGCTTTAGTCTTTTCTTCCAATTTCTCATGACGCAATGTAAATTCGTCCATCCAAGGCTCAATGGCTGTACCTCCCCAATAAGAGCCTATCAACCCGATAGGAAGATTACCCAATTCTTCATTCAGCCTTTTTCCAAAGCAAAAAGCCACTACGCTAAAATCTTCTGCAGTTTCGGGAGAACAAATTTCCCACTTTCCCTGAATTCTTTCAACCGGATACGCGGAGGATGACTTAGCCACCTTGAAAAAACGAATCTTTTTATTGTCAAACAGTGTACTTCTATCGGTGATGTCATCTACACGCCACTTAAAGCAATACTCCATATTTGACTGACCGGAACAAAGCCAAGTTTCTCCCATCAGAATGTCTTTCACTTCTGCGCAAAGTTTACCTTCCCAACCATAAAACCGAATGGCGTGCGGTCCTTCGGCCTTGGGAGTGTTTATATAAGTTTCCCAATACTTATATTTATCAGAAGATACATGAACCGTATCATTGGGAGCCCAACTACATACAATCTTCAAATCCCAAACACTGGGACACCATCCCCAAAGCTTTACTTCGGCATCACGTTGCATCACTGCATGATCACTTATAATAGATGGAAGAACAAAATCAGCAGGATCTTGTGCTGCCAGTTTGGTAAATCCCAACAGAGAAACTAAAAAGTATACAATTCTTTTCATATCATTCCTATTCATTTAAAATTTTGTTTGTTATACCAATCCATATATTGATTATATAACCTTACCGTCTCTCCTCTTAATCCGGCATGAGCCTTAGATTGGGGTTTGTTCATGATTCCAAGATATTGGTAAACCAAAATTTTGTCCACGAAAGGTGAAATAGCTTCCATTTGATGAATTATTCTATTGTTAAAGTCCGCTGGAAGTAAACTGCCATGAGTGGTCTGTTCAAAGTAAAACAACTCCATATCAGCCCATATTCTGGAACGCCCTGCCTTTTGATGCGCTTTTGACAAATTCTCATAATAACGGGCAGAATCTTCCAATCTGGTTGCACCTACTCCCACTCCATCCTGATAGGCCACGATTTCCACATTGAGTTGTTCAAGCTGTCTCACAAAATAATCATCACATTTTTCTTTCTTTATATTGTATGGAGCTATTATATTCACACAGTTAGCATTCAACGACTTAGCCACTTGCGCACACTCATTGACATAAGGTATCACAAAATCACAAAAATAAGGATCTAACCACGATTCATTAGGGAAATACCACCCATAAAAGCTCTTGTGATGCCCATATTTCTTATAGATTTCTTCCATTGATTGATTCCTTTTCTTACCCAGTTCCCTATCTGTCATCATCCGATGAGCATCAAGATCCGGTCCCCAATAATCATTGCTCACAAAGAACTTCACACCAAACTCATCTGCCGCAGAAAGGACTGTTTCAATAGGATCTTCACAACCCATTTCAAATTTAGGAGCCAATTTCGTATCAAAAAAAGCTTTGCCGTGAGCAGCCACATTCATCATCACCAAATATTCCATACCGGTCTCACTGATTTCACGAATTTTTTCTCTCCACTGGGCAGCAGTAAACTGTCTTAAGTCTTTGTCCCAATATACTCCTTCTTTACCTCCCGGATGCTGAAATTCAAACCAAGAACCGGAAATAGGTTTTATATTCGGATTGGCAGCTGCTTGCTTTAAAATATCTGCTTGAGCTACTCCCGGCAGAGTCAAACCAACTGCTCCCAGACCTAACATTGATAAAAAATGACGTCTATCCACAATATTCTTCTTTTAACAGATTAAACTAAATTATTCATATCCAACTCTTTCCGATAAGGAATAGATGATTGAGCCCCCATTCTTGTAACAGAAATAGAAGAAGCTTTAGATGCAAACAATACTGCTTGTTCCAAGCTCATCCCTTCGGAAACACCCACGCAAACAGCTCCATTGAAAGTATCTCCTGCGGCCGTAGTATCAACCGGAACCACTTTGTAGGCATCTACATAATAAGTTTTTTCTCCTTCTCTTACAAAGCTTCCTTCGCTACCCAAAGTTATTATTATATTTTTCACACCTTTCCGATACAAGACACCAGCCGCCATAGCCACGTCTTCTTTGCTGTTTATCTTAACTCCGGTCAGCATTTCAGCCTCTATCCGATTGGGAGTTATCATATATAAATATTGGAACAAAGATTCCGGCAAAGAACAGGCAGGAGCAGGATTCAATACAACTTTCACTCCCTTTTCATAAGCCTTCCGTGCAGCATATTCTACAGTTGAAAGAGGAATTTCCAGTTGCATCAATAATATATCTCCAACCAACATCTCTTTTTCCATACTGTCAATATCCTCTTGTCCAAGTAACATATTAGCCCCCGAAGCCACAACAATACAATTTTCAGCATATTGGTCCACGCTTATCAACGCAACTCCGGATGGAGTTTCATTATCTAAAGCAATATAGCTTGTTTCTATGCCTTCATTTTGAAAAACACGCAAGGTCTGCTGTCCCAAAACATCATTGCCCACTCTCGCCACAAATAACAAGTCACCCCCCAATCGCTTCACTGCAACTGCCTGATTTGCTCCTTTACCACCCTGATTCATAAGAAACTTACCACCAAGGATTGTCTCTCCCGGTGCTGGTAAATGGGAGGTATGCACTACCATATCCGTATTTGAACTGCCTACTACTATGATTTTGCTCATACAGATTCTATTTATGAATTTGCTATTTCCTCCAAAACAGTCCAACACTGATACAATCCTCTGGGAACATGGAAACATCCTTTCCATTTTCCACCTTTCAGCGGAAGCAAAACTTCACCTCTTCTATTCAGGTATCCAAACCATTCAGGATGTTCTGTATCTTTAAAATGAGTCCATGTATAATCATGCACTTTATTAAACCACTCCAAACATTGCTGGTCGCCAGTCAAATGATACCCTTTCAATAGAGAAATCAGAGTCTCGATATGTACCCACCAAAGCTTCTGATCCCACTCCAATTGTTGAGGAGGACAACCTTTACGATCCATAAAATAATAAATACCTCCGAACTCTTTATCCCAGCCGTAATCGAGCATAGTCAAAGTGGTATTTTTCGCCTTTTCTATCAAGTCCAAACGCCCCAAACGTTTCCCTAAATCCATGATAAACCACATGGCTTCAATTGCATGTCCGGGAGTAATTTGTCTTCCCTCGAACGAATCGGAAAGCTGTCCGTCCATTTGTATGTTTTCAACAATAATACCTCCTAATTCCGGACGATAAAATTCTTCCATAACCTCATGGATACAGACTTCCATGGTCTTTTCCAGATAATCCTCATCCAGCAAATGTTCTATCTCCAAAGCCAAATTGCATAAAATCATTGGCAATGCAAAGTTCTTCAAATCACGTGTACCTGCATGCAACTTATTCCAATGCCCTTTGGGATTATCAACCTTCGACAAGATTATATCAAACGTTTTCTTGGCAATTTCTGCATACTCTTCATTCCCTGTGGCTAAGCTTAACTGCCCAAATGCCATCGTAGCAAACGTATATGAAAAAATATTATAAGGCTCAACTAATGGATTTCCTTGTCTGTCCAATGAGAAATACCAGTTATAGTTACCATCGTGACCATACTTTTTCAAGAATTCTCCTCCTTGAATGGCACAATCTAACCACTCTTGACGCTTCTCTACCTTATTATAAAGCATCGAAAACATCCATACCTCACGTCCCTGCAACCAAATAAATTTATCCGTATCAAATACATTGCCTTGACGATCCAAGCATGTAAAATATCCACCATATTCATGATCTTGAGAACATTCAAGCCAAAAAGGAAGAATATGATTCATCAGTTCATCCTTATACTGTGTTGCTAATTTTTTAAAGTCCATATTTTTTTTATATTTTAGTTCATAAGGTCAATTTATTTCATACGTGTCCAATACCGTTCTATCTCTTCCAAAGATTTGCCAGTCGTTTCCGGTACAAGTTTCCATACAATGAGCATATAAGGCACACACATTGCAGCAAACAAGAAGAATGTTCCGGCGGGGGTAAGATTCTGGAGCATCCAAGGAGTCAACTGCCCAATTAAATATGTTCCAATCCAAAGAGAAAATCCTGCTATAGACATAGCCAAACCACGTACTTTGGTAGGATACATTTCTGAAAGAAGCACAAATACCACTGCACAAATAGATACAGCACAACAAAACACATAAGACAAGAAGCAAACCAACAAGAAAAGACTTGACAACTCCAAACTCTCTTCCCACAAAAAGTAAATACCGATAAGCAACAAAGAAAGAACCATCCCTGAAACGCCATAATATACCAACTTCTTACGTCCCACTCTATCAATAATAGCAAGTGCCAAGACAGTAGTCAACGTATTAACCAAGCCAACCAACACTTGATAAAACAAAGAATCACCACCGGAAAGCCCAGCTTTTTCAAAAATAGAAGGACCATAATACAATACGGCATTCACACCCATGAACTGTCCCAATATGGCAATGGCAACACCGATTATCACAGCTTTCAGAATGCCAGGCTGCAACAATAATGCCCACTCGGATTTAGTTTCTGATACAACAGATTTGGTTTCGTTCATCTGGTTCATAGCCTCCTCAGCCGAGTTGTAAATTCGTTGCAAAACATTAAGACCACGTTCTTCTCTACCTTTCAAAATCAACCAACGAGGGCTTTCGGGAATAAAAAAGATAATGGTAAAAAACAAAAGAGCTGGTAGTGTTTCCATCCCCAACATGCCACGCCATACTTCAGCTACAAAGATTTTTTCAAATAAACCTATACCAGAAACGACATGACTTTCTGAATATCCAAGCAACTGGAAATTTACCAAATAAGCGCCCAAAAATCCTACTGTAACGGCCAATTGGTACAAAGAGACTAAACGTCCTCTGTATTGGGCCACAGAAACTTCTGAGATATACAAAGGAGATATAATAGAAACAACACCAATACCCACACCACCAATAATACGATATACAACCAACTCATCGAAATTAGCACAAATGGCACAGCCTATGGCCGAAGTGGAAAACAACACAGCAGAAAGAACCATCGTCAGTTTACGACCGAACTTATCGCTCAACACGCCAGCAAAAAGTACACCCACAATAGAGCCTATCAGCGCACAACCCACATACCATCCCTGCTGCAAGGTATCCAAATGAAAAAGTACAGTCACTTGGGCAATGGTACCAGAAATCACAGCAGTATCATAGCCAAAGAGAAAACCTCCTAAGGCTGCAACAAAGGACAGAAATACTAAATATCCGATATTTACATTTTTCTTCATCATTGTTTATAGTTTAACTTTATATACATTACCAAAACGGTCTGTCACACACACCTCCACTGAAGCACTACCATTTTTAGGTAAAGCACGAAACATGTGTTCTGTTTTTATCGGAGAAATCCAATCATACTCTACGCGCTTTTTATCCGAGCAAATGGCTTTTGCTTCCGGATCAAAGCCCGTGAAATGCTCCATTTCACCCATACATTTCCCATTCTCATACCACTCTACCTTCCAGTTTTCATCCCAATTCCATACATTCGCAAGAATATACTCAGGGTAATCCTCTGAAACTCCTACCGGATAAGCCCTGAATTGATGTTCAATGGGATACCCCGCACTCTTATAACGCCAAGTCAGCTTGTTTCCATCAACTTCATATACACCATAACCAGCGGGAGTGCCATCGGTGCAAATATCAGCCTTCCAAAAAGTACCGCATACAGCTGCTGTGTTATGTTCCATCAAGCTATCATTGAATACAACATTACCGTTGTTATGGGTATGACCAGTCAGCAAATGTGCCTCGTACCCTTTCAAGAGGTCATACAAGCTTGAAGCATTACTGGTCTCATCAGGAAGTAGCGCATTAAATTCCAGCTCCTTAGTAGAACTGGAAGGGATATGCATGGAAACAAACACCAAATGGTCCTTCGGCACAAAGGCCAAATCCTTCTCAATCCATTGCAAAGTACGCTCATCAATATAACCGATGTAGCGGTAATGCCTATTGATATAGTAACAGTTATCAAGCACGATATAATGAGCCTTTCCACGGTTAAAGGAATAATAAATAGGGCCGAAATTCTCTTCATAGGATTTATACGAATGCTCGTAAGAACGTACTCCATATTCCATATCATGATTTCCAATCACTCGATACATAGGGACATCCAACACGTCCGATGCTTTTTTATATGAGGAAAAAAGCGACAAGGCATTACCTACAATATCACCACAATCCAGCATAAATAAATCATATTTCGAACATTTGTCGACAAATTCCTTCACATCCCTCAGATATTCTGAATAAGCAGTAACATCTTCGTCTTTTCCAAGCTGAACATCGGCCTGAACCAAGAAAAGATGCTTGTCATCATTCTTAGAATTTTTGACTAAAGAAAAATCATATACAGAAGTCCCTTTAGTAATGCGTTGATAAAACAAAGGGAGGCTACCATCCCGTTGGGGCAAATAACCTGCTGGAGTAGTAACATATACAAAACGGGCATCACGATGATAAGGAATAGTATATTTGCCGGCAACATCGGTCGAAACACAATCGAAACCATTTGTAACCACTACATTCGCAACTCCACGTCCCTGACATTTAACCTGTCCCGTTATAACAGGTAGAGTTTGTGCCGCCAAATTTAAGCTGACGACAAAAACAAAAAATACCAATAACTGTCTTATTATGTTTTTCATGTCATCTTATATTAAAATATTCTTTATACCTATTATATAAATGCCCTGCCTGCAAATACGCCGATTGCGGACTCATAAAATGAGAAAATTCAAAAGTGATAGCTTTGTCATAACCTGCCCGTTTGGCAGCTTCCAATTTCATACGCAACTTATCAAACTTAATAGGCAAGAAATCAATGGGCATATCACGGTCAAAAGTTTCGGCATTTGTCCAGCACTGCATACCATATTTATCAGCCAATTTCTTATTTACAGCAAAAAAAGCATCCAGTTCATCATAATCAATATGTCCATCTTGGAAGGCACAAGCGTCAACCACATCATGAACGCCATCGAAAATTTCATTCCATTCCCTTTCATGTTCCTGAACAGAGACAGCATCTTCTTTTGTTAGCTTGCCTGTTCCCATAACAGCCTTTTTCCCATCAATCCATGGAGAAATAAAAGTCGGTAAACCTCCGGATACATCTTTGCATTGTTTACCCATTGTACGAAAGGCATCAATAGCGCCTTTCGTCTTACGGCTTATTTCACCACTAATATACCAGCCACCAAAACTCTTATATTTTTCACCGTATTTATCCCACACTTCATCAATCACATACTTATTATCCTCAATCTCCCACGACAAATCACCGGTATCCCAATACTTACCAGAGTCATATAAACCAAAATAAAACTTCATGTGATATTTTTCTGCCAGTCGAAGAAACATATCCAACAAATCAACAGAAGGCATATAACAACCCTTGCTTAACAAGTGCTTCGAAGGGTAAGTAATGAATTTACGATAACCGGAACGAATCATAATAACCGTATCAATCCCAACATCCCGCATATACCGGAAATCCCGATCCCATTCTATTTCTCCCCAATTCTGATGGGGAATATCATGAGATATCTCATCTAAAAATGTACCGGTAATTTTAAGTGCATCACCCATGGGAACCAGCATGGAAGAGGTAGTCTCCCGAGAAAAAGAACAATTCCCATCACTCTCTTGCCCCAACAATGAAGGGGGCATGAATGCAGATGCACCAAACAAAGCGGTCTTTTTTAAAAAATCCCTGCGTGTTTTCATCATTAATAAAATTAAGATCAACCATTATATATTAAAAGCCCTATTGAATGCATATTTTAGAAAAAAAATCCAATTATGTTTTTCATCGTTATGGACATTAACCATTATTATTCAATTATCACGTCACAAATATAGATATATTTATTATCTTTGCAATACTTAATAAAGTATTTAATTAATATATACCATATATTTAATATATATTAACCGGTTATTACTAAATAAATTGCAAAACAATAGACAGAATACAATAATATTAGCCCATATACTTTAGTATACCAATATATAAATAAAAATAAGGCGAATAATTTAAAAATATACACTAATGAAGCAGGATTTATTAAAAGAAATGGAAACCGGGAGCAAGAATGCACTCTTAAAAAAAAGGATCATCACACATTATATATATAATGGAAGCTCCACTATTACTGATTTGGCCAAGGAACTTGACCTAAGTGTGCCCACAATTACCAAATTTATCAATGAAATGTGTGAGGACAACTATATAAATGACTATGGAAAACTGGAGACTAGTAGCGGCCGTCACCCAAGCCTATACGGGCTCAACCCAGAATCAGGATACTTCATTGGGGTGGACATTAAAAAATTTGCCATAAACATAGGACTAATCAATTTCAAGGGAGATATGGTGGAAATCAGGATGAACATACCGTACAAGTTCGAAAATACACAAGAGGCTTTGGAAGAACTATGTGCACTCATTCGAGGCTTCATAAAGGAAACAGAAATCAATGACAAGAAGATAATGAACATCTGCATCAACATCTCTGGAAGAGTAAATCCGGAATCAGGATACAGTTTCAGTATGTTCAACTTTTCAGAGCGTCCTTTGGCAGATGTGCTGAATGAAAAAATAGGGTACCCAGTCTGTATAGACAACGACACAAGGGCCATGACCTATGGAGAACATATGCAAGGATGCGTCAAAGGGGAAAAAGACATCATCTTTGTCAATATAAGCTGGGGACTTGGAATTGGCATCATCATAGACGGGAAGGTATACACGGGAAAATCCGGATTTTCCGGAGAATTCGGGCACGTCAATGTATTCGACAATGAAATACTGTGCCATTGCGGCAAAAAAGGATGCCTGGAAACGGAAGCCTCAGGTTCGGCACTGCACCGCATCCTATTGGAAAGAATCGGTAAAGGAGAAAGTTCCATACTGTCAAAACGAACTATAGAAAATCCACCCACATTGGACGAAATCATCACTGCAGTCAATAAAGAGGATTTGCTATGTATTGAGATAGTGGAAGAAATAGGCCAAAAGTTGGGAAGGCAAATAGCAGGACTGATCAGCATATTCAATCCGGAACTGGTAATAATCGGAGGCACATTATCATCGACGGGAGACTATATAGTACAGCCAATCAAAACGGCAATAAGGAAATACTCATTGAATCTGGTCAACAAAGACGCCACGGTGACTGTTTCCAAGTTAAAAGACAAGGCTGGTGTAGTTGGAGCCTGCATGCTGGCACGGAGCAGAATGTTCGAAATTTAAGACGACCGTTGCCATCATAATGGAAATGACAAGACTTACACCAAAAACACAATTATTATATATAAAAAAGCGAATCTGTAATTGGTTACTGATAAAAAGACAGAATAAATTAGTATCATGATAACCGATTTCCAGTATTGCCCTACATTGAATTCAAGAATGCAAATAATTAAACTATCAATTAAAGAGAAGATGGAATCTATAGGGTATACTCGGAGATATTACGAGCATAACGAAGATTAGGAAAGTTACACTTCTAGAGTAGGAACAGAAAAGCAGAAAGAAGAATCGGCTAATCCCGAATTCTCCAACATAAAAAATAAAAAGTCGAAAGAAAGCTGTCTCAAATAAAATGTACTCCAAAGGTTAGATAAAAAACTTTTGGAGTACATTTTTCAACATATTTCTCTTTGTTTTCTTACTCCTAAGCATTGTTTTTTTCTGTCATTAGTGCATCAACCATACATAACCAATCAGAAATAGCAGTATCGACACAAGATTCTGACAAAACCTAGTCAAGAAAGAAGTAACGACAGATGCTATCTTCAAGAGGTCTTCCGCTACCATTATCTGGCATAGCATCTTATCAATCAATGAAAATCAGTAATATTTTCACCATAAACACTGTTCCTTCGAAGGATATTGCAGATACATAATTTTCGGATCCGACATCTACAGAAGACCTATAGACAAGTTTACATGCAATGGGAGCTTGTACCGGAAGAAAAATCATAAGAAGCTGAAGAAATCGAAATTCTATAACCATAATCGGTGGGAGCACCGTCTTGGCTTAATAAAATTACAAGAAAGTCCAGCGTCGGGAACTATGGCATTACAAATATTCGAGCTGAATATCGTCTTACTCCGGAGTTACAATATCTCCAGAAACTGAGAAATAAGAGTTTCCTAAAGTTATTGACATAGCTGTCTGGTTCTGTCAGCCGACAACCGACACACACCACTTATTTTTTACATTTCACTATTCTAGACTGTTCTCTACTCCAGTGGAAAGTTTTATCTGTCTATTCCTGACGCGTACTACAAAAAAGTTCTGTCAGTTTCTCGGATTTGAATTTTCCAAGGTTGAAATTGCATCCGATTCCGTTGATGAAAACCATGCATTCATAAACTGGTTTTTAGTAACGGATCCAACTAATTCATAGCCCTTTGAGAATATACTAGAACAAAACTTTTCACTTTCAAACAAATATCGTATTTTTGCCCCAACTTTCTAAAAACATCCCATCTATGGATACCATACAAATAAAAGACAAGATGTTCACAGTCTCCATCAAGGAGCAGGACATACTGAAAGAAGTAACCCGTGTAGCGAACGAAATCAACCGCGACCTGGCAGGAAAGAATCCTCTATTCCTCAGTGTACTGAACGGTTCGTTCATGTTTACCGCCGATTTGCTGAAACGAATCACGATTCCCTGCGAAATTTCGTTTGTCAAATTGGCATCCTATCAAGGAGTATCCTCTACCGGGGTAATCAAGGAAGTAATAGGCATCAATGAAGACCTCACAGACCGTACAGTGGTCATTGTAGAAGACATCGTAGATACGGGACTCACCATGCAACGCTTACTGGACACCCTCGGCACTCGCGGTCCCAGGGAGATTCATATTGCCTCCCTACTGGTGAAACCTGATAAGCTGAAAGTTGATTTGAACATAGAATATGTGGCCATGAATATTCCGAACGACTTCATCGTGGGCTACGGGTTGGATTATGACGGCTTCGGGCGCAACTATCCCGACATTTATACTGTAGTAGACTGATACAGGCATAATATAGTAAATCATTCAATAATAACTAAGCAAATGTTGAACATTGTAATTTTTGGTGCTCCCGGTTCAGGTAAGGGAACACAAAGTGAAAAGATTGTAGAAAAGTATGGCATCAACCACATCTCTACCGGAGACGTGCTCCGTGCTGAAATGAAGAACGGTACAGAACTGGGCAAGACGGCCAAAGGCTACATCGACCAGGGCCAGTTGATTCCCGATGAGCTGATGATTGATATTCTGGCAAGCGTATTCGACAGCTTCAAGGATAGCAAAGGCGTGATTTTCGACGGCTTCCCCAGAACAATCGCCCAGGCTGAAGCATTAAAGAAGATGCTCGCCGAACGCGGACAGGAAGTCAGCGTAATGCTCGACCTCGACGTGCCCGAAGAAGAACTGATGAAACGCCTTATCAAGCGCGGACAAGAATCAGGACGTGCAGACGACAACGAAGAGACCATCAAGAAACGCCTTGTGGTTTACCACTCACAGACAGCTCCGCTGATTGACTGGTACAAACAGGACGGCAAATACCAACACATCCAGGGCTTCGGCGTATTGGAAGAAATCTTTGCCGATGTTTGCAAGGCTATTGACGCAGTGAAATAACAATAAAACAGAATATGGCTGAATCGAATTTTGTTGACTACGTAAAAATATATTGCCGCTCCGGAAAGGGCGGACGAGGTTCTACGCATATGCGGCGTGAGAAATACATACCCAACGGAGGCCCCGACGGAGGTGACGGAGGACGAGGAGGCCATGTCATCCTGCGGGGTAACCGCAACTACTGGACGCTACTCCATCTGAAGTACGATCGCCACATCCTGGCAGGTCACGGAGAATCCGGTTCCAAAAACCGCAGTTTCGGAAAAGACGGAGCGGACAAGGTGATTGAAGTGCCCTGCGGCACGGTGGTGTACAACGCCGAAACGGGTGAATATATCTGCGACGTCACCGAGCACGAACAAGAAGTCATCTTGCTGAAAGGCGGACGCGGAGGTCTGGGTAACTGGCACTTCAAAACCGCCACACGCCAGGCTCCCCGCTTTGCACAACCGGGCGAACCGATGCAGGAGTTGACGGTAATCATGGAACTGAAGCTGCTGGCAGACGTCGGTCTGGTAGGTTTCCCCAATGCAGGAAAATCCACTTTACTGGCATCCGTTTCTGCGGCGAAGCCCAAAATCGCCAATTATCCGTTTACAACGCTGGAACCCAATCTGGGCATCGTGTCCTATCGCGACAGCAAATCGTTTGTGATGGCGGACATTCCCGGCATCATCGAAGGAGCCAGTGCCGGCAAAGGCTTAGGATTGCGTTTCCTGCGCCACATCGAGCGCAACTCATTGTTGCTGTTCATGGTGCCTGCCGACAGTGACGACATCCGTAAGGAATACGAAATCCTGTTGAACGAGCTTCGCACTTTCAACCCCGAAATGCTGGACAAACAGAGAGTGCTTGCCGTCACCAAATGCGACATGCTCGACCAGGAACTGATGGACGAGATAGAGCCGACACTGCCCGAAGGGATTCCGCATATATTCATCTCTGCTGTCTCCGGCATGGGCATCTCTACGCTGAAAGACATCCTTTGGGAAGAGCTGAACAAGGAAAGTAATAAGATAGAAGGCAAAGTGGACAGCATTGCCCATCGCGCCAAAGACCTCAGCCACCTGCAGGAAGAATTGAAAGAAGAGGGTGAGGACGAGGACCTCAGCTATGAATACGTCAACGACGACGAGGACATAGAGGACCTCGAGGACTTTGAATACGAAGAAGATTGGGAGGAAGATAAAAAATGATTCCTCTTACAGAAGATAGGAAAATGTTGGGATATGAGCTGCTTGCCTCATATCCCGGCATTTCTTGTTTTGTAACCACCCGCCACGGTGGATGCAGCCAAGGTAACTATGCCTCCCTCAACTGTACACCTTACACGGGAGACGAAGCCGAAGCTGTACGCCGCAACCAGGAAATAGTATGTTCTTCCCTGCCCCAACGCCCCCAAGAACTGGTCATCCCGTTTCAGACCCACGGGACAAAGGCACTTGTCATTGACGGAACTTATCTGCATGCAACAGCAGAAGAACGCCACTCCATGTTGCAGGGCATTGATGCACTGATAACCCGTGAACCGGGCTGCTGCATCTGCATCTCTACGGCAGACTGCATTCCCATCCTGCTCTACGACCGGAAGAATGCCGTGATAGCCGCTGTTCATGCCGGATGGCGCGGCACTGTGAATTACATCCTCGGCCACACACTCGACAAGATGCGTGCCCGCTATGGCACAGAGGGCAAAGAAGTGATAGCCTGCATCGGCCCCGGCATCTCCCTTTCCGCCTTCGAGGTAGGCGACGAAGTCTATGAAGCATTCCGCAAGAACGGTTTCCAGATGGATTACATCTCCGAATGGAAACCCGCCACCCACAAATACCATATCGACCTATGGGCTGCCAACCGACTGCAACTACTGGACTTCGGAGTACCTTCCGCACAAGTGGAGACAGCCAATATATGTACTTTTACCCAATATGAAGAGTTTTTCTCGGCACGCCGGATGGGTATCAAATCCGGAAGGATATTGTCGGGAATCATGTTAACCCATTCAAACGGATTGCATTAATGTATCATATCACACTTTCTAAAGAAATCAAGCAGAATTGCCCCGAATTCCGCGGTGCAGCCGTATTTGCCGAAGTGACAAATACCCCATATTGCGAAGGGTTGTGGCAGGAAATCGCAACTTTCACCCAAGAGCTAAGAGCCCGTGAAACCACGGACAGCATCAAGTACCAACCCGTCATTGCCGCCACCCGCGAAGCCTATAAACGTTGCGGCAAGGACCCCAGCCGCTACCGTCCCTCGGCCGAAGCACTGAGACGGCGACTGCTGCGCGGATTGGAACTCTATCAGATAGATACGTTGGTAGACCTTATCAACCTTGTCTCCCTACGTACGGGCCACTCTATCGGCGGATTTGATGCCGACGAGATACAAGGGACCGACCTTGAGCTGGGCATAGGACGTGCCGAGGAATTGTTCGAGGGTATAGGCCGCGGCATGCTGAACATAGAAGGGCTGCCCGTCTACCGCGACCGTATAGGCGGTATCGGTACCCCGACCAGCGACCACGAACGCACCAAGATGAAACTTGAAACCCGCCATATCCTTGCCATTGTCAACGGCTACAACGGGCAGGAAGGTCTGAAAGAAGCAGCCGAAATGATATTGGAACTGTTGGAGAAATATACTTCCTCTACCAGTGGGACTATACAATATTTTGAATAAATGAGAATCCGTATTCTTGTCCCTCTCCTGCTCATAGCCCTTGGTGCCACGGCACAAGGGAAGAAAACGGTCTTTTCCACCATGGAAACCAACCATATCCGCGTTGCCACTCCGGGACTGTTTTCGCAAAGAGAACTGATAGAGCTACCTTTGGAGGACATTCCGGACACGGAATACTCCTTTCCCCTGCCTGGAGGAAAAGTCATCTCCCCTTACGGACGGGGGCGGGGACGCCACAGTGGCATAGACATCAAGACCTACGCCAAAGACACCATACGGAGTGCCTTCAACGGCGTAGTACGGATGTCCAAGCCTTATAGCGCCTACGGCAATGTCGTCGTCGTACGCCATGACTTCGGACTGGAAACGATATACAGCCACAACTTCAAAAACCTTGTACATTGTGGCGACACAGTCAAAGCCGGACAGCCCATCGCACTGACCGGACGCACCGGACGCGCCTCTACTGAGCATCTGCACTTCGAGACACGCGTCAACGGGCAGCACTTCGACCCCAATATTATCTTCAACATGAAGGAACAGACGCTGAACCGACAACGTATCGGATGCTCAAAAAAAGGAAACGGCATCGTCGTGCAACAATTACCGACAATCTACCCGAAGCCACTGCAAAAAAAATACCCAATGGAACTGTTTAAGTATCCAAACGTTTCACTACATTTGCAGAACGTTTCACTAAAAGAACGAATTGAACTTTAAAACATATCAATGATAGAAAAACTGATTGTTCTTGAAGATATTGACCCGGTAATATTTTATGGCGTAAACAACGCCAACATGCAGCTGATAAAGGCCTTGTATCCCAAGCTTCGCATCGTTGCCCGCGGTAATGTCATCAAAGTATTGGGTGATGAGGAGGAAATGTGTGCATTCGAGGAGAACATCACCAAGCTGGAGAAATACTGTGCCGAATACAACTCTTTGAAAGAAGAGGTCATTATAGACATCATCAAAGGCAATGCCCCGCAAGCGGAAAAATCGGGCAATGTCATTGTATTCAGCGTAACCGGAAAGCCGATTATCCCGCGCAGCGAGAACCAGCTGAAGCTGGTAGAGGCATTTGCCAAGAATGACATGCTGTTTGCCATCGGTCCCGCCGGTTCAGGAAAGACCTATACAGCCATCGCGCTTGCCGTGCGGGCACTAAAGAATAAGGAGATAAAGAAAATCATCCTCAGCCGCCCTGCCGTAGAAGCCGGAGAAAAGCTCGGTTTCCTGCCCGGCGACATGAAGGACAAGATAGACCCGTATCTGCAACCACTCTATGACGCCCTGCAGGACATGATACCTGCCGCCAAGCTGAAAGAGTATATGGAGCTGAACATCATCCAGATTGCCCCCCTCGCCTTTATGCGCGGACGCACACTGAACGATGCCGTCGTCATTCTGGATGAAGCGCAGAACACGACCACCCAGCAAATCAAGATGTTCCTCACCCGCATGGGCATGAACACCAAGATGATTGTCACGGGAGACATGACGCAGATTGACTTGCCTTCTTCCCAGACTTCCGGTCTGGTGCAGGCACTGAAGATTCTGAAAGGCGTAAAAGGCATCAGTTTCGTGGAGCTGAACAAGAAAGACATCGTACGCCATAAGTTGGTAACTCAGATTGTGGAGGCCTACGAGAAGTTCGACAAGGAAGCGAAAGCGGAGCGTGAACGACGCAAAGCCGAACAAGCCGATAGTAAGATTGAACAGAAACAGTAAATTCTCAAAATCGTAAATATTACAAAGATGAAAGCATTAACAGCAACTGAATTTAACTTTCCCGGACAGAAAAGCGTGTACCACGGAAAAGTTCGTGATGTGTACAACATCAATGGTGAAAAGTTGGTCATGGTAGCTACCGACCGCATCTCAGCCTTTGACGTAGTATTGCCGAAAGGTATTCCCTTCAAAGGACAAATGTTGAACCAGATTGCAGCAAAATTCCTGGATGCCACAACCGACATCTGCCCCAACTGGAAAATGGCTACACCCGATCCGATGGTGACGGTAGGTGTGATGTGTGAAGGATTCCCCGTAGAAATGATTGTACGCGGTTACCTCTGTGGCAGCGCATGGCGTGCCTACAAGAGCGGTGTACGTGAAATCTGCGGCGTGAAGTTGCCCGAAGGGATGAAGGAAAACCAGAAATTCCCTGAACCCATCATCACCCCGACCACTAAAGCCGAGATTGGCGAACACGATGCCGACATCTCCAAAGAAGAAATCCTGGCACAAGGTCTTGCCACACCCGAAGAATATGCCGTATTGGAGCAATACACCATGGCCCTCTTCAAACGCGGTACCGAGATTGCAGCGGAACGCGGATTGATTCTGGTAGACACCAAATACGAATTCGGCAAGCACGACGGCAAGATTTACCTGATGGACGAAATCCATACGCCCGACTCCAGCCGCTACTTCTACTCCGAAGGCTACGAAGAACGTTTTGCCAACGGCGAACCGCAAAAGCAACTCTCCAAGGAGTTTGTACGCGAATGGCTGATGGACAACGGTTTCCAAGGCAAGGAAGGACAGCAGGTACCGGAAATGACCGACGAAATCGTTACTTCAATCAGCGAACGTTACATCGAACTGTACGAACACATCACCGGCGAGAAGTTCGTAAAAGAAGATACCGGCAACATCGCCGAACGCATTGAAAAGAATGTAACCGAATATTTAAAGTAAATGGACTATCCCCAAGAACACATCAAGCCCTACGGTAATGACGGCAAGAAGAGCGAACAAGTGGAAGAAATGTTCGACAACATCGCTCCTGCCTACGACAAGCTGAATCACACCCTATCCATGGGCATCGACCGCAGCTGGCGTAGGAAAGCAATCAAGTACCTACGTCCTTTCCGCCCCCGGCGTATTATGGACGTAGCTACCGGCACCGGCGATTTCGCCATCCTTGCATGCCGCGAACTGCAACCCGATAGCCTGATTGGCACCGACATCTCGGAAGGCATGATGAACGTGGGACGTGAAAAAGTAAAGCAGGCGCACCTCTCGAACAAGATTTCATTTGTCCGGGAGGACTGCACCTCCCTCTCGTTTGCCGACGAAAGCTTCGACGCCGTGACCGTAGCGTTCGGCATCCGCAACTTCGAAGGGCTGGACAAGGGACTGTCCGAGATGTGCCGCGTACTAAAGACCGGCGGACATCTCGTCATACTGGAGCTCTCCACACCAGACCGCTTCCCGATGAAACAGTTGTTCACCATCTACTCCAAAGTTGTCATCCCCCTGCTCGGTAAATGTATTTCGAAAGACAACAGCGCCTACACCTATCTACCGGAAAGTATTCGCGCCTTCCCGCAGGGAGAAGTGATGCAGGAGGTAATCCGCAAGGCAGGCTTCAGCGAAGTGCACTTCAAGCGGCTGACTTTCGGGATATGTACACTTTATGTGGCAACTAAATAAAAAGAAGAAACTTATATAAAAAAGAGACCTTATGAAAGCTACACACACCCTCTATTTATTATTTATTACCCTCCTTTGCGTTGCCGGTTTCACAGCTTGCGATGATTCGGGAAGTGATGATATGATATGGGATTTTGCTCCTATCGAACTGCATATCGCAGTACAAGATGCTCAAGGTAATGATTTGTTGAATCCTGAAACTCCCGGCAACATTGCCAAGCAAGGAATCAAGGCAATCTATAATGGAAAAATATATGAAAAGGACGTTCCAATAAGCCAAACCAAAGCTTACCTTGCACACTTCAACGGTCTGCAAACAATGAAATTTGAAACTGGCAAATACTTTCTCACTTTTGGAGAATTCAATGGCGACGATACATTCGATAACGAAAAAGTGATAATAGACTGGAACGATGGTACTCAAGACGTCATCACCTTCTCTAGCAAACTGATCTGGAAATCAAAAAATAAACCCGTATTCGACAGAAAGTTCTGTTTGAACGGAAAAGACAACGGATTGCAATTCGGAGGTTTTGTTATCATCAAAGAACCGGTAATCACCTCCTCAACTACTTCCGACCAATAATGTACTCCATAAACAAACGAATATAGTTCAATCAATAACTAAAATATTATGCAGAAATACGGTTTAATAGGTTACCCGTTGAAACATTCCTTTTCTATCGGATATTTCAATGAGAAATTCAAGGCAGAAAATATTGATGCAGAATATGTAAATTTCGAAATTCCACGTATCGAGGATTTCATGGAAGTTATCGAGGAAAATCCCAACCTCTGTGGACTGAATGTGACTATCCCTTACAAGGAGCAAGTCATCCCCTACCTGGACGAACTGGACAAAGACACAGCCAAGATAGGCGCCGTCAATGTCATTAAGATTATCCGCCTTTCCAAAGGCAAAGTGAAACTGGTTGGCTACAACTCCGACATCATAGGATTTACACAATCCATAGAACCACTTTTGCAACCACAACACAAGAAAGCCCTGATTTTGGGTACCGGCGGTGCATCGAAAGCCGTATATCGCGGGCTGGAGAACCTGGGTATAAAAAGTTCCTTCGTATCACGCGCCAAGAAAGAGGATAAATACCTCACATACGAAGAACTGACACCGGAAATCATGCAAGAGTACACAGTGATTGTCAACTGTACCCCAGTAGGCATGTATCCCAAAGTGGATTTCTGTCCCAATATTCCTTACGAACTACTGACTCCCAACCATTTGCTCTATGATTTGTTATATAATCCAAACGAAACCCTTTTCATGAAGAAAGGCCAGGCACAAGGAGCCGTCACTAAGAACGGTCTGGAAATGTTACTGCTGCAAGCCTTTGCTGCATGGGAAATTTGGAATAAATAATGAAGAAAACCATAAAATATTCGATTCTCGGTCTGGCTGCCCTCTGCACCGTAGTACTGTGCGGAGGGTACTATATGCTGGGGCATGCTCTGAAACCCGAAGGCCTTATCACACGCAGTCGCAACATTGCCGAATCCTACAACTTCATGTTCGAGCAATATCCCGAACTGCAACCGTGGGTAGACAGTTTGGTGACCGTAGGAGCATTGAAGGACTTCTACATTGAGAACGACCATGGAGAGACGCTACACGCACTCTACGTTGCCGCCACCCACCCCACCCCAAAAACAGCAGTCATCGTACACGGATATACAGATAATGCCGTGCGCATGCTGATGATAGGCTATCTGTACAACAAGGAGATGGACTTCAACATCTTGCTGCCCGACCTCTACGGGCACGGGATGAGCGAGGGAAACCATGCACAGATGGGCTGGAAAGACCGGCTTGACGTACTGCAATGGACCGAAACCGCCGACGAACTCTTCGGGCGCCGCCATACAGACAGCGTAGCATCCCGCAGCACAGAGATGGTAGTGCACGGTATCTCCATGGGAGCCGCCACCACCATGATGGTATCCGGCGAAGTGGAGCATGGTCAATACCAACAGCCTTTCATCAAGTGTTTCGTAGAAGACTGCGGCTACACAAGCGTATGGGACGAGTTTCGCGGAGAACTGAAAGCACAGTTCAACCTGCCCGCCTTCCCTCTTCTGCATACAGCAAACTGGCTCTGCCGGCAAGAGTACGGATGGGACTTCCTGGAAGCCTCTGCTTTGGAGCAAGTAAAGAAATGTACTTTGCCGATGCTCTTCATCCACGGCGATGCCGACACCTTTGTGCCGACGTGGATGGTCTATCCCCTCTACGAAGCCAAGCCCGAACCCAAAGAATTATGGATTGTGCCCGGTGCCACGCATGCTATGTCTTACAAGGATTATCCGCAGGAATACACCGAACATGTAAAGAAATTCGTAGGAAAATACATACATTGATGTGATTTTACCTATCTTCGCCGCAACAAATATTGGTAGTATGAGACGATTTATTTCCATAACATTCTTCTTATGCCTGCTCTTATCCTTGCAGGCACAAGAAGTCTACACCACTAAGAATATTCCTAAAGTACACCTTCAGGACAAGACACGCTATGTGTGCAACCCAGCCGGAATCCTATCCACGGAGGCATGTGACAATATAGACCGTATGCTCTATGCATTGGAGCAGCAAACTGGCATTGAAACGGTAGTTGCCGTTGTCCCGTCCATCGGACAAGAAGACTGTTTTGATTTCTCACACCAGCTGCTCAATGAATGGGGAGTAGGGAAAAAAGAAAAAAACAACGGTTTGGTCATTCTGCTGGTAACCGACCAACGCTGCATCCAGTTTTATACGGGATACGGTTTAGAAGGGGACCTTCCTGATGCCATCTGCAAACGTATACAGACCAAATACATGATTCCCTATCTGAAAGACGGTAATTGGGATGCTGGAATGGTAGCGGGTGTAAAGGCAGTCTGTTCACGTCTTGACGGCACTATGGTGAATGACACGGAAGAGGAGGATGACCTCTCCGTAGGAGGTATCCTACTGGGGCTTATCGGTTTCCTCGCAGTGGCATCTATTATAGGCATCCTTGCCCAACGCGCTGCCAACAAATGCCCCAACTGCGGACAACATAAATTGCAACGTAGCAGCAGCATACTCATCTCACGCCGCAATGGAGTGAAAACGGAAGATGTGACCTACACCTGCCGCAATTGCGGACATAAAGTAGTGCGCCGCCAGCAGTCATACGATGAAAATTACCGGGGAGGAGGCGGAGGTGGTCCGGTCATCTTCGGTGGTGGAGGTCTCTTCGGCGGAAGTGGCGGAGGAGGCTTCAGCGGTGGTAGCTTCGGAGGCGGTATGGGAGGTGGCGGTGGAGCCGGTTCCCGGTTCTAACGCCGAGGATGTGTCATCTGTGTGCCATCAACCGTTTTGACACACCTTCGAGGATACTGGAAGAAAATAAAACGTTTACATAGAATATAATTAAATGATTAATAACTGCCTTCCCCTCCTCCCCTCTCTCTATCGGAGAGGAATCGGAGGTGAGGCCTAAAAATGAAAAGTATGAAGAAATCAACCATTATCATTATCGTTGTTATAGCTCTTCTCGCCATTTGGGGTGTAACCGGCTATAACGGACTCGTAACCATGGACGAAAATGTCAGCGGACAATGGTCGAACGTAGAAACCCAATACCAACGCCGTGCCGACCTGATTCCGAACTTGGTGAATACCGTGAAAGGATATGCCACGCACGAGAAGGAAACACTGGAAGGTGTAGTAGAAGCCCGCAGCAAAGCCACTCAAATCAAAGTGGATGCGGCAGACCTTACTCCGGAAAAGCTGGCTGAATATCAGAAAGCACAAGGTGCGGTGACTTCCGCCCTCGGTAAATTGCTTGCCATCACAGAAAACTATCCGGACTTGAAAGCAAATCAGAATTTCCTGGAACTGCAGGCACAGCTGGAAGGTACGGAAAACCGTATCAACGTAGCACGTACCAACTTCAACAATGCAGCCAAGAACTTCAATACAGCCATTCGCCGTTTCCCCAAGAATATCCTTGCCGGTCTCTTCGGTTTTGAGAAACGAGCTTATTTCGAAGCGGCAGAAGGAGCGGAACAAGCTCCCCAGGTACAATTCTGATAAATACACAACTCTATAGCGAGGCACAAAGGCGAGAAACTTTGTGCCTCGCTTTGTGTTGTAGAAGATTAGATGTATCTTTGCACATTCAATTGAACAAACCTATTATCTCATGAGTAATCAACGATACATGATGCGAGGCGTCAGCGCATCAAAGGAAGATGTGCACAACGCCATCAAGAATATCGACAAAGGTATTTTCCCGCAGGCTTTCTGCAAAATTATCCCCGACATTTTGGGCGGTGACCCGGAGTATTGCAACATTATGCATGCCGATGGAGCAGGCACCAAGTCCAGTCTTGCCTATATGTACTGGAAGGAAACCGGCGACCTGGGTGTGTGGAAAGGCATTGCACAAGATGCACTGATTATGAACATCGACGACCTGCTTTGTGTGGGTGCGGTAGACAACATTCTGGTATCCTCTACCATCGGACGTAATAAACTGCTCATCCCCGGCGAAGTAATCTCAGCCATCATCAACGGTACGGATGAACTGCTTGCCGAACTCCGCGAAATGGGAGTAGGCGTTTATGCCACCGGTGGCGAAACAGCCGATGTGGGCGACCTTGTACGTACCATTATCGTAGACTCGACAGTGACCTGCCGCATGAAGCGCTCAGATGTTATAGACAATGCCAATATCCGTCCGGGCGATGTGATTGTAGGTCTGGCATCTTACGGAAAGGCTACTTATGAGAAAGAATACAATGGCGGTATGGGCAGTAACGGACTGACCAGCGCACGCCACGATGTATTCTCCAAATACCTGGCAGAGAAATACCCTGAAAGCTATGACAAGGCTGTACCCGAAGAACTGGTATACAGTGGCAAGCTAAAACTGACAGACAGTGTCGAAGACAGTCCGCTGGATGCAGGAAAGCTGGTACTTTCCCCCACCCGCACCTACGCACCGGTAGTTAAGAAACTGCTCGATGCGCTCCGTCCCCAAATCCACGGTATGGTACACTGCTCGGGCGGCGCACAAACCAAGGTACTGCACTTTGTGGGAGACAACTGCCGTGTCATCAAAGACAATCTCTTCCCCGTTCCACCGTTGTTCAAGACCATCAAGGAGCAGAGCGATACGGACTGGAGCGAAATGTACAAGGTGTTCAATATGGGGCATCGCCTGGAAGTGTACCTCTCTCCCGAACATGCAGAAGAGGTGATTGCTATTTCGAAGAGTTTCAACATCGATGCACAGATTGTAGGCCGCGTGGAAGAAAGCGACAAGAAAGAACTGATTATCAAGAGCGAATTCGGAGAGTTCAAGTATTAAATATATGGCAGACAACAATACCATACTCGAAAAGCTGGAAGGGCTTGTCGCCCGCTTCGAAGAAGTGTCGACCTTGATTACAGACCCGGCAGTGATTGCGGACCAGAAGCGTTACGTCAAGCTCACCAAAGAATATAAAGAACTGGGCGACCTGATGAATGCCCGCAAAGAGTACATGCAAGTACTGGGCGGCATAGAAGAAGCCAAAGAAATTATCGCCAACGAAACAGACCAGGAAATGCGGGAAATGGCACGCGAAGAGCTGGATGCCTGCCAAACCCGCCAACCGGAACTGGAAGAGCAGATAAAGCTGCTGCTCGTCCCCGCCGACCCGCAGGATGGCCGTAATGCCATCCTCGAAATTCGTGGCGGCACGGGTGGTGACGAAGCGGCAATCTTTGCCGGCGACCTCTTCCGCATGTACACCAAGTACTGCGAATCCAAGGGATGGAGAATGGAGATATCCAGCGCCAACGAAGGTGCAGCCGGCGGTTTCAAGGAAATTGTCTGCTCCGTGACGGGCGACAATGTATACGGCACACTGAAATATGAATCGGGCGTGCACCGCGTGCAGCGCGTACCGGCCACAGAAACGCAAGGACGGGTACACACCTCAGCTGCCAGCGTAGCCGTGCTTCCCGAAGCCGAAGAGTTCGACGTAGTTATCAACGAAGGTGAAATCAAGTGGGACACCTTCCGAAGCGGTGGTGCCGGCGGTCAGAACGTGAACAAGGTGGAATCCGGCGTGCGCCTGCGCTACAACTGGAAGAATCCCAACACAGGCATAGTCGAAGAAATCCTCATCGAATGTACCGAGACGCGCGACCAGCCCAAGAACAAGGAACGCGCCCTCTCGCGCTTGCGTACCTTCATCTACGACAAGGAACACCAGAAGTACATCGACGACATCGCCTCCAAGCGTAAGACGATGGTCAGCACTGGCGACCGCTCCGCCAAGATACGCACCTACAACTATCCGCAAGGACGCATCACGGACCACCGCATCAACTACACCATCTACAATCTCGCCGCCTTCATGGACGGAGACATCCAAGACTGCATCGACCACCTGATTGTGGCGGAAAATGCAGAAAGACTGAAAGAGAGCGAACTGTAAGGCAGTGATAAGTAACCCGTAACTAAAAAATAATATGAACAAACAGCAATTATTCGAGAACATCAAGCGCAAGAAGTCATTCCTTTGCGTAGGTCTTGACACCGACATCAAGAAAATACCCGAACATCTTCTGAAAGAGGAAGACCCTATATTCGCTTTCAACAAAGCCATCATCGACGCTACTGCCGACCTCTGCATCGCCTACAAGCCCAATCTGGCATTTTATGAGAGCATGGGCGTGAAAGGCTGGATAGCTTTCGAGAAAACCGTAAACTACATCAAGCAGAACTATCCCGACCAATTCATCATCGCCGACGCCAAACGCGGTGACATCGGGAACACCTCTGCCATGTATGCCCGTACCTTCTTCGAAGAGCTGGATATAGATTCCGTAACCGTAGCTCCCTACATGGGCGAAGACAGTGTGACCCCGTTCCTTACGTACGAAGGCAAATGGGTAATCCTGCTTGCGTTGACCAGCAACAAAGGCTCGCACGACTTCCAGCTGACGGAAGACACCAACGGCGAACGCCTCTTCGAAAAAGTGCTCCGCAAATCCCAGGAGTGGGCCAGTGACGAACAGATGATGTACGTAGTAGGCGCCACACAAGGCCGCGCCTTCGAAGATATCCGCAAGATTGTTCCCGAACACTTCCTATTGGTTCCCGGCGTAGGCGCACAAGGCGGCTCCCTGGAAGAAGTCTGCAAGTATGGCATGAACAAGACTTGCGGCCTGATTGTCAACTCCAGCCGTGGCATCATCTACGTGGACAAGACAGAGAACTTCGCCGCCGCCAGCCGAAAAGCAGCCCAAAAAGTGCAGGCACAGATGGCGGAAGAGTTGAAAAAAGTGATTAACGACTAACGCTTAATGTTCGAAAGAAAGATTATCAACGACCCTGTCTTCGGGTTCATCAACATACCAAAGGGGTTGTTGTACGATGTTGTACGACATCCTCTTTTGCAACGTCTAAACCGTATCAAGCAACTGGGGTTGTCCTCTGTCGTATATCCCGGTGCGCAGCATACACGGTTCCAACACTCTTTGGGAGCCTTCTACCTGATGAGTGAGGCCATCCAGCAACTTGCCACCAAAGGAAACTTTATCTTCGACAGCGAAGCCGAAGCTGTGGAAGCCGCTATCCTGATGCACGACATCGGCCACGGCCCCTTCTCCCACGTACTGGAAAATACCATCGTGCAGGGCGTCTCCCACGAAGACATCTCCTTGATGCTGATGGAACGTATCAACAAGGAAATGAACGGACAGTTGACACTCGCCATTCAAATTTTCAAGGATGAATACCCCAAGCGCTTCCTGCACCAACTGGTAAGCGGGCAACTGGATATGGACCGCCTGGACTACCTGCGCCGCGACAGCTTCTATACCGGAGTGACCGAAGGCAACATTGGCTCCGCCCGCATTATCAAGATGCTGGATGTAAAGGATGACCACCTGGTAGTAGAGTCCAAAGGCATCTATTCTATTGAGAACTTCCTCACCGCCCGCCGCCTGATGTACTGGCAAGTCTATCTGCACAAAACCTCCGTTGCCTACGAGAAAATGCTGATTAGCACCCTGCTCCGCGCCAAGGAACTGGCAAGCCGCGGCATAGACCTCTTTGCCTCACCCGCCTTGAAATTCTTTCTATACAACGACATCAGCCGGGAGGCATTCTACAACAATCCCGAATGTTTGGAGAATTTCATTCAGTTGGACGATAATGACATCTGGACTGCCCTCAAGGTATGGAGCCGCCATTCGGACAAGGTTTTGTCCACCCTGAGCGCCGGCATGATTAACCGAAACATCTTCAAAGTCGAGATTTCTACCGAACCTATTAGTGAGGAACGGAAAAAAGAACTAACTTTGCAAATCAGTGAACAACTGAACATCCCTCTCTCCGAAGCGAGATATTTCATCTCTACCCCCAGCATCGAGAAGAATATGTACGACGAGGCAGATGACAGTATTGACATCCTCTACAACGACGGCAGCATCAAGAATATTGCCGAAGCATCGGATATGCTCAATATCTCTCTTCTGTCCAAGAAAGTAAAAAAGTACTACTTATGCTACCAACGTTTGCATAGATAAGTATAAAATATTCACCTCAGGACAAGGAAATATAAAAAAAAAGTCCGTTATTTGCGTTTTGAAACCATCTAACAAGAATAAGACATGGAGTTCTCTGCTAAACAAATTGCAACATTTATCCAAGGAGAAATTGTTGGAGACGAGAATGCTACCGTTCACACCTTTGCGAAAATCGAAGAGGGAATACCGGGAGCCATCTCCTTTCTATCCAACCCCAAATATACCCCCTACATATACGAAACCCAATCAAGCATTGTTCTGGTAAACAAGGACTTTGTTCCGGAACAAGAAGTGAAAGCCACCCTGATTAAAGTGGACAATGCGTATGAAAGTCTTGCTAAATTGCTAAATCTTTATGAGCAAAGCAAGCCAAAGCGGGTGGGAATTGACTCTCTGGCCTTTGTTGCCGAGACAGCTAAAATTGGCAAGGATGTTTACATTGCGCCTTTTGCCTGCATTGGCGAATACGCAGAGGTGGGAGACAATACGGTCATTCATCCGCACGTCACGATTGGCAGCGGTGCCAAAGTGGGCAATGACTGTATTATTTACGCTAACTCCACCATCTACCACGATTGCCGGGTAGGAAACCACTGCATCCTGCACTCCGGTTGCGTTATCGGTGCAGACGGTTTTGGCTTCGCCCCCACTTCCGAGGGCTATGAAAAAATACCGCAAATAGGTATCACTATCCTGGAAGACCATGTGGAAATCGGTGCCAACACGTGTGTGGACCGTGCTACTATGGGAGCCACCATCGTACATAGCGGTGTGAAACTGGATAATTTGATTCAGGTGGCACACAATGATGAAATAGGCTCCCACACCGTAATGGCGGCGCAAGTAGGTGTAGCAGGTTCTACCAAGATAGGAGAATGGTGCATGTTCGGCGGGCAGGTAGGCATTGCAGGTCATATTCATATTGGCAACAAAGTGAACCTTGGCGCACAGTCTGGTGTTCCCAGTAGCATAAAGGACGGTAGCCAACTTATCGGTACCCCTCCTATGGAGCTGAAACAATATTTCAAGGCATCCATCGCACAAAGAAGTTTGCCGGAAATGCAAGTGGAACTGCGCCAGCTCCGCAAAGAATTGAATGAACTTAAACAACTATTAAATAAGTAACCAATGTTAAAACAAAAGACTCTAAAAGATAGCTTTTCGCTTAGTGGAAAAGGTCTTCATACGGGACTTGACCTAACCGTTACTTTCAATCCTGCTCCGGATAACCATGGATACAAAATCCAACGTATCGACTTGGAAGGACAGCCTACCTTCGATGCCGTTGCAGACAACGTATCCGAAACTACCCGTGGAACTGTAATCTCCAAAAACGGAGTAAAGGTGAGCACAGTGGAGCATGGTATGGCAGCCCTCTATGCATTGGGTATCGATAACTGCTTGATACAGGTAAACGGACCGGAATTTCCCATTCTGGACGGAAGCGCCCAATATTATGTCAACGAAATAGAGCGCGTAGGCACTGTAGAACAAAATGCCGTAAAAGATTTCTATATCATCAAGTCCAAAATTGAATTCCGTGACGAAACAACCGGCTCTTCCATCATCGTGTTGCCGGACGAGAACTTCAGCTTGAATGTATTGGTATCATACGATTCCAACATCCTCCCCAACCAGTTTGCAACGCTGGAGGACATGACGAAGTTCAAGGATGAAATCGCCGCAAGCCGTACTTTCGTGTTTGTACGCGAAATTGAGCCGTTGCTGCAAGCCGGTCTTATCAAGGGCGGCGACCTTGACAATGCGATTGTTATTTACGAACGCGAAATGTCCCAGGAGAACTATGACAAGCTGGCCGACGTGATGGGTGTTCCTCATATGGACGCCAAACAATTGGGATATATCAACCACAAACCTTTGGTGTGGCCCAATGAATGCGCCCGCCACAAGTTACTTGATGTCATCGGTGACCTGGCCTTGATAGGCAAGCCCATCAAGGGCCGTATCATCGCTACCCGCCCGGGACACACTATCAACAATAAGTTCGCCCGCCAGATGCGCAAGGAAATCCGTTTGCACGAAATACAAGCCCCTACCTACGACTGCAACCGCGAACCGATTATGGATGTAAACCGCATCCGCGAACTTCTGCCTCACCGTTACCCGATGCAATTGGTGGACAAAGTCATAGAAATAGGTGCCAACTACATTGTAGGTGTCAAGAACGTAACTTCCAACGAACCTTTCTTTCAGGGACACTTCCCGCAGGAACCCGTAATGCCCGGTGTGTTGCAGATAGAGGCAATGGCACAGACGGGAGGTTTGCTTGTTCTGAATTCAGTGGATGAACCGGAACGTTACTCCACCTACTTCATGAAGATTGACGGTGTGAAATTCCGCCAGAAAGTGGTACCTGGAGATACCCTCATCTTCCGTGTAGAGCTGATGGCCCCCATACGCCGCGGCATCTCTACCATGAAAGGCTATGTGTTTGTAGGCGAAAAAGTTGTCTGCGAAGCAGAGTTTATGGCGCAAATAGTTAAGAACAAATAATAAAATTTACGATTAGACTATTTACGATTTACGATTCAAATTATTCGTGAGAATTATCACATTCGGATAAAATCGTATATACAGTAAATCGCAAGTATTCTCAATCGTAAATCGTAAATAGCTAAATCGTAAATAATATGATAAGTCCCTTAGCGTATATTCATCCCGAAGCCAAAATCGGGGAAAACGTAGAGATTGCTCCTTTTGTTTTCATTGACAAGAATGTGGTAATCGGTGATAACAACAAGATTATGGCAAATGTCAACATTCTGTACGGTGCACGCATCGGCAATGGAAACACCATTTTCCCGGGAGCCGTTATCGGTGCTATTCCCCAGGATTTAAAGTTCAGAGGGGAGGAAAGCACTGCTGAAATCGGAGACAACAATATCATACGTGAAAACGTAACTGTCAACCGCGGTACAGCTGCCAAAGGCAGAACCATCGTCGGTAACAACAATCTCCTGATGGAAAGTGTACACGTGGCCCACGATGCTCTGATAGGCAACAGCTGTATCATTGGCAACTCTACAAAAATGGCGGGTGAAATTGTCATCGACGATTATTCCATCATCAGCGCCAATGTACTGATGCACCAATTCTGCCATGTGGGCGGTTATGGAATGATACAAGGCGGCTGCCGTTTCAGCAAGGACATCCCACCGTACATCATTGCCGGACGCGAGCCTATCTGCTATGCGGGAATCAATGTGGTAGGGTTACGCCGCCGTGGCTTCTCCAACGAGACCATTGAGAAAATCCATGATGCCTATCGTATTATCTATCAAGGCGGTCTGAACAATACGGATGCCTTGAAGAAAATCGAGGATGAAATGGAAATGACACCGGAAATAAGCTATATCGTAAACTTTATACGTGAATCAGCCCGCGGCATTATCCCCGCAGGAAAATGAAAAACGTATGATTTACACAAAGTCAGAAATCATAAATTATAAATCATCATGATCTACAGATTTACAATCATCTCTGATGAGGTGGACGATTTTGTCAGAGAAATACAGATAGACCCGGAAGCTACCTTTTATGACTTCCATGAAGCGATTCTAAAGTCGGCAGGCTACACTAACGACCAAATGACGTCTTTCTTCATTTGCGATGATGACTGGGAGAAAGAGAAAGAAATTACGCTGGAAGAAATGGATGACAATCCGGAAATGGACAGTTGGGTGATGAAAGAGACCCAGCTGAGCGAACTGGTTGAAGACGAGAAGCAGAAACTTCTCTATGTATTCGATTATATGACTGAGCGCTGCTTCTTCATCGAGCTTTCTGAAATCATTACCGGAAAGGAAATGAAAGGAGCCAAATGCACCAAGAAAGCAGGTGAAGCTCCCAAGCAGACCATTGATTTTGAAGAGATGGCAGCTGCTGGCGGTTCCCTTGATTTGGACGAAAACTTTTACGGCGACCAGGACTTCGATATGGAAGATTTCGACAAAGAGGGTTTCGGCGGTTTGGACGAAGCCGGAAACTCCTTTGAAGAAGAGAAATATTAAACAGACATACCATACAGATTTCTTTTAGGCACGGATTACACGGAAACACACGGTTGTTATTGAATATTCCGTGTAATCCGCGTAATCCGTGCCTATTTTTTTACCCGCATGCACACCCTAATCGTACTTATCGGTCCCACCGGAGTAGGCAAAACAGAGCTCAGCCTCCGATTGGCAGAACATTTCCATACTTGTATCGTCTCGGCCGATTCGAGACAACTCTATGCAGATTTAAAGATAGGCACGGCTGCCCCTACACCGGAGCAACTGCAACGGGTACAGCATCACTTCGTCGGTACCCTGAAGCTGACAGACTATTACAGTGCCGCCCAATACGAAGCGGAAGTGATGAAGCTGCTGGAAGACCTGTTTACAAAGCATAACACCGTACTGCTGACCGGAGGCTCAATGATGTATGTAGATGCAGTCTGTAAAGGAATTGACGACATTCCGACCGTAGATGCCGATACACGCCAGCTCATGCTGCACAAATACGAAACAGAAGGTCTGGAAAGACTTTGTGCGGAACTTAAGCTGTTGGATCCGGAATATTACAAAATAGTAGATTTGAAGAATCCCAAACGCGTAGTCCATGCTTTGGAAATCTGCTACATGACGGGAAAGGCCTACACTTCCTTCCGCACTCAACAAAAGAAAGAACGCCCCTTCCGTATCATCAAAATAGGATTAACACGTAACCGGGAAGAGCTTTATGAACGCATCAACTGCCGGGTGGACCAAATGGTGGAAGAGGGTTTAGTGGAAGAAGCGCGCATGGTCTACCCGCATAAAAGTCTAAATTCCCTAAATACAGTAGGCTACAAAGAAATATTCAAGTACCTGGATGGTGAATGGACATTACCCTTTGCCATCGAAAAGATAAAGCAGAACTCACGCATCTATTCCCGTAAGCAAATGACCTGGTTCAAACGAGACGAGGAAATCCACTGGTTCCACCCGGAGCAGGAAGGGGAAATACTGGAATACTGTCATTGTTCCATCAAAGGCGTATAAGCCTTTCGGACAAGTGCTTCCACATCTTGATAAAGCTTCTGCATTTCTTGAGAATCAATGCTTCCTTGCTGTCTCCAGCTGTCCAACAATAGGCATGTACGGCGAAACACCTCTGCCTCTACCGTAACAAGCTGCTGCATATAGCCATTATTCTCCATATTGTACAGTTTTTCCCAATTCAGATAACGATTGGTTCCCATCCCCTGATTATAACAAAAGACATTGTTGGAAAGCCGGAGTGACCAATCACTGAGCGGAGCGGCGGCACACGCCTTGTCCCAACATACCATCGGAGGCAGAAGTCTATCCGCATCCTTCACCCAAAGCGGCACGGCAATACCCGTAGGAGGATATCCCAGCATTGTCCACATCGTAGTAAGTTCCACCTTCTCACCCGGTTTTACGCCCTGCACCACAATGGAACAAGAAGTACTGTTACGGGGAATAAAATCCTGGTCGACAAACCAACCGGAACCTTGCGGGCGATTAAATTTCCCGTTCTTCAAATCAATATCAAGCATGCCATTGCGAAACGAACGTGAAAGATCATTGAATATACCCTGCGGTGTGATCCCTCCCGTTGCAGAAGCCCTCATCAGTACCCTGTCTGCCTCCATATAGCGTACATAACCTGCCCCCCGATTTGCTTCACCGGCAAAAGAGAAGTTGGTACGGGCAATGTAGCCGTAAGGAGCATCTTTGGGATTATTGGCATCATACATCGTATATTTATAATAATCCACCTCAAACATGGCGGCAGCGCCTTGAGCGTCGATTACGCCAAAATTGGCCTCTATCAAGCTGGGCTTGGAAATGGTATCGAGGAAATGGCAGAAATCCTCCACCGTGGCACAAACCTCCAAGGCACGGTAGATAATCCTCCCGTTGGCTGCCCCCCGTTCTTCCCCATCTTTCACTTCCACCAGATTGTAGGATTGGGTGTTCATCAAGGCAAAACCAACGGAGTTTGTACCCATCCATGCCTCTTTCAAGGCAGGAAAGTTAGCACTATTCACATCGGCAATGAAGTTATACTTCTCCCCTTTTATATAAGCAACATGATTTCGCAGATAGTCCGTATCACGGTTTTTCCATAGCAACGGACGGCCGTCAGGAGTAACCTTTCCAGAAACGACGGCAGATGTACAAGCCAGAACCGGCTCAGCAGTGAGTGCCGCAAGCAGTCCCCATATTAAAAAAAGATGTTTTATCATAACCTTGCCTTCCTTAGATTTATATTCGCAAAGGTATGATAATCTGTGAAAGGGCAAAAGAAATCCTCTGAAATCCTTATCCCCTATTCATCAGGAAAGAATTATTCGCTGACAAGTTTCTGCAACTTATCCTGCATATACCGAAGTTTCGCAGTTCCAGTACCTTGTTCTATATGACGGATAATGCCTTTCTTATCCACCAGTATAGTGACCGGCATACCACTCACATGAAAGGTCTCGAAGAAAAACAAGTCATCGGCTATCTGGGTAAAGAGGAAAGGACGGCTCTCTACAATTTTCTTTATTTGTGCAGCACTGTCAAAAGTCGTAGCAAGATAGGTTACATCAGGATAGACTTCTATCCATTTGTTCAGCTCCGGCATTTCACGGATACAAGGACCACAGCCGGTATACCAGAAGTTCAAGACCATAGGACGTCCCGTCACATCGGCCTTGCTCCACTCCTGTCCTTCTATGTCTTTCACTTTGAATTCCGGAAAAGCCTTTCCTATCCATTCTTCCTTCTTCAAAGTCTGTACGGCACCGCCTATCGGCAACTTCTTCCCCGTTCCTCCACGGTAACTCATCAAGAAAGCTTCCGCACCAGGCACCTCGTCGGCAGGAGTAGCATATTCTCTCACCTCCTCAGACAGCACAATGCCCTTGCGCAAGCGGAGTTCCGTAACCTCGTGTCTCGCGCCGTCCTCATGTATTATGAAAGCCGCCACGTTGTCCGAACCCACACCAGGCGGCATGCCTTCGAAGAAAAGCCCGCCCACCAAATAATATTTCTTACCGGCTGTCTGGGCAGAGCAAAGCCCTGCCCCCACAGCTACCAGAATCAGAAACAAAGAGAGAATTTTCCTTATCATAATTGTTAGAGACTATTCACTTTTCAGCGTAATCGTAAGCTTGGGCTGCACCTTCACTTTGCCGGTAGCCATACCTATATACGAAACAACCAATACAGCATCCTTAGAAGGTACAGAAAGGACAAAATTGCCATTGACATCGGTAACGCTTCCCGTAGTGGTACCTTCTATCAGAACAGCCGCACCGATAATAGGCTCACCCTGCTCATCCACCACTTTACCTTCCACTTTCATATTACCTTGAACGGAAGTCTTTTCTACAGCTTTAGTTTTTTTAGTAGTAATGTAAATCTCACCTTTTCCACCTGCCTCTTTCTTCACCTCAATACCCTCAATATTCTCGGCAGGTATTAAATCATCGATAGTTTTAGTACTCAAATCAACTTTTTCTCCATCAATATAGATAGTCTTTATTAAATCAAGACTACCGTTATGCTGTACTTTAGCGTTCTCTGTCACCTCATTATCCCGACGGATAACTATACCTGGAGTTCCTTGTTTCAGGGTTATCAAAAGAACACCATTCTTTCCCTTTTCTCCATATAATTCCGTGGCAGATTTATCTTTCAAAACCGTTACACGTTCTATCTTATCAGGATTCAATGCACTCATGACAGATGGCGTCACCTCTTTTCCATCCACAATATACAATGGTTCTTTCCCATTACCTGCATATCCTTCAACTGTAATACCATTGGCAGAAGAAGTTTTTTCAAGTTTGTCGTTATCCAGCCTGAACATCACCGGAGCCGTATATTTCACTGCCACCGGCTGCCCCTTCTGTCTCCCTGGTTTCCACTTCGGCATACTACTTATCAAACGCAACGCTTCAGCATTCATATCCTTATCTACAGAACGGAGAAGCTTCGGCTCCTTGATACTACCATCTTTATCCACCACAAATTGGACAGTCACGCGTCCCTGCGTACCTTTCTCTTTGGCAGATGCCGGATAACGCATATTCGTCTTGATATAATCCATGAAAGCGCTCATTCCGCCGCCGGGAAATTCCGGCATCTCCTCTACCACCTCGAAGACCGGAGTTCCCTTCAACTGCTTGCGGACTTCCGTCGGTACATACTTCACATCGGTAGGCTTCGTAGTGTCACCTGCACTTTCTGCCACTTTTGTTTCTACAATTGCAGCCAAATCGTTAACTTTGACGCTTGAAATCTCCTCAACCTTATCGGAGACTTCGGGACGGGCAAAAGCTGTCACTGCAATGGCAGCTACCGGAAGTACATAAAGATACTTCAAACGTGCCCACGGACTTGATTTTTCTTTTAACATCATAGTGATACGTTTTTTAAGTTTACTGTGATTAAAGCTGTTGGCCATAGAGTAGAGCCTTGTGCCGACAGCTTTTTTTATTAATAATAGTTGATACTGTTTTGCATCCACACCCTCCTTTATCACCGTTTCATCCGCTTCAAACTCATGGATATTCTGCAATTCCTGCTTCAGGAGCCATGATGCCGGATTGAACCACTGAAAGAAAATGCAGACATCAGCCACCAGCAAGTCCCAGGAATGGCGGTTATGGATATGGGCAAGCTCGTGGATAAGGATTTCCCGTCCGTTCTCCTCCAAGTCTTTCCGTGAAATGACAATATATCCCATCCAACTGAACGGAGCGATGTCACAGTTGTGTACAATCAAAGTAACGCGCTCTTTCCTGCCCGGTAAGTAGCTGCCAATATCCTCTTTTTTACCCGATTTCAGCAACATCAGTAACCGTACCAACGAATATACGTTGCGGAAGGCAAAGAAAACGATTCCTGCCAGATAGACAAGCAGCGCCACTTGTATCCAGATGACTGTTGCCGTTTCAGCCCTTGCTCCGGCCTCAGTGGCATTCACTGCATCTGCCATCATCAGCAACTGCTCCAATGTCAGCATCGTCTGGTGCACTTCCGTCTCCTGCTTCACACTTACCTCTACCAAAGGCAATAGGCAGGACAACAGCAAAATGCCCAACAATGAAAAACGGTTGAAACGATGAAACGTCTCGCGTGCCAGCAACAAGCGATAAAACAAATAGAATATCGCCAGGCAAACAGAAGATTTGAGTATATAAACAAAAAACAGACCCATGGAATTATTTACTATTTAGGGATTTACGATTTACTATTTACTATTTACAGTTACTTGGTCAGTTCATTCCGTAGCATCTCCACTCCGGGAAATCCGGTTGCTTTGTAGGAAATATCTCCTTCACGGTTCACGACGAAATAGGTCGGGATACCCGGATATTCGTACAGCTTTGCCAATGCCGTACTTTGCTCATTGCTAATGCGACAGTGAATACCGGGTATATCCGGTATCATTACTTTCCATTTTCCTTCAGGAGATGTTTCGTCGACAATATATAGATAAACCACCTCTTTCAGCTCCTCTTTCAACGGTTTCAGGCTTTTCATGGCCCGCATACAAGGACCACACCAGGTGTTCCACATATCCACCAGTACCATCTTGCCACGATAAGGACGAGTAATGACCTGCAACAAACTGTCTGCCGCTACCTCCTTTTCCACCTCAACAATCTTATATCCGGTCTTTCCCTTAGTAGCTTCCAACTCTGATTTCAGTTCGGCTTCAATCCTCCCGTTTCTCATCAGGAACAATTGCCTGAGGTCGGGAGAAGCGATGCTGTCCACCGTCCGACGCTCTTCCTCAGTCAAAGGCATGTACTTGCTCAGATTACGGGAAGCACGCCCGGCAAGAAGCATGTCCGGCCAAAGAGGGTCTTGCACAAACTTATCCCGGAAATTTCCGGTAGCGGTCTTCACAAAGTCCGTATAATAATTGTAATATTTCTGTTCGGGGGTATGCAGAATATCCAGTTGCAGTATTTCCTTGAAGTATGAGGTACTGTCCACCGTCATGTCCGCCCTTTTCACCCCCTTCCTGCCCGAAAGCATCGGGGCATAACTAAGGTTACTCTTGTAATTATAGATAAGGCTGAACAGATTCATATCCAGATTTGCCCGGATATAAGTACGGCAAGCCTGGCTCATATCCTTGTTTTTTACAAGTTTCTTTTGCATATCTTCATAATGCCTGAACAGATACTTTTTATATGCCTGCGGAGTCATCCCACAAATATCTGCATAAAAATCATCAGCTCCCGATAAGCTTTTCATTTCACCGAACCGCAGCAACTCGGTATTCAGACCGGCATAGTCTCCTTCAAACCAAACACAGTTGTCCGTTACACCATCCCTTTTCCGGCTTAAAAGACGGCTTTGCGAATAGAATATTTCAGGCAGATTGATTGTGACATCCAGTTCTCCACCCGGAACGAGAAACAATTCTATTTTCGAACGGGATATCCACAGCGTAGCACCGCTCGGCAACAGCACCTCTGTCTCATAACGGAACGTGCCATCCTCCGCTATCTTCAAGTCCTTACCGGTGAAATACATGAAGAACCAAGGCGAGTCATAGTAGCGTAACGTCACTCCATACTCCGGTTTATACCCCAATATCTGCCCCTTTATGACAGTCTTTCCCATATTCAATTCCGGTCCGGGCAATGGCAAAACCTCATCCGGTTTCTTATTCCGCAAACGTTCGGGAATATCCACCCGAGGTTTCTCTCCGTTGAGCTGTATACCATAAATTACCCATCCTTCATCACTGTCCGGTGTCTCTACAAAATCAAAGCTCTCAGTATCCATCGGAAGCGGACTAAACTTCAAAACAGCAGTCATTTCACCGGAAGCGGGAATATGCGTCCATTCATCCCTGGCAAAACCGGTATTTCCCAAATATCCGTAATCCTTTCCGGATGCCCGCAACACAGCTGTCGAATCAATCCTGACCCTATCGCCCTGCATGCCATAAAGCCTCACCGCCAGCCAGGTCGTATCTTTTCCAAGCGTCACTTGCTCCACTTCAATGCTACGCGTATTGCATGCCATGAAATAGGGTACCTTTACGATTTTCTTTGCCTGCAATCCGCAGCAAATACTTACCAGCAGCAAACAAACCAATCCGATGTTTTTCATAAGCCAGAGTTATTAGAGCCTCAACAATCTCAGTCCCTTCCCTTTTCCACGTCTTGTATCAACTGCTTCAGTTCTTCCAGGGATATATCCTCTTCCTTCACCAGAGACGACACTGCGCTGAGATAGGAATTATTGAAATATTTGCTGATAACGTTCTTCAGTGTCCGCTTGCGGAAATCCTCCTCGCTGACCACCGCATAATACTGATACGTGTTGCCGTACGTATGATGGCTCAGGAATCCCTTATCCTCCAATCCTCTCACAATGGTGGACAAAGTATTGAAATGTGGTTTCGGCTCTTCATAGAATGCCAGCATTTCCTTCACAAACAAGGGTCCCTTTTCCCAGAAAAAGCCCATGATTTCTTCTTCTTTTGCAGTCAATCCTTTCATAACATTCTTTGTTTTCCGCAAATAACTAAATTATTTAGTTCAAAAACTAATTTCTCTCGTTAAATAAAACTAAAGCTTTTAGTTTATTCGGCAAACACCAGTCTCCAACCGTCTCCCGACAAGCAAAATACCTACTAATAGTGATTGCAGTTCTCGGATAAAAGCCGTTACTTTGCGCACGAATCAGAGAATTAAAAACAATAACATACAATGAATGAGCAACATAAGTACCGCTCCACGGACAAGATGAGCGACCTCATCTGTGACAATTACTCCTTATTAATGGTGATGAGCCGCTTCGGACTGTCATTAGGATTCGGAGACAAGAGCGTGAAGGACGTCTGCGAAGCACAAGGCGTCGATTGCCCTACATTCCTCGCCGTAGCCAACTTTATCAGCGAAGAACAATACTCTTACAGCGGCAATGAAAGTGATTTTTCCATTCCCGCCCTTATGGATTATCTGAAGCGTGCCCACACATATTTCCTCGACTTCAACCTGCCGGCCATCCGCCGCAAACTCATCGAAGCCATCGATTGTTCCAGTACAAACGATGTAGCCTACCTCATCCTGAAGTTCTTCGATGAATATGCCAAGGAGGTACGCCGCCACATGGAATATGAAAACCAGGCCGTATTCACCTATGTAGAGCAATTACTCCAAGGCAACCTATCGGATGAATACAACATTGCCACTTTTGCCAGCAAACATAATCAGATAGATACCAAACTGAAAGAGCTGAAGAACATCATCATCAAATACTACCCGGAAAAGGAGAACAACAATCTCCTGAATGCGGTCTTGTTCGATATATTCAACTGCGAACAAGACCTTGCCACCCACTGCCAGGTAGAAGATTATATGTTTGTTCCCGCCGTAGCGCAAATAGAAAGGAAACTGAAAAATGAACAATAATACTTCTTTGAAGATTGTCATTGCAGAAACTTCGGTCATCATCCGGAGTGGTCTGACGGCTGTTTTGAAGCGTATTCCCAACTTGAATGCACACCCTATTGAGGTTTCTTCTCCGGAATCGCTGCAGAACTACATTCACATGCATCCGGCAGACATTATCATCATCAACCCCACTTTCGGTGGCTGGTTCGACCTGCCCGCCTTCAAGGCAGAACACGGAAAATCCGGTATCAAGTACATTGCTATGGTATGCTCCGTCATCGACAACAACATATTGAAGGAATATGACGAGAACTTCGCCATGTGCGATGACGTAGATGTCATCGCCTCCAAAATCAACCACTTGCTACACACCGAGGAGGAAGAGGAAAAAGACAGCGAACAAGAAACCCTGAGCCAGCGCGAAAAGGAAATCATCACCTGCGTTGTGAAGGGCATGACCAACAAAGCCATCGCCGACAAACTCTACCTCTCCATCCATACCGTCATTACCCATCGCCGTAACATTGCACGCAAACTGCAGATACATTCTCCGGCAGGGCTCACCATCTACGCTATTGTCAACAAGCTGGTAGAATTGAGCGACATCAAGGACTCTCTATAAGATTCTTCCGGCAACCGTTTCCCTACCCGCTGCGGCCTATAGGGAAAAACCGGATGAATCCCTTGCAAAAGTATGCTCCTCCATACGGGAAAAGCCCTCTGCCTATTGATTAAGGTTTATCTTGTGCTTGAAGACAAAGCTCATCCCCTATGTCATCCCTCCCCATCCTATGACTCTTTATGCCCCACAAGTATCCTTATCCAACCTTACCCACAGTATCCGTCACGCCATACACAAATCCCCGCTTCACGATATCACATCGGGAAGCGGGGATCCTTTTATCTTCATAAAAGTGGTTACGTAATTATGACTAACTAATTCATTCAAATCTGATGTTGCAAAGATAAGGCATCGGCAGACAGTACGCAATCACTTAAATTAGGTATAATAAAACAAGTCTGTCATCATAAATAGGTAGAACCACCCACAAATCAGGCATTGGCATAGCTGTGCATTCCTCCAAGGATGTAGTTCACCCCGAAATAGGTCATCAGGACTGTCAGAAAGGCAACAATCATATAGATATGGAAGAATAACGGACTGCGGAAAATGCGCAGGCTGCGCGCATGGAACGCCGCTCCATAAACCATAAAGGTAATCAGCGCCCATACTTCCTTCGGGTCCCAAGCCCAATAACGCCCCCAAGAAGCATTGGCCCAAACCGCACCCAGAAAAATGCCGGCTCCCAAAAAGAAAACGGCGGGATAAAGCAGCAATCGGCTGAGCAGCATCAACATCCGGGCTGAACGGCGAAGACACAATGCCAGTATGCCGTTCAGCATCATAAAGGCAAACAAAGCATAAGACATCATTATCAACGACACATGCGTACTGAGCCACGGAGAAACGAGCACGGGCATCAAGGGAGTGATTTGGGGATTCATCTGTCCCAAATAGGACACCAGTAAGGCAAAACCGGACAGCAAAAAACCGAAAGGCACCATAAACGGGAAGCGCCGCCGAAACAGACAAGCCAGGAACAGCGCACACAATGCCATGAACTGCATCGTTTCGTATCCATTACCCAACGGGATACGCCCGCCGATGTACCACCTCAGACCATACCCGAAGAGCTGAAAGAGAAACGCCGCATAAAGAGAAAACGGGAAAAAAGTATCTGCCAAACGCGAAGAGAAAGAGAGCGCTACAATCCTACCGGAAGAGTCTGACAATGCCGACGAACGGCGCAGGCCGCGATACAGCAGACGGAAGAAAGCCAGCATCCCCACCGTAAGGTTGAACATGAACAGCAATTTGCTGAAAGGAATACGGTTATACAGCAATTCGGCTTGTATTTTAGTATCGGAAACAGGCTCCACACTCCCGTCTTCCGGCAAAGGACGAATCAATGTACCATTTTGGAGCATCAAAATCAGTCCCACCTTTTCATCCGCCTCTACAATGGCCTTTTCCAGAGAAGTCATTTTCTGATGATGGTCTTGCTTCCCCTTCCAGAACTTCTGCAAGCGATACTTCTCACCGTCGAACAAATCAGCCAGACATGCATAGGGTGTCTCCAAATGAAGCAGGCGACGGAGTGCCTCGTTTTTGATATAAATCATCGGCTCATTCTGCCAAACCTCCGGACGCAGAAGCCATCCGCCAATCACCTGCTCCGGCGTCATGCCTCCATAAGACGATTTTCCCGTCAGTTTCAGTACAAAATCGCGCGCAAGGGTATTGAAAGGAACCACACGGTCATTATAAATCACCTGCTTACGGGCAAGACTATCCGCCTGCTTGCGTGCCAGTGCCGGAAGGCTTCTCTTCTGCGCATGTACCCCACTTCCCAGACACAGCAACAATAGAACAAACATTCCTCCCTTCTTCAACAACGGATGCCTCAGCAGCCTGCGGAACTCTCCGCCCCGGCTGACCAGCATCCAGAGCATGGAGACACCTAACAAGAGGTATCCACTATAGGTAATCCCTATCCCCCACGGGTCATAATTCACTGTCAGCCAGCTCCCCTGCATATCCTCATCAAAGGAAGACTGATAAAAGCGAAACCCCTGCCGTGAAAGAATACGGTTCATGGAGACGGGCGTCTCACCGTGAATATAGCTGATATAATCTGCAGGAGCATCCGTACCCGGATAGTACTCAATCCGGAAACTGTCCAGACGTAAGGTGAACGGTAACTCTACAACCTGCCTGCCGTCTTGTTCCAAAAAGCAGTTCACCTCACTGCCGACAGTAAGATGCACATATCCTTTTCGGCCACAAAGAAACGTAGTCATGGCTCCCGCCAAAATCACGAGGAAGGAGCCATGCAACAACAACGTCGGGAGACGCCGCCACAACCGCTGTCTTACAAGCACAACAACAGTCATCGCAGCAAGGGCTCCCCACAAACAACAGAACCAAATCGTATGATAAACATGCTTTTCTACAAAATCCGTACTGTATGTCTGCTCTACAAACGTAGTTGCAGCAAGTAAGAGCAGCAAACAACCATAAACAGCTATGAGAAACTTTTTCAATTAAGAGCTATCAATTAAAAGTAAAAAATCAATATGGAGCAAACTCCTTGTTTTCTAAAGACTTGACTCCCATACATTCCATCTCTATCAGCCAACCCGGACGACATACGGGAGCATATACAAACACTCTCGGAGTATCCGGAAAACGCTCGTCATACATTCCTTTGACCACGGTATAGTCAGCAACATCCCGCAGATAAACAATCATCTGTCCTAAATCATCAAACGTACAGCCAGCCTCTTTCAACAAAGCCTCCACATTCTCCCACATACGTTCCGTCTGCTTGCGAATGTCCCCGGGATATACCACCTCACCTTTATTATTGATGCTCGCAGTACCCGAAATAAACACCTGGCGACGGTCGCCATAATCCACATACGTACCTCGCTCGAAACTCACACCGTATTCGTATGTGGGATTCAGATGTGTCGGTGCGTAAAGGTAGTGAATTTGTTCAGATTTCAAACCATCTACAGCATAAGTATCCATCTGAACCGTCACTTTTGGGTCGGCATGACGGCCACCGATACCGGTACTGGAAATATAATGAGTCTTCTCCGTCAAGTCCTGGGTAACAAACACCTCATTACGCGCCTTCACCACTCCGGTATAATTCACATCCACGTTCTGTACAAAGAACCAGGTACGTATGCAATTATCAGCCAGCTTGCAGCCCTGTTCCATCAGCTGCATCACATAGTCATTCAACAGCAGACGGGTCTGGTATTCCGAATTGGCGGCACGATTGAAAGAGCCGCCTCCCCAAAGGTGACGGTAGGCGCCATGTCTCACTTCGAACAATCCGTTATGAAGTACCTGTGTTTCCACACCTTTCTGCAGATAGACCCACAGTGCAATCTTTGTACCGTTCAACGGCGGCTGCTCTACCACGGAGAGTGCACAATCCGAACATTCTGCCGAAAGCGCCAGTAGCATATCTGCCTGATTGGCGGCGTCACTTAGAAAGTAGCGTTTAAAGATGGCAACAGCACCTTGTAGCTCACTTTCACGTAGTTGGCAGTAAGTGTCGACCACCGCATTCAGCTGTTCTTCATAAGTCGCTTCCGGTCTGGTAGCATGAATCATTACATGATATTCCGAAACACCCGCTTCTACCTCATATTTAAAGATTTCGGTTAAGGTATTCTCCGATTGATTAGTTTGTTGTTGTTTATCTTTCATATTAAATATCAATTAGTCGTTGTTGTTCAAAAAAGTACCGGTATTACCAGTAAGGCCCATCATTATTACGGCTGTGCACCATCGTCAATCCAGTTGCCAATCAAAGACTGCATATCAGATGAGGTTATCATCTGAGAATGGTCTATACGCCAATCCGAGCTGATGTCCGTACCCAATATGAGATGCAAGACACTTTCTGACGCATTGCCGGGCATAACCCTCATTTTACCGTCCACCGTCGTTGAAGCCCGGTTGACCAGATCAGCATGGCTATGTCCTTCCAGCAGATTCAAGCCACCACCCGGAGTGGTGCTAAGACCATGGCAAGCCGTACAAGTGGCATTGAATATTTTTTGTTGAATGGCATTGTACATACTTGCATCAACTGTTCCTGCATCCATAAGTATAGTATCAGCGATTTCAGTACATTCCATTGCCACCAAACTGACAATGCGCTTTCTCAACTTATTGATTACACATAGCTCGACTGTTGTCACCTCATCCGTTATGCCGGACATTGTCAACTGGATTTCATCATTATCCGATTCGGATACCGGAACAACCTTTGAAACAATGGCATAATCGCTTTCATCATCAAATCCTGCCACTACCACACTATAGTCGCCCGACCACTTATCCACACCACTAATCCGGCCTGTCATCTTCACTGTGCGTCCTTCACCCGTGGCCACTACGGCATTCTCATAAATTCTCCCCTCATCGCATGCATGCAGACCTATAAGAAGCACGGGCAGAAAAAAGAAAAGAATGTATTTTTTCATAGACGAATCCTTTCCTGACTTCATTTAGAATGTATATTGAAGCATCACCGTGGCAGAGTGAGTGGCCAGACCTAAATTATCATTATCACGGTCGAGCTGCGTGTCGTGTCCCCAACGGGCTACATACTGATACATTGCCTGCAATTTCAGGTTGCATCCTCTGAAAAAGTAATTCATACCTACAGCAGGCATATTCAGGAAACCGTCGTCATCCGTACCGTTACGATTGAAGATATCGTAGCGTGCGGCAAGCTGTAGGCGGGGAGCGACAAAGTAACCACCTTGCACATAACCGCCTAAAAAGCTATACGATTCATTTATCTTTTGCCGTTTGGTGAAACCTACATTCATATAATAAGCTTCAGCCGCCAGATAGAGCTTGTTCTTCAACATGGCAAATTCCAACCCCACACGGGTATCATTGGTACTCTCATTTTCACTCTCCACATTGATAGAACCCGAAAGACCGAATAATATCTTATCCTCGTTCAAACGGTTAGGATTACCTTGTGTGGAAGGCATCACCCCCTTGGGCATATAAGTCAGACGTCCGGCATACAGCAATGAAGGGATATGCCAGTCATCACTCATCGTCTTTGAAGCTGTATTCACGGAAGCTCCGGTTCCATTGAACAAGCCGACTTCATAACCGAACTTATCTGCCACCAGACCGTGAATTTCAACACCCAGGTCAAATCCCGTACCGATATTAGGCGTCACGGCATTCAACGAATAAGGCAAAATTACAGAAGACGTCAGAGAAACCGGCAACTGGGGAAGCAGTGTTTCGCCAAGAGTTGTCAGATAGGCATGCGAGAATGGAGTCTTGAACTTTCCGACACGAATCGCAAATTGTTTTTTCAGCTGTACATCAAACCACGCCTGCTGTAACAGCGCTCCTCCACTTGCAGCAGCATTGATGGACAGATTGAAAGCTACTTTTCCAAAAGCCTTGCCAGTAAAGCCAAGTACGGCATAAGGAATGGAAAAACCCGAATTGGCAATATTATCTTGGTTATAAGCCTTATCCAAGCCTTCATCATCATACCAATTGAAATTAGCACTCGTTTGTACCAACAGATAAGGCTTGAAAACAAAATCACCTTTCTTTGTTTCAATGGTAAAACCTTCTCTTCCGGCCAATGACACTACACCATTCTCCGTATCTTCCTCATGTTGCGCCATAGCGGTCAAAGGCAAAACAGCCAGCATGGCGACATATAAAAATTTCTTCATAATTACTTTTTATATAAAGCTTATTAGTTCTAAAGTGAATTTAAAAATACAATCAGGGCATCACGGTCATCCTTACTCATGTTCTTAAAGAGATTTTTCGATGCTTCTCCCTCTCCCCCATGCCACATTATGGCTTCAACAAGATTGCGGGCACGACCATCGTGCAAGAAGTAGGTATGTCCGTTTACCTTTTCCTGAAGCCCGATACCCCAAAGCGGAGTAGTGCGCCATTCATTGCCACGCGCCAACCCACTTACATAGTTATCATTCAGACCGACTCCCATAATTTCGGAGCCCATATCATGCAGCAAAAAATCCGAATAGGGGTGAATTGTCTGACTTCCCAACCATGGCAAACGGGTACCGTTCAACAGCACGGAGCCCCGAGGCTTGGTATGCAACGTGGTGACATGGCAAAGATGGCACTTGGCTTTATAGAAATTCTGTTCTCCCCTTATCACCTGCGGGTCATTCACATTACGCCGTGCAGGAACACCAAGACTCTGCATATACAAGTCAACATCTTCCATATCTTCTGTAGAAACATCCAACTGGGCATAAGAAAGCCCCATCATGCTGCCTTGATTCACCTGGGACTGCCCCTCGCATATCTCTTCCGGATAGCGGCTATTGGTAACACCCATATCACTTGAAAAACCAAGTTCAACAGTCAAATCCGCATGTTGAGCCTTATTTCCCGACAGCCCCAAGCTTCTCACACCACGTTCGGTAATGTAATTGCAACGGCCACTTATACCATACTCCGGATAATTACTTTTTGCAGCAAGCGCTTCAATCTCCGTAGGTTCCAAAGCCATCATTTGCCCCATACCGACATGTCTCAACGGGATACGCACCGTACAGAACATATCTTCAGGCTTTATACTGTCAGCATACCATTCGGATATGGAATAAGCCGGTCTGCAAAGTTCATACTTCTCTCCGTCGGGAAAGGTAAAAGTCTCATAAGTATACTCCACAGAAAGCTTCCCCTCCGGTTTCACTCCATAAATGGCCTGGTCATGGAGGACACGACCATAATCCTGAAAAAACGCACCATTCTTGCGGCTTATATAAACCAGCATCGAGGAAAACCCGTAACTACCCGATCCACCTTCACTCCACAGCGTCGGTTTGGTACGGCCGGCATTACGATGACAACTGCCACAAGAATACCCCGCATAGACCGGGCCAAGACCACCTCCCATGCCATTGCTACTCGTACGCACATCATCGTAAAGCCCGTCACCATCATTAAAGCGACTGTTGTAAACACCCGACACCCAGTCTGCCGGTGAATCATAGGCCTTGGATGAATTCATGAAGATTGTGGACGTTCCGGCAGACAGAGCGTATCCTTCAGGAATCTCTATATCCAACACGTCAATCCCATCATCATCACAAGCAGTCAAACCTGCCGACAAACAAAGGAGAAGACATGAATATCTCATTAAACGATTCATCATCTTTATCTACTTTTTAATAATGGCATATCCAAACATGCCAAAGAAGTAAAGGCAGGATTCTCCAAATCCTCCCCTTTACTTCTTGAGTATTGTTTATAAATAATTCTTATTTAACTGTACGAGGCTTGCCATCCTTGAAAAGCAGGAATTCCAAAGTATGGAATCCGCGTACATTTTGAGCAGATTCAACTTTTGCATCATCATCACCCTCGCTCCATTCCAAATCGCCCCATTTCTGGGAATTCAGAATCTGGACAATGGCGTTCTGGTCCAAAGGCCAACTATCCATATTCGGGTCAAGTCCCAGCTCATCCACCGGCCCAAATAGGAACGCCTCACTTTCCTCCCAAGGTTCACGGGCTGTTATCCAAGCATTGCATGCCGTCTCAAAAGCACTGTTAGAGGGATTGTTGGCAAGAGCCACCACAGCGTCATACAGCGTACTATTCTTCTCCTTCAAATCCTTATAGGTAGGCAAAACCACAACATTGACATAATTTTCAACAATCGGGTCAAGTGCTTCATTGCTGTTAATGGTGCTATTGTCCCTGATATAAGGTTTCAACTCCTTATCCAATACACTTTCCAGTTCTTCACAAGCCTTGATAGCCGCTACCGTTTCCTGACTGTTGATATTATTACGGAAAGGTTGGGGAATAGCCTGAATAGCCGATGCTGCCGTAGTGATAGCTGCCGACACTTTCGTATCCAACTCCGCATTGACTCCAGCCACCAATTTTGAAATTGACTTGTCGCTCACCTTACCGTCCAAAGAGCCGTAATAGGCATTGCGGATTGAGTAAATATTATTGGTATAATCATCACGGGAATGCCAGCTATACCATGACTCAACAGCATAGAGGGCCTCTGTAACATTGTTTGCCATATATTTATTATATGGATCACCAATCTTCGTCTCACCTACCTCATTGGAGATTTCAACACAACCGTCGATAACCTGCTCTATACAGTTCCAGGCACTTGAAAAGTTATAGGCACCATTATGAGCTTTGAAGGAAGTTGCAAAACTTGCCCCACCCTTATAACTCGTATTCCAAGAATCATAAAGATTGGTGGCATCTGTCTTCAACAAAGCCGCCACATTTCTCATGTAGTTGTGCCAACTTGCCGCATTCTCCGAATTATACTCAATGTCAGCAGGATTAACTGTACTGTTGTCATCATCATCGCTACAAGCAGTAGCCGTAAATGCCAGCCCTAATACCAAAGCTGTCGCATAAAAGAAATTTTTCTTCATCTGTATAAAATTAATTGATTACTATTCATCTACTTCTTGACAAACCAACCGATATAGGCAATACCAATCGAAAACTCATTTTCACTATTATACTTGCCAGTTCCAAAAACCTTGTTTGTTCCGATTTGGCGGGTAGTGTAGTCAGCCTTTACCACCAGATTAGGCAAGGCATACCAATTCAATCCAGCAGTCCACATGCTTACCTGACAACGTTTCTCCATTATCTGGCTGGCCTCTCCCTTTTCTTGCGGATTATAATATTCATAACGTGCAAAGGGGTAGATAACCGGAACTTTCCTGTTTCCTTTGAAGAAAGCGCTGATATTCAAACCGGCCTCGGCTGCATAACTGACTACATTCTTTGCAATGGGGGTTATACGGCTGTAAGGAGATTTATTCGACAATTTGGTATTTGCCTCACTAAGCTTCGCTGAATTACCCAAATTTCCGTATACCATATTGGCACGGGCAACCACATATTTATTACGGTATTGGGCATCTGCCGTATAAATTCTTACCGGAATCTTACCGGTAGACGAATAAGTATCCGCTTTGTCAGAATTGGAACCGGCATCAGCGCAGTAATAGAACGAAGCACCTATACGCAACCCCGGAACCCCCTTATAGTCCAGACGAGCCACATAGCCCGGTGAAGTAAAGTTGTCTTCTTCAAAGATGCCTTGTTTGCCACTTGCTATCCAGGTGTTACGGTCAAAGCCATTGGCATTCAGACCGGCCACTATCATGGCCTGATAATCAAAGCTGGCATATCCTTTTCCAAAAGAACCAAAAAACTCGAGTCCGTTTTCATGCCACGTAGAAGGAAGGATGGTTGTCTCTCCTTCCGGCCGATAAGTTCCAAAGAAATTGATTGGTTCATGATGGGCGTTGGTCAATCCTACCGGGACAATGATGTGACCGGCACGTATGTTGAATTGTGGAACAATTAAACGGGTAATGTGGAATTGCTCGATAGCCACTTCGCCACCCTTTTCCACCTCCGTTTCATACTCACCGTTTTCCGTATTCTCAAGTTCATAAGCAGTACCCGTACCACCGGATTCAAACTCGATTTCAGCACCGAGTATCCATTTGGAATTGAACTTGTAATCCAGAGCCAACACGAAACGGGGTATAGAAATTGTATTCCTATGTTTGTCTGGATTGCCTTCAGGTGCACCATAGAAACGGTTAATACCATAATCCTTAAAACTTGCAACCATTTCTCCGTATCCACCGAAACGGAATTTCTTGTAGTTGTCGCCATCATTCGCTACTTTTTCCTTTTTCTCTTTGTCTGTTGAAATCTCCGTACTCTCTGCTGCAGAAGTAACTTTTTCAGGTTCAGCAGCCTGCAAAGCATTGGCAGAAAGCAAAAAACATAAAACGAATAAGCCAGTTAATTTTCTCATCTTTTATCTTAAATTTTGTTGGGAGCAAAGGTAGAGGTAGTTAAAAAGGAGAACAATACCTAAAAATTGCGAAAAGAAGAGAAAGAGTAACCATTAGTAGGTAATGGCAGATTTATAACAACAAATAAAGATGAAAAAGGAGGATAAATGGTAAAAGAACTATTAAAATGCTAATCCACGTAACGAGCACGATAAGCAGGGCCGTACCTTCCAGAATACGGTCAAGCACAGTGGGTTGGAAACGGACATTAGGGCATTTCTTGCCGGAATAAGGACCAAGATTAATCATATTATCTACGATTTAGAATCTGTTATCACTAATCCTCCTTTGCTTTCTCTTCAGACGGAGGAGGATTCTTGGACTTCTTCATCCGCCCACTCTTCCGCAATGCTTCAGCGATAATCCACTGAAGCTGTCCATTGGTACTACGGAACTCGTCGGCTGCCCATTTTTCAATGGCATCCATCGTTGCAGCATCCACACGGAGGACAAAGCTTTTGGTTGAAGTTTCTTTTTTAGCCACTATTTATTTACTATTTAACAATTTACGATTTATGATTGAAGTTACTTTGATATAACCAAGTACCAATCAAAGAGTATTCTGCTTGCCCCGCACGAAGGAGGCAATGTCATCCATAACATATGCCGGGACGGGCGAAGCATGGCTATACTCAAACGGAGTCGCCTTGCCGCTGCCTTCCTGCAACAAGTGATTCAATTTCGGATAAGATTTGAAGTACGCATTCTTACAACGCAACAGACCGGAACGCCATAAACCGAAGTCTTCCATAGTCACTTGATAATCTCTCTCCCCTTGAAGAACAAATATGGGCAGCTTTAGTTTAGCGGCAACCTCCACCGGTTTGTAAGCGTTGGCAAACAGCCAATATGAGCGAGGCTGCCCCAACGGTAAGGGAATTGCCTCATCGAACTCTTCGGTACCAAGCTTTTTGACATTCACCAACTGTTGTTTCAGTTCATCAAGTTGAGCCTTTACATTGACTGAAGAATCCGTCAAAGAAGAGGTATAATAAAACTGTTCCTCAAGAGCATCTTCAAGCGGTCTTGCCAGTCCGGCAAGGATAATGATACCTGCCAAACCTTTCGAACGCCCGGCAATACGGGGAGCCAATGTACCTCCCAGGCTGTGCCCCAACACATACACACTGTCAGAAGCCAGCTCGGGCAAAGCCCTTACCTGCTCCACTATGGCAACGGCATCGTCCACGGCCTCAGTATCATAATCGAGTTCGCGACCGGCAGGAACGCAAGCCGCACCATATGCTTTTGTCCGTTTTTCATAGCGGACGACGGCAATGCCGCGTTCCGCCAATCCCCAGGCCAGGTCACGGAAAGGCTTGTTGGGACCTATCGTCTCGTCACGGTCGTGAGGACCGGAACCATGTACCAGAATAACACAAGGAACCCTGCATACATCCGAACCGACTGCCCTCTTGGGCAAAGTCAACGTTCCGGGAAGCTTGTAGCCGTCGGCTCCCAGCGTAATATCCCTTTCATCCATTTTTGTCTTATCATAGGCTACCGGTTGGGCAGTGCTAACAGCAGGTGCAGGGACTAGCCGGATTGTATTCAGTGCCCCGTCAGCATCAAAAGCCACTAGAAAGCGGAGATTATAACGTTCAAATTCCACATCGGAATAATAGATAGTAATTCCCTGGGCAGAATCGGTCTTCCATTCTCCTTTTGATATGGATTTACCAAACATTTTCTCTGCTTGCCGGAAAGAATCATTGAAGAGTGCCGGAGCCAGTTTCTCCTGCAACTCCCGGTTCAATGCCGCATGGATGCTGTCACCTTGCCCTGCCACAAACAATTCATAAATGTGCTGCGCGCGCGCAGTATTCGCATCTTGTGCAAAGCCCCCATATACATTGCCCAGCAAGAGCAGTATAAGAGCCCACCGTCCTATGCCTCCCATCTCTTTCATCCGTATCCTTTATCAATGGTTCAACGTTCCCGTATTGACTACCGGTTGGGCAGCCTCGTCCGCACAAAGCACTACCAACAGATTGCTGACCATTGCTGCTTTCTTGTCTTCGTCCAGTTCAACAATTTCTTCTTCAGAAAGTTTATGGAGCGCCATTTTTACCATAGAGACTGCCCCTTCCACAATCTTCTCGCGTGCCGTAATAATGGCAGATGCTTGCTGGCGACGCAGCATCACAGCGGCAATTTCGGGCGCATATGCCAGATAGTTGATACGCGCTTCCACCACTTCCATACCTGCCATGGCCAGGCGTTCATTCAATTTCTGCTCCAGCTGTTCATTGATTTCCTCACCGCCCGAACGAAGTGTCAACTCTTCCGTATCAGCCTCATTATCATCATAGGCATACTGACCGGCAACCTGGCGAAGAGCGGCATCACTCTGTATCATGACGAAATTCTCGAACGCATTCATACGGTTGGCCACCGCATTGCCAAGACTGACCTGGTTCGCATTACCCGCTGTCGGAGCGGATGCAGCCATTGTTTGTGAATCAATCTCAAACATGGCTTTATAGGTGTCCTTCAGCTTCCACACCAATACCAGTCCTATAAGAATAGGATTACCAATCTTATCGTTCACCTTTATCGGCTCCACATCCAGGTTGCGTGCACGAAGCGAAAGCTTCTTCTTATTAAGGAAAGGGTTTACCCAGAAAAAGCCGGTCTCCTTGAACGTCCCTTTATATTTACCAAAGAACACCATAGCACGCGCCTCGTTCGGCTCCAGCTCCATATAGCCGGCAAACATAATAAACCATATCAGACACAGACACACCGAAAGGATCAAGGTAGGCACAGAAATGATAAACCCAAAGATTATCACTGCCGTAAGCACTACCAAATGAAGGAACAAGGCCAAAAAGCCATTCATCTTGAAACCACTGAAACCACACTCTTTTGTTTCCATATTCTATAGATTTAATTGATATCATAATGATATCACAAATATATCAATTAAAATTAGATAAGAACAGAGAAGCAAGGAAGTTAACATATTGTATTAAGGATTATTAAGAACATGTATCCCCAGTACACAAAAATTCCGCTTGAGGGTCATGACTTACCTTCAAGCGGAATTTTCTTTTTCGACTTTGTCAGCAATGTATCAAGGCTGAATGACAAAAGACCGGCGCAGCAAACCAGCAGTCTGCGAGCTACCGCCCACCATAAGTTCATAACTGCCTTCGGAAACGCACATGGTATTGCTTTGCGGATTCCACCACACCAACTCTTTATCGCCCAAATCAAACTCTACATCGACCGTCTTTCCTGCCGGGATATGTACCCGTTTGAAAGCACGCAATGCCTTGCTCGGTCCTTCGACATCATCGTTTTTCTTCAAATAGACCTGCACAACCTCTTCACCGTCACATTTGCCGGTATTGGTTACGGGGACATTCAATCTCAATTTCTCACCGGACTTTATATTATCCGAACCAAGCACCACAGCGCCATAGCAGAAAGAGGTATAGCTCAATCCATGACCGAAGGGGAAAAGCGGTTCCTGGGTCATGTAACGGTAAGTCCGGCCGGTCATATTATAATCCTCAAAATCAGGAAGCTGTGACACATTACGGTAGAAGGTGACCGGCAAGCGTCCTGCCGGATTGTAATCACCGAACAAGACTTCGGCTACAGCCGTACCACCTGCCTGACCGGGATACCATGCCTGCAGGATAGCTCCACACCTCCCGGTTTCCGGCTCCAAGCCGATAGGAGAACCTGAACAGTTCACCAACACCACCTTTTTACCGGCACGGTGCAAAGCGGCAATCAGTTCCCGCTGGACAGCAGGCAACTCTATATCGGTACGGTCGCCTCCTCTGAATCCGGGAAGCTCAACACCCATCTCCTCGCCTTCGAGGTTCGGAGAGACTCCTCCCACAAAGACCACGACATCAGCATCCTTTACACGCTCCACAGATTTCCTCACATCCACTTCATTCTTAAATCCAAGGTCAAAGTTCAGCTGTGCATCGCTACGGAAATATTCAAAATCCAATTCAACGTCATACGTTTTTCCTGCTTGTACCTGCAAAGTATAAGCACTCTTCTGCCCACCGTGCTGATTGGAGAATCCTCTCACTTCCTCCCCATTTATCCGCAATCTCCCTGAGCCATAAGCATAGATGTCAAAGACCACCTCTCCCGACTGGTCGGGAGTGAATACGCTGTTGTAGGTAGCCGAGAAGTCGGTAAGGTTCACACCCGGAGCAAAAACCGTGGCACCGGATGTACAGAAATGGAAAGGAGTGGTCACTTGGGCAGTAGTGACTGGCTCACCGTCACGAGTCACGTTATTCCAGTAGCGTGCAGTAAATCCGGGTTTCCCGTCGGCAGTCTTGCAACGGTTGAAGACGCTCTGTATCTGAGCTCTCTCCACCCATCCGCAGCCTTGTTCATAAATAAGCCGATCATCACTCCCCAAAGCTTTTCTAATTCCGTCCAGAATGGTAACTGTGTGCGGAGGCATACCGTTATAATTTCCCCACTGCATCACAGAATCATTGGCGTTCGGACCCATCACGGCTATAGTCAGCCCTCCACGCTTCAACGGCAAGGTATTATCCTTGTTCATAAGCAGTGTCATTGACTTGCGAGCCATGTCGAGCGCCAGAGAGTCGTGTCCGGCAGAAGCCACCACAGAAAAAGGAATGCCGGTCCAGGACACCTTCTCCGGCTCGTCCATTTCACCCAAGGCAAAGCGAGCCGTCAAAAGACGCTTGACTGCTACATCCACTGCTTTTTCATCAATCTTTCCCTGCTTCACCGCTTCTACCAGGGCCTCGTAACTCGAACCGCACTCCAAGTCAGTTCCACTCAGCACCGCAGCCGCCGAAGCGGACTCTGCATCAGGATGCGTCTTATGACCATAGTCTCTGTAAAAATCGGCAATAGCTCCACAGTCCGAAAGGACAATACCGTCAAATCCCCACTCATCGCGCAAAATCTGCATCAGTAGGCGGTCGCTACCGCAGCAAGGATCGCCCTCAAAACGGTTGTAGGCACACATCACCTCCTTCACTTTTCCTTCTTTCACCAAAGCCTCGAAAGGAGGAAGATAAGTTTCATACAAATCACGGGGCTTGATATTTTCCGCATTAAACTCATGGCGGTTCCATTCCGGACCGGAGTGTACGGCAAAGTGCTTGGCACAAGCATGCAGCTTGTCATATTTTCCATCGTTCGTACCCTGCAAACCTTTTACAACCATCACACCCATACGGCTGGTCAGATAAGGGTCTTCCCCATAAGTCTCTATACCCCTTCCCCAGCGGGGGTCGCGATAGATATTCACTGTAGGCGTCCACATCGTCAATCCTTGATAGCGTTCATGGCTTTCCTGGGATGTATAGTAGGCATTCTTGGCACGGGCCTCATCAGAAACAGCAGTAAATACCTCGTATACAGTCTCCGGCGAGAAAGATGCCGCCATACCAATCGGTTGGGGAAACACTGTGGCCAGCCCGGCACGCGCCACTCCATGCAACGCTTCATTCCACCAGTTATAGGGCTTGATGCCCAGGCGTTCCACTGGTTTGGAGCTGTCCATCATCAAGGACACCTTCTCTTCGAGCGTCAGTTCCTTCAGCAAAAGTCCGGCACGCTCTTCTGCCGGCAGAGATGCATTCTTGTAAGTAGCCTGCCCGCATCCCGACAATAGGAAGAGTGGCAATAGGTAAAGAAGTTTCTGTGTCATCATGGTTTTATATTAATCGTTGTTACAATCGCTTGTATCACAAAGATAAATATTTTCTCCCAATTGCCAACACGCAATAAACTTCTTATTATAATCTTCTCTGAATATCCTCGTTACTGTTCCGCTGCCCCTTGCTACGTATATCTCCACCGAAAGTATAGGATACACCGATACGGAAACTGGTAAAGGAGAACTGGTTATCTGCAATTATCTTCAGCCCGTTGGACATGGTTTCCAATTTGGAATGGCTGACAAACAGATTGTTGACATTCAGGCTGAGGTTGAGCTTATTGTCCAACAACCGGTAAAGCATACCTGCACTGACGCTGTAAGTGGGACTCATCAGATAGATGCCCTGATACTGACGGGAAGAATAGGAACCGGACAACGTGGCCAGAAGAGTCTTCTTTTCATTGAAGAAGAAAGTGTTGCGCAGACTGGCGTCATAAGCCCATCCTTTCTCCTCGGAAGAGGTGGTGACAGCGCTGGAGGTAGTCCGGCGATAGCTCACTCCATGCTGGGCGTAAGCTTGCAGCCATTTGGTACGGAAAGTGTACGAATTGTTAAGCCCGAAAGCATGCGTCTTCATGAAATTCTCCCAAAGGAAAGAAGTCACATTCGTTTCGGCATCCAAGTCCACAACCTGGAAGAATACATCGTCCGAATAAGAATAATAAGCGGAAACATTGAAGTTGTTCTTCAACGTATATCCCAGTTCTGCATTGTAAGTGTAGCTGGGTTTCAAGTCCTCACGTCCGCAGGCATACGTATATTTGTTCTGATAGAACGGAAAAGGATTGACCATATTCTGCGACGGACGGGAGATGCGGTTGGAGAAACTGAAGTTCAGCGCATGCCCGTCTGTAGGCGAATAAAGCAGATAGACAGTAGGGAACAAGCGCGTATAGTCGTGCTTGTCCTCCGTATCCTTCGCTTCGGAAATACCGGTAGTGCGGGTGTGCTCCATACGCAAGCCCAACTGCATGGAAAAACGTTCGGAATATTCACGGCTATAATCAGCATATAAGGCATAGATTTGCTCCTTGTAACGGAAATAATCATCCTGCACCAGCGTAGGGTCCGATGTATCGTAATTGATACCGTTGCGAGTGTTGGTAAAGGAGACCTTGGCACCTGCCGTTATCTTGTACTTTTCAAAAGGAAGGATGAAATCAAGAGCGGAGGAGACTACATCTACCTTGCGATGTTGCAGATAGTTGTAATCGAAGTTTGTGCCCGGAATCTCCGTACCGTCAGGCAGGAGGGTTTTCGAGAGAAAGCCCATATTTTCGTCCCGGTTGTCACGCAGGTAATCCACATCCCAAGTCATTTTCTTGCCTTTGTCATCCCAGACCTTATCGGTATGAAAATTCAGATTGAGGCGGTCGGAACTGGTATCCTTGTCACTGTTGGAGTACAGCAAAGAATCCAATACGGCGGTAGAGGCATCGTAAACTTCCGTCCATGAAAGGGCGTTGCCCGGTTTGGGAGCACTGTGATTATAGATGGCCTGCATACCTACAGTCCAGTCCCGTTCCAACGATACGTCCACACCTCCCTGAAGGTAGAAGCTATTCATGTAATTGGTGTAGTCGGCACGGCTGTTCCAGGTGTTCTGCGGAAAATAGCGGTAATTCTTCTCACGCGTCTCATAGTTGCCCTGCGTAGTACCCCCGTTGAGGAAGGATGACACGCGCCCCTTGCTGAGGTTCAGGCTTACCCCGCCATATCCGTAATTGTCCTTTTCACCAGCGCTGTAGGAAGCGGAAGCCGTACCACCCACGTAATCTTTGGGACGTGACTTCAAGCGAATATTGATGATGCCTGCATTTCCGGCGGCATCATATTTGGACGGAGGCGTGGTAATCACCTCCACCTTCAGTATCTGGGAGGCGTCATAGGAACGGAGGTAATCTATCAGTTCATCTCCCGACAGCTTCGTCTCACGGTCGTTGATATAAACCTTGATACCCCCTTTACCTATAATACCAATACTGTTTTGTCCAACCTGCAGACCGGGCACTTCACGCAGAAGGTCGAGTGCACTGCCTCCGGCAGAGGCTATGGTATTATGTGCATCGAACACTACCCTATCCACCAGACGCTTGATAACGGGACGCGCGGCCGTAACGGTCACTTCGTCCAGCAAGGCGGAAGAAGATTTCAATGTCAATTCGCCAACGTTTTTGTTTCCTTGCAGCACAACGGGAACGTAGAGGTCTTCGCTGCCGATAAGGGTAATATGCAACAAGTATTCTCCCAGTGGCTGGTCAAAGGAAAAACAACCTTGTGTGTCGGTCAGCATACCGGTAATATAGGTACTGTCTTTTGCCTGCTTCAGCAGCACATTCGCCACCTCTACCGGTTGGCGGTTCTCGTCCTGCACACAACCGGAAAGCCGGTAAGTCTGAGCAGGAAGCAGAGTTGCCATACTTGCCAAGGCCACCCATACCATCACTCTTTTTCTAACGTTGTTCAGTAGTTTTTCTTTCATCATGCGTTTGATTTCAATATTTCACACCTTGTATTTCGCTGATACAAAGGTAGGGGTAAAACATGCCTCAAACGGTCTATATCGAGGAATAAAAAGTCTATATCCCAAAACTACAAATCACTACATATCAACACTTTAATTTTACAAAAGTCTATATTATGCCTTTTCCGGTCTATATGCTGCCTATAAACTCTACGATGCCTTCCTTCTCCCCCATCCCCAGTTTCTTGCGGATATTCGTCTTTCGCTGGTAAATGGTAGGAATGCTCTGTTGTGTCACCACACTAATCTCCTTCGTCGAGAAGTCCGCACAGAGCAGGCAGCAAAGCTGCTTTTCTTTGTCAATGAGCACATCGCCAAAACAGCTGTCCATCTTTGTGTAGAAGTTATCATAAATCCGGTCTATGATAGGATACAAGTCCTCCCATACCAGCAAACTCTCTACCGGCAGTTCATGGCTGGTAATACCCGAAATGCGGCGAAGCAGCTCCTGATTCTGTGAGGTAGGTTGTTTAGCCACCAGCCGTATCATGCCTAATTGCTGCAACAGTATTTTCCGAAAAAACTGCCCGTCTTCCCCTTTCGACTGGTTCCTGGTCGCATCTTCCAGCAACCGGGTCAGTGTTTCCGCCCGTTCTTCCGCTTCAATCAGCCGGTTGCGCCGGTTACGGATATAAAGGGACACACCACCACCTGCAAGCACCAGTACCAACAGTGCCAGCAACAAATTCAGTTGTGCCTGCTTCCGTTCCACCGTCAGAATCAAGTTGGCTTGCGAAAGCGTCTCCTTCGACTCGTCCTTACGCCGGACAGTACTCTGCAACGCAGTAAGAGCATTGGCTACAGAATCATTATAGCGCGCCACGTCCAGCACATCAAACGTACGGTGACGTGTATAATCTATCAATGCCCTATATACCGCCACCATATTCTCTTCCGTCAAAAACCGGTTCCGGCCCTCGCCACGTTTCCTCTCCTTATTCAAATAGTATTCCGCCGAATCAAGCAGCCCTTCTTTCAAGAACACTTCCACTTTCACCAGATCTCCCATACGCAACTGCACCGGGTCGATGACATACTGCTCCATACGACGAATAGTAGCTATTGCACCGGAAGGTTCATCAAAAGAGTAAGCCTGCATCTGGGCATAGTTACGCAAATAATGCACTATCTTACTGGTATCTTCTGCCTCCACTGCCAGTTCTATGCTGCGCTCCATGTAATAGGATGCAGAATCATTCTTGTTCAGCCCCATGGCAATTCCCATAGAGAAGAAGCTTCCGGCTCTTGCGTCCAAAGCTATGGCGATACGGAAAGTTTCTATCGCTTTCTCATAATCTTTCCAGACATACACATACCAGTATGCCTTATCAATCAGCATATCAGCCATTCTTCCCGTGTCCTGCAGCGCCTTGGCCAAAGCTACGCCGCTGTCAATGGCAGCTATACACCGTTCGTGCTCTTTCAGCCAATACCAGTACCAGGCTTTCAACTGATAGGAAAACAGATTCTTCGCCGTGTCGTTGCGGAAGACGTAATAATCGGAAGCAGGCAATATCAAGGAATCTTCCGCCATCGAGTTGTGCCGCTTATAGTGCACATAAGCATTCAGCCATCCATACAACAGCCTCTCCTCATCCGAAAGTTGCGATGGCCTCTCTATCTGTACCAGCAAGGCATACACGCTGTCCACATTCATATTCACCTGTTTTTCTGCCAGATGTAACAGATGTGCCTCATTCATCTGCCGGCAGGCAACAAGGCACAGCAACGCAAACAATAGTCCAAGGAAAGGTAATCTATTCATAATATAGGAGATATAGTTTTTTCTATCATTTGTCTGCAACCGCAGTTTCCAGTTGCTTCAGCGCCTGCTCCAACACCGAACGCGGGCAGCCGATATTCAGCCGCATAAATCCCTTACCCGGTTCACCGAACATGGTGCCGTCATTCAGTGCCAGGTGTGCCTTGTCCACAAATAGTCTCACCAGTTCCTCCTGAGTCAGCCCCAATCCCCGGCAGTCCAGATAAATCAGGTAAGAAGCCTGCGGACGTATCATGCCGATGCCCGGAATATGCTCGCGCAGGTAGTTCTCCGTGAAATCGATATTGCCCTTTATATAGTCCAGCAGCTGTTCCAACCATTCCTCACCATGCATATAGGCAGCAGCCGCACCGATATAGGCCAACATGTGCCCTTCGCTGAACTCGCCCGCTTCCATGAACTCCTGAAAACGGTGGCGGATGTCCTCATTGAGGATAATGGCGTACGAACTTCCCAATCCCGGCATATTGAATGTTTTGCTGGGTGCCATGAAGGTGAGGGAATTCTGCGCGGCAGCCCCCGAAACAGTAGCAAAAGGATGGTGTTTGTAAGGTGGCAGAGTCAAGTCGGCATGAATTTCATCGGAGATGACAAACGTATGGCTTTCCGTACAAATATCAGCAATCCGGCGTAATTCGTCCACCGTCCATACACGCCCGCCCGGGTTATGGGGATTGCAGAGAATCAATACTTTGCATCCTTGTATATCCTTACGGAAACGCTCAAAGTCAATCTGATACTGTCCGTCTTTCAGGTCGAGCGGAGAGTAAACCACTTCGCGCTTCATGCGTTGCGTCACCAGGAAGAAGGGATGATAAACGGGAGTCATCACCATTACCCGGTCGCCGGGATTGGTGAAGCATTGCAATGCGAAGGCTTGACCGCGGACAATGCCGGGTACAAAAGTCAGCATCTCGCGAGTGACGTCCCAACCGTGGCGACGACTGAGCCAGCTACAAATGGAAGTATACCATTCCTCACACGCAGACGTATAGCCCAGCACTTCATGTTCAAGACGCTTCCGCAAGGCTTCCATCACAAACGGGGGCGTGCGGAAATCCATATCCGCCACCCACATGGGGAGGAGGTCATCGCGTCCCCATACACTCTTCACACCGTCCCATTTCACGGAGTCGGTACCACGGCGCTCTATTACTTCATCAAAATTGTAAGTCATTTGCTTGTCTTTTTATTGTAGTTTCACTAATTCAACGCATCAATTTGTCTTGTTTTTATACCGCCCGAAAGAGAATTTACAACTATCTGATTATCAACATGTATAAATACATCCTATTTCTATCGTATACTGAGCCCTATTCAGTCGTATACTGAAATAGGTTCAGTATACGACTGAATAGGGCTCAGTATACAATCCATTACCGCCACCTTATTTTTGTAAACAATAATCATATCGGGAAAAATATAAATACCGCCACATCCCACACTGCATGAGACAAGATAATAGCGGCAAAGCGGTTCGGAAAGAAACGGTAAAGCGCCCCCCATGCCGCCCCCACCACCAAAGCCGCCATGACCAGCATGAAGTTGCAGGAACCGGCATGCACCAGTGCATAAATCAAAGTAGCCACCACAAAACCCGCATTCGGATTCCAGCGTTTGGAAAGCGTGCGTTGCACATAGCCGCGCCAGAAAATCTCTTCCGCCGGCCCTATCAGCAACAGCAGCAATGCTGCCAGCAGCCAAGGAGACTCTCCCTCTTTCATCCCATAAATGGAGTCCACCTGCGGACGGGCAAAATCGAACATCCAAGATGACACCTTGTCTCCCAACCAGAAAACGCCCCACAAAGCAACAGCAATGCCAAGTCCCAGCAAGACATTCGGCAAGCTCCACTTCACCTCCCGCCACCAGCCGGGATTGAACAAGGTGGCAAACACGGACAGTGTGAGCGCAGAACCGGTCATCATCCACCAGAAATTCACGAAAGGAGCCGTCCAAGGCGAAAACATGACCGTCCACAGCACGGCAGCCAGCAGAATGGTAAAAATCAGCTTCTTCATGACAGCAGACCGGCTACAACGAACGACAACGTGAACAGCAGACTGAACAACAACTGGAGTTTTGCAGTCATCTCATCCAGACCGGCTATGGCACTTTCTCCCTTTCCGGGAAAACGGGACACCACCCGTACATTGCCTATGGCAGGAACCAGTGCCGGCATCACCAGCAGGGTCCATAAAGGAAGAGTTCCCGCAGCTATCAAGCCGGCTATCCAGCCAAAAGGAAAAAGGACTTCGGCACAATAAACGTACATCGACGCCTTTCCTCCCAGCTTCATGGCCAGTGTCTGAATCTCTGCACGGGCATCGGTACGCATATCCCGTGTATTATTGGCATGCAGAATGGCCACCGTAATCAGTCCCACCGGCAGAGCTATCCACAAGACATTCCAGTCAACTACTCCCGTAGCCACATAGCAGGTACCCAACGTCGGCAGCAAGGCATACGCCAAAAAGATGACGACATCGCCCAACGCACGATACTTGAGCGGCGGATAAAGCAACGAGCAAGCCGCGCCGCCTATACCGATGTACAGCAACGGCAACCCCGTACGCCACAGCAGGCCGACACCCGCAACAAGGGCAACTGCCAGCAATGCCATCGACAAGCCATATATCTCGCGCGGAGCAAACATCCCGTCGGTCAAGGTCTTGGCGCCAAAGGTATCCCTTGCATCGACCTTATGTTTGTAGTCAAAATAATCACTCCAGGTATTCCCGGCAGCGTGAAACACGACGATGTTCAGCAATGCCCAGATGCCGTTCACCCAGTTTATGTCCTGCCGCATCCAATACAGATATGCCAACGTCACCACCACCGGCATCGAAGAGGCGGGGAATGACCACGGACGCACCGCTATCATCCAATCTTTCAAAGAATGTTTCTTCATTTGTTATTTATCATTTATTTGTGCGCAAAAGTACGAAATATCTTCGCTTTTTTAAGTAATTTCGCGCACAAGATAAAAGAACCCCTTATGATAAAAGCTCTGTTTTTTGACATCGACGGAACCTTGGTCAGCTTCAAGACCCACGAAATTCCCGTTTCCACTATTGAAGCGTTGACTGCCGCCAAGGCCAAAGGCATACATATCTTCATTTCTACCGGACGTCCGCGCGTCATCATCAACAACTTGTCAGCCTTGCAGGAACGGAATCTGATAGACGGCTACATCACGATGAACGGCGCCTATTGCTTTGTAGAAGACACCGTTATCTACAAAAGCCCCATACCGACAGCGGAAGTGGATGCCTTGACAGCTTTCTGCCACGAACGCAACATCCCCTGCATCCTGGTGGGAGAGCACGACATCTGCGTGAACCAGCCCGGCGAAGTAGTGGAGGAAATCTTCCACCGCCAACTCAAAGTGGACCCCATCGAAGCAAAGCCCTATACCGACAGCCATGCCGACAAAGCCTTCTTCCAGCTGACTCCTTTTATCAACGCCGAGGAAGAAGCAATCATCCTGCCCGCCGTCCCCCACTGCGAGATGGGCCGCTGGCATCCTGCCTTCGTTGACGTGACAGCCAAAGGAAACACCAAGCAGAACGGTATCGACCAGATTATCCGCCACTTCGGCATCAAGCTGGAAGAGACCATGGCCTTCGGCGACGGAGGAAATGACATCAGCATGTTGCGCCATGCCGGTATCGGTGTAGCCATGGGCAATGCCAATGACGACGTAAAAGCTGCCAGTAACTACACAACCACTTCTGTTGATGAAGACGGCATCGCCAACGCCCTGAAATATTTCGGCATAGTCGGGAATCCATCATAAATCTGAAATCTTTTGAGCTTCGTTCCCGATACACAAAACAAAGAGTTTCAAGATGCCTTGAACCTCATCCAGTATACCCGTCAGTCCGTATTCCTGACGGGCAAGGCAGGTACGGGCAAATCGACCTTCCTGAAATATATCTGCGCGAATACGAAGAAAAAGCATGTAGTGCTTGCCCCTACCGGCATAGCCGCCATCAATGCCGGAGGCAGTACCCTGCACAGCTTCTTCAAACTGCCCTTCTACCCCCTGCTGCCCGATGACCCGAACTTCAGTCTGCAACGGGGACGCATCCACGAATTTTTCAAATACACCAAACCCCACCGCAAACTACTGGAAGAACTGGAACTGGTCATCATCGACGAGATTTCCATGGTACGCGCCGACATCATCGACGCCGTAGACCGCATCCTGCGCGTCTATTCCCGCAACCTGCGCGAACCCTTCGGCGGCAAACAGATATTATTGGTGGGCGATGTGTTCCAGTTGGAACCCGTCGTCAAAGGAGATGAACGGGAGATACTGAACCGATTCTACCCTACCCCTTATTTCTTCTCTGCCAGGGTATTCGGCCAGATAGACCTTGTCTCCATCGAACTGCAGAAAGTATACCGGCAAACAGACAGCAAGTTCATCCATGTGCTGGACCACATCCGCAACAATACCGTCGGCTCTGCCGAACTTCAGCTGCTCAACACCCGCTATGGCACCCAAATAGAGCAATCGGAAGCCGACATGTACATCACCCTCGCCACCCGCCGTGACAATGTGGACTACATCAACGACAAAAAACTGGCGGAACTTCCCGGTGACCCGGTCACCTTCTACGGCGAAATCATGGGAGACTTTCCCGAAAGCAGCCTCCCCACCTCGCAGGAACTGGTACTGAAACCGGGCGCACAAATCATCTTCATCAAGAATGACTTCGACCGCCGCTGGGTGAACGGCACCATCGGCGTCATCAGCGGCTTCGACCCTATTGAAGAGACCCTCTACGTCATCACCGACGACGGCAAGGAATGTGACGTCAAACGAGAGTCGTGGCGAAACATCCGCTACAAATACAACGAAGAAAAGAAACAGATTGAAGAGGAAGAACTGGGAACCTTTACACAATATCCCGTGCGCCTGGCATGGGCCATCACCGTCCACAAGAGCCAAGGGCTGACCTTCAGCCGGGTAGTCATCGACTTTACCGGCGGCGTGTTTGCCGGTGGGCAGGCATACGTAGCCCTCAGCCGCTGCACCTCGCTGGAAGGCATCCAGCTGAAAAAGCCCATCAGCCGTGCCGATGTATTCGTGCGTCCGGAGATTGTCAGCTTCTCCGAACGCTTCAACAACCGCACCGCCATCGACCGTGCCTTGAAGCAAGCACAGGCAGACGTTCAATACGTTGCCGCCGCCAAAGCCTTCGACAAAGGGGACTTCGGCACTTTCCTGGATGAGTTTTTCAAAGCCATCCATTCCCGCTACGACATCGAGAAGCCCAACGTGCAGCGCCTCATCCGCCGGAAGCTGAACATCATCAACCGTCTGAAAGAGGAAAACCGTGCACTGAAGCAAGCAGCATTGGAGAAAGAGAAAGCCCTCGTGAAGTATGCCCGCGAATACATCCTTATGGGTGACGAATGCCTGAAGCATGACATGAAGGAGGCGGCCATGAAAAACTATGAGAAAGCCGTCACCCTCTGTCCCAAATTCAAAGAGGCCTGGAAGAAGATAAAGAAACTGGAGAAAGAGATGCTAAAAAGGTGAATTGCTTGTTTATAAGCCGATTATTATCTATTTTTGCATGTAATATAAAACTCAAATCCATTTCTGCCATGCTTCTGAAACTTTATGAAAAAAATAACAATCCCGCCGACCTGCAGCAGGTGGTCGACCTACTGAATGACGGAGGTATCCTTATCTACCCTACCGACACCATGTATGCCATCGGCTGCCACGGACTGAAGGAACGAGCCATCGAACGTATCTGCCGTCTTAAAAATATCGACCCCAAGAAGAACAATCTTTCCATCATCTGCTACGACTTGAGCAAGGTCAGCGAATACGCCAAAGTGGACAACAGCACCTTCAAGTTGATGAAGCGTAATCTGCCCGGAGCTTTCACCTTCATTCTGAACGGCACCACCCGCCTGCCCAAGATATTCCGTAACCGTAAGGAGGTCGGCATCCGTATGCCGGACAATTCCATCATTCAAGAAATAGCCCGCCTGCTGGATGCTCCCATCATGACAACTACATTGCCGCATGAGGACAATGAGGACATTGAATACTGCACAGACCCGGAACTGATTGACGAGAAATTCGGTGATATTGTCGATTTGGTAATAGACGGCGGTATCGGCGGTACGGAAGGCTCTACCGTAGTGGATTGCACCAATGGGGAGCCGGAAATCATACGCCAGGGGTTAGGCTGGCTGGACGAAGGATAAATATTGAATTCCGGCCACAATTTCCAAACCTTTTCAACTTCTTTTATGTTTCTTTACTAAGAAATACAGGAACTTTATGAGCACAAAAGAACAATACTGGAAATATTCATTGATAGCCATCATTATCGGGCTGGGAATCATTCTTTTCAGACAAATAGCCCCATTCATGGGCGGTCTGCTGGGAGCCTTGACTATCTATATCCTGGTGAGAAAGCAGATGATGTACCTTTCCGACAAGCGGAAAATGAAGCGCAGCATAGCTGCCACCCTCATTACGGCAGAGGCAATTCTCTGCTTTTTGGTTCCACTTGGGCTGGTGGTATGGCTGGCTGTGGTCAATCTTCAAAACATCAATCTGGACCCGCAAGCCATTATAGCTCCTTTCGAAGAAGCGGCCAACATCATTAAAGCCAAAACCGGCTACTATATCTTGGGGAAAGACACGGTGGCATACGTCATTTCAATTCTTCCCCGCATCGGGCAAGCCATCATGGGAGGTATCAGCAGTTTTGCCGTCAACATCTTCGTACTGGTCTTTGTACTCTACTTCATGCTGATAGGGGGCAAAAAGATGGAACAGTACGTCAACGACCTACTGCCGTTCAACGATGACAATACACAAAACGTCATCCACGAAATCAACATGATTGTCCGCTCCAATGCCATCGGCATCCCCTTACTCGCCGTCATACAAGGAGGAGTAGCCATGATAGGCTACTGGATTTTCGGTGCTCCCAACATCTTGTTCGCCGGTTTCCTGACCTGCTTCGCCAGCATCATCCCAATGGTAGGAACAGCGCTGGTATGGTTTCCGATAGCTGTCTACATGGCATTGATAGGCAACTGGGTTCAAGCTATCGGCCTGGCCATCTATGGCGGTGCAGTCATTTCACAGCTCGACAACCTGATACGCTTCATCATCCAGAAGAAAATGGCAGACATTCATCCGCTTATCACTGTCTTCGGAGTTGTAATCGGCTTGTCCCTTTTCGGATTCATGGGTGTCATCTTCGGGCCACTGCTCTTGTCACTATTCTTTCTGTTCGTGGATATGTTTAAAAGAGGGTATTTGGATGCAAGGGGGAAGACGACGGAATAAGTACTTAATAAAGCATGACCATAATAGGGTTACCTTCCTCTTCTATTCCCATTCTCCGTTGATTATCATCACTGAGTTCATCCGGTTGTAACAAAGCAAAAAAATGTCCATCCGAAGTGACTCCCCTGATTTGGATATGCTGATTATTCATTTTATCAAATAAGCTATCACCCTTTTGGCAAACAACAGTTTTCTTTTCCTTATGGTAAAATCCACAATATGACTGACTTTCTTCTAAATATAAGCTTGTATGAAAATGGAAATAGATGTACTCTGCATTCTCCAGAATATAGTCTATGGCTATTTTTTTATCACATCCTTCTACATCCAATTGCTGCTGCTCATTCCAGTGCCACTCACCCAGTTCAAAAACCAGATATGGAGTAAGTCCCTGCTCTGAAATAGTATAGATAGTATCATTAAAAGCTTGTTTCACTCGGATGGCATCCTTAGATTTCCATAACGAAGGGCTATTGATTGCCGTATAATATTTCCGGTCACCAACAAATTCTGCCATTGCCAAGTCACCTCCATAAGCAACATTGCCCCCCAACAAATTTGAAACCGACAAAACCTCATCCATGGGAAGCAGGGCTGAATTCCATGTAGCAATACCGGTCAATGACATCGTATTTCTATCCATATAAAAGACTGATGGCGTCTCCGGAGAGAGTTTCATTTTATTATGTCCCCAAATTCTGTCCGCATCCATCAAATAGTAATTTTGGGACAGAATACAATTGACTGTATCTTGCAATCGAATTCTATCCTTATATTTCCCATCAAATCCATATAGTAGGAAATCATTATTCCATCCCAATAGATAAACGGTTCTCCGAACCGCATCAGCCCAAAAGCTCACTTTCCCCCATGAATCCTTTGCATATCCTTCCGGATCAGCACCTACGTGTCCAATATCCCGAATATACTTCCCGTTAGTACGGTCAAAAAGCTTCAGATTCTGATGGACAGAAGATACCAATATCGCACTATCCATAATTATGCACTCCGGATATTTTCCTATAATAGCCTGCTCATTAGTCTCCAAAGGAATATAACTTATGCTGGAAAACAAATTTTGTACAGATTGTCCTTCTGACAATCTACTCATTGCTTCCGCAACATTAATTACATTGCCATCAATCTGCTTTTCGGAACACGAAGTTACAACCAACATCAATAATAAAAAGAATTTCCACATATATCTCATACCATTTCTATTCATTACTCTGAAAGTAGTAAAATATCACTTATCATCATTAATTACATTATTTAATCGATTCCGGCTCCATCACAAGGCGAAAACCTCCATACTCGTCACTATAATTCTCAATGTCGTAATCAATGTACGACACCCGACACCCCTCTGCTGTTCCTCCCCAACTTCCACCTCGCAATATTCGGCGGAAAAAAAGATAAGTACCCTCAAAAGGCCATCCCGGATGGATAGACTTACCACCTTGCTTGTATTCTTTAGTGTACAAATCACCGCACCACTCCCAAACATTGCCACTCATATCATACAATCCCAATTCATTGCTTTTTTTCAGACCTACCGGACGGGTAGTTCCAGCTTCTCCATATTGTCCGCCAGAGGAATTCCCAACATACCAAGCCACCTCACTTACCTGATTGCTGCCACTGTATTTATAGTGCTTACTTTTGTGTCCACCACGCGCTGCGTATTCCCATTCGGCCTCAGTCGGAAGACGAAATGTTTTACCGGTCATAGCATTTAATCTACCGATAAACTCCTGCGCATTTTTCCAGCTTACATTTTCCATCGGGCAATCTTCGCATCCCCCATTAAACGGCAAAATGGAATCAGTATCCATAACCGCCCTCCACAGCCTTTGAGTAACTTCATATTTTCCTATGTAAAAATCAGATACCGACTCCTTACGTGCTGGTTTCTCGTTATCCTCACAGTCACATCCCTGCTCATCTGTACATCCCATCATAAATGTACCTCCTTTCACAAAAACCATCTCAATAGAATCCCCATTCACAACAACTATAAGTTGCTGAATAGGAGTTTCATTCGACTGACATCGAATAAAAACAGTTATAAGACATATTGCCAAAACAACAGTCAATGCTTTAACTCTTCTTTTCATACTTTCATTAAGAACATTCTCTTCCTTAGTATTTCATACTATATATACGAATAGCACAAACATACTAAAAACAAATGAATTACGAAATTTACATAGAACTATTTTTCATATTCCACCACTTTCCTCAACGGAGCCAACAACCTTTCCAATACATTCTTGTCAGCAAGGATAATGTCTGCCGTACCTTTCAACTCACGCGAAACAGGCAGCTGTTTGCCGTAGTTGGTCTGCATGCCGTCAGGCAAAGTTATTTCTACTATATACATTCCCTCTTCCGTTGGAGCAGGAGAGATACTTGCAACCTGCCCTTTTACATAGCCAAACTCCTGGTCGGGATAATTATTCAGACGTATATGCACCCGCTGTCCCACATGTACCTTACCCGAACCCTGCAAAGGAAGTAGAGCCTTACCTAACACCCTTGAACTGTCGGATGGCTGAATCGTGAAAACCGTCTCACCGGCTTTCACATTCTGGTTACGACTCCAAACCGTCATAAAAGTAACCTTCCCCCTGACCGGACTTTTCAATAAATAAGAGTGCTCCCATGCACTCAATTGCGCGGCTAACTGCCCTATGGCATTCTTTAAATCAGTCCGACGACTCTGTTCCTCATCGTATGCTTGCTTACGTATATCCAACATATTCTCCTCATGTTGCACCAACTGCATTTCTGCCTGAAGCAAACTCATACGTACCTCTTCTTTAGAACGCAAACTTTGCAAATATCTGCTTCCAGACTCCTCAAATTCCGCAGCAATCATCGCCTTGCGCACATATAAAATAGAATCACGGATATACATACTCTCGGCAAGCTTTATATCCTTATCAATCAACTCATACTCCCGCTCTGCCAACCGAAGATAGGAGCGTTGTCCACCCAGTTGTTTTTCCTGAAAACGAAGTTTCCGAGCGTAATAGTCCAACTCCATAAAACGTGCATATTCTGTAAGTGAAGTAATGAAAGCTGCAAAAGCCGATTGCAGTTCCCCCAACTGCCAGCGCCTACCGATAAAAAGCTCCACTCCTTTCTGCCAATCATAATCCTGCGTTTCCCATGCCTTCATCCATTTCTTAAGGAGACGTACATCTTCAGAACATGCCGCATTACCAATCACACCCAAATCCGTATCTGCCTCCACCGAACTCCCGTTCTTCACATAAAGCGTATCGAGTTTCCCAGTAGCATGTGACAGCACAAAGGCGGGAGGTTCCTCCGTGGCCAGAGTCACCTCTGCCGCCAAGGTGTCCGGATACCTGAATATCCAACAACCAACCAGTACCATCAACAGAATCACTGCCAAGACAGTAATCCCACACCTCACCACCCAAGGAGAAATGTGGTTCATCACCTCCTGCACTTCTTCACTGCGAAGTTCTATATCCTTATATATCTTCTCTTCCTCCATTCATTAGCTACCCAATTCCAGCTGATTCTTAACCAGCCGATAATACATTCCTTTCCGCTCCGTCAGTTCCCGATGGGTACCTTCCTCCGCAATGCATCCCCTATCCAGCACCACAATCTTGTCGGCATCCTTCACCGTACTGAGCCTATGCGCCACTACCACTACGGTTTTCCCTTTATAGAATTCATGCAGATGTTCCATAATCTCCTTTTCATTATTCGCATCCAAGGCATTGGTGGCTTCGTCGAAGAAAAGAAATTCCGGATTTTTATACACGGCACGCGCTATCAGCAAACGTTGTTTCTGCCCCTGACTGATACCGTTTCCCTCCATACCGATTTTGGTGTTATACCCCAATGGAAGCGAGTCTATGAAATCACGGATATTGGCTACCGCCACGGCATGGCGCAGCCGCTCCACATCAATCTGCTCCTCTCCCACAGCAATATTCTGCGCAATGGTTTCCGAAAAGATAAAGCCGTCCTGCATCACGGCTCCCGTCTTGGCACGCCACAAATGAGGATTTATGTTCTCCAACGAAGCATCACCCACCTTCACAGCCCCCTTATTGGGCGAATAGAAACCAAGCATCAGTTTCACCAGAGTAGTCTTTCCACTCCCGCTCGCACCTACAATAGCTGTCACTTTATGTTCGGGAATCACCAAAGAGACATTATCCAGCACATAGTCTCTATCCGCTCCATCGTAACTGAAGCACACATTTTCCATTCTCAGCTCCCGCTTCTTAGGCAAAACAGACAATTTTGAAGCAATATCCTGCTCCTCGTCCGGCTTCCCATGTACCTCATTCAGCCGTTCCAGACTTATCTTGGCGTCCTGAAACTGCTGCGCAAATCCTATAAAAGAAGAGACCGGCGCACTGAGCTGACCGATGATATAAGTCAGAGACATCATCATACCCAGTGTCATCTCCCCTTCCACCACCGCCTTTGCCGCAATAAACGAGATTATAATATTCGTGGTCTGATTGAAAAACACAGAACCTACTTGCTGTACCTGCCCTAGCGTCAACCCTTTTACGCTGATTTTAAACAGTTTCACCTGAATACGCTCCCACTGCCAGCGCTTCTGTGTCTCGCAGTTATTCAACTTTATTTCCTGCATAGCGGTCACCATCTGCACAAGGTTACTCTGCTCTCCGGCTGCTTGTGCAAACCGACGGATATCCAATTCACGGCGATATTTCATAAAAGCAAGTATCCAGGCAATATACAAGCTGTTACCTAAAAGAAAGATTCCCAATACCACCAAATTGTAGTAAGCAAGTACAATAGCAAAGATGAAAAAACTGACAAAGGAAAAGAGCGTACTAATAGAAGAACCTGTCAGAAAATTCTTTATACGGTCATGGTCACCAATGCGCTGTATAATGTCTCCCACCATCTTCGTATCAAAAAAATGAAGCGGCAACTTCATCAACTTTGCCAAAAAGTCCGAAATAAGGGAGATGGATATACGCGTATTCACATGCAACAATATCCAGCTACGGATAAACTCTACCGATAGTTGTGATACCGAGATTATAATCTGCGCAACCAGCACTAAGGTAATAAAGCTCAAATTTCCGTCACTGATACCCACATCCACCAAGGCTTGCGTAAGAAAAGGTAGGATAAGCTGAAGTAAGCTCACCACCAACATGCCCAATATCAGCTGAAACAACTCTTTCCTATAGGGAGTCAGATAACGGAAGAAAAAACGCAACCCTCTTTCTTTCAGTTCCGGTTCTCCCTCACCATTATAAAAGTCAGGAGTGGGTTCCAGTGCAAGCGCAGTCCCCTTCTCTTCTCCGTCCGATTTGGTAGCTAACCAGCATCGCTTCAATTCCAGTTCATTATACGTAACCAACTGAGTTGCAGGGTCTGCTATCCTAAACGTGTATTGCCCTTTCTTTTTCTTAACATCATAGCAAACCACAAAATGACTCTGATTCCAATGCAAAATGCAAGGCAGAGGAACATCTTCCGCCAATTGTTCAAAAGAGACACGAACTCCGGACGTTCTGAAACCAATAGACTCAGCGGCATCGCTGATGCCTAACATGGAAACACCATTGCGAGAAATAAAAGAACGGGCACGCAAAGTCTGCAAAGAATAGCTCTTACCATAAAACTTAGCTATCATACGTAGGCAAGTAGGACCACAATCCATGGCATCAAGCTGACGATAATATGGGAATACGTCCACTTATTCAATTGGTATATTACATAAATTGTTTTTTCCTATCACCAGCTCATAATTAGAGATAGAGGGACATAAATCCCTATTAACACATTGGTTACAAGGTTTTTCATTGCCTCTAATTCTAAGCCAAGCATTTCCTTCTGTTATTTCTTTATAGAGAAGTTCCTTTAAAGATGAATCTTGTATATTTCCTAATACACTGCAATTCACATTGGCATAGACTTCTCCCGAAGGATAAATTGTTAACTTACCGAAAAAATTATCATTCAAAGTCCGATGCCTAAATATCGTTTTTCTATCAATAGGGGCAGCCAATATATCTTGCATTTCCAAGTAGACATACTCTCTAAAGAAATCTTTATTTTCCGCTGTATAAAAAGGTTTTATTTGAACTACCGTTTCTGCAGGTATCTCCATTTTTTCTATACGTTCCATATCAGATTCATTGGATACTATCAAATTCCACTTCACTCTATCGTACGGGAACTTCTGCATATCTTCAGTCAGCTGATTACCAAAACCTTCAGCATGGACTAAAACTTCTAAAACACATTTGGTCTGTTGCACCAATTCTTCATATTCACTACACAAGAATGTATTATCCAAATACAAATGCACATCTACCTTTGATTTTTCCATGTCAGGAAGCAATTGCCTAACATAGCTATTTTTATTCGGATTTCCTCCTGCAAATATATTAATCCGTTTAATGCCATTCATCAAGAATTGGCGTATTAATCGACGATAATCGTCTGTTTTCAGTCCATCACCGGAGTGAACAGTACAGTGATTTATTTGATGGAAGTAAGAAGTACAAGCCGGACACTCCAACTCACACGTTGCCGGTAAATACAGATTTACTTCATTAAGGTTTTCCATAACACGATTTCCCAAAGAGGCTTTTTTTTCCTCATCTTTGACACGTATATCTGAATTCAAGAACAAAGTTGGCTGAAAGATATAAGGCTTAGGAAATTTCCCGTCATATTCTATACAATCACCCGAAAACAATTCTCTTACAGCCTCAACAAAATGTCTTACAACTTCGTTTTCCATCATTTCCTTATCCAACAAAACACTATACCCATTCGTCGGATTTTGCCACTGTTCAATAATCAACTGTACAATCGGATAATCAGGACAAATCAAATAAGTTGCATTCAGAGTATTATAAACTACTGTTTTGTCATTACTACGCAACAAAAACGCATAAGGCTCCAAATAAAATAAATAATTCATTGCATTTACTCCTTTTTCAATTAATCGACTACAATAGAAGATAACAACTCCTCATAATGATTCGGATAATTCTCAGCATACGTTAAAAAAATCCCAAACTCCTCTTTCAACTTAGCATCCGTTTGTATGCCGGGACATATCAATTGCCCATTCTTTTCCTTCAACAAAAACAAGCACTGACCGCAGCTCCTTTTTAAATAACAGTGTCGACAGCTTTTTACTACCTTTTCGTACATCGAACTATAATATTTAGCTACAGCTGCACAGTCCAAATTCAGTTTTCCATCCTTCAGATATCCAATAGCATGTTCTTGTCCAATCTTTTCGCATGGAAGAATTTTTCCACGAACTGTCAAAAATAATTTGCGTTCAAAAGGGCGACAAGTGCCTGTGGGAATGTATCGGTCTTCCCACCCCGTATCAAACAAATCCAAATAAGTAGCATAACGATTACCACCATATCGCATCAACATCGAATGATAGCTCACGGAACGGCTGCCATCCTTAATGAAAGTATACTTCAAATCCTCGTGTTGCACTGCTTCATCAAAGCTCCTCACTCTATCATTAAACATTTTAGAAAACTCTTCAACACGTTCCGGAATAAGCCCAGTAGTATTTAGCTGCGCCATACGAGGATTCTTCCCAAACAGTTCTTTGATGGAATAATAACATTCTGCAACAGAATTCAAGTTATGCAATACAGAGTTGAAATTTACTTTCTTTTCAAAATAATCCGGATAGGTTTCTTGCAGTTTCTTTACGTTTCTGACTACACGTGAGAAAGACGAATTTCCATGCTTATCTACCCGATAAGCAGATTGCACCTCATTCCCGTCCAAACTAATCAGAATACTAAAATTCTTTTCCACCAAATAGTCCATATACCGGTCCAGTAGCATAGCATTCGTGGTTGTATTGTAATTAAAAATCAAAGAAGGCAAATTCAAACTCTCAATATAGGCAATTGTTTCCTTCACCAGTTTCATATTCAGCAGAGGTTCTCCGCCATAAAATCCAATTGTAATCTCATTTTTATGAGAAACATTATAATCAGAACACCATAGTTTAGTCAAATAATCTACCAATAGTTTTACGTTTTCAAAAGCCTGGTCACCTGTTTCTCGCCGGTCATAATTAGAATAAAATTCACCATAACCACAATACTTACATTCCAAATTACACCTATCAGTTACTTCAATCAATAATTGCCGCAACCCTGCAAGGTTTCGTTTTACCAATTCTTCACTATAATCTGTTTGAAATGTTACCCCTCTCTTTTCAAAAAAACAATGTTCTTTCAGAAATTTCAGTTTACGTTCGTAATAATTTGTTCTATCAACAAGTGATGCATCCATATGTTCCATTACAGTTGCCATTTCTTCCGGCACATAAAGAAAATAGCACAAAGCATCCGAATATACATATTGATGCTGATTCCCAGTAGTTATCAAAAAAGACTTATCCATCATTTACTATTTTAATGTAGCAATTACCAATATCGGATTACTCTCTTCCTCTACATTCTCCAAAGTATGGATGAATTTTGCTTTTAGAGATTCATCCTTTACGTCAGAAGTTCTCATCTCGTCTATATCTATCCAGTTGTCTTCACTGTTCGGAATAAGTACATCTATCCAATACTTTCCTTGTGAACGATAATCTACATGGAACGACCCTCCACACAAATCATTATCCAAGATAAAGTACTTAGCACCTTCCAGCCTACGAAGGGTGTGATTACCCAGCATTCGTTCCGTAATCTCGGATTTTCGCTCTTTTACTTTCACTTTTCCAGTCTGTTTGCCATAACAATAAGTATAAATGGTTTCCCCCTTACTGCACAACAGATAGATATTATCCTTACTCGGATAATAAGAATATATGGAAAAATAATCGAAAGCGCTTCTTTCCCTAAACCAAACATGAGTCGCCCCATAATCACCTTTTTCTTCATGGGTTGAAATGATATATTGAGGTACCAACTCATTCGCAGGGCTGTCATAACGATAAATCGTATCGGTATCCGGATATTTCAAGGTCAACTGATTGCCATAGGTATCTATACTGGTAAAAGGTTCTAACCAATAGTTAACAAACTGCTGGAAATTAATTCCGTTCTTCATAATTTCCTCTTCACGCCCGATATGTGCCGGATTTTTGAATATCTTTTTTTTCTGGTAAGTACTATCAACCCATGCAAAAGACCATACCGAATCTTTTGGTGTCGGTTTATTGATAAATGCCAGATTTTGAGCTATAAAGAACTTGTTATCATACAATGCAAATTGGAAATACATTGTCATAAATACATCATCCGGAGATGTTTTTGCAGCTGTCCGCTTATAATTGCCTTCATAATCATAGACTTTAACTCCAACTATTGTCGTCTGGATATATACTTCTTTGGTGTTCTCGTCCACGAAGAAATCAGCCATTCTGATATATTCTTCCGGTCCTTGTCCAACTTTGCCTACCTTATTCAAGAACTTTCCGGAACGTGAAAATCGGAGGACATGATTGTCTTTATAATGTTTCACCCAGATGTCAGAATCAGTCACCTTCATTTTAGTAATTTCTCCTATTAGAGATTCGTCCGTCACCTCCAACGAAACAATCTCCACTTTCGCAGCAGCTTCGCTCAATGGTAGTAAAGCAACCTTAGACACATTGTCTGATGATAGATTAATAACTGGAGTACCCTCTTCATCTTGCAAAGTATTCTCCTTTTTATTGCCACTACATCCTAATAAGAATGAAGCAATAGCTATCAGTAAAAAACAATTTTTCATAAATACAATCATCAATATACCTCATTCTGAAAGTAGTAGAAAACACACATATCATGCACTTCCACTACTTCCAAAATAACGGTACAAATTACTTACTTCACAATTCAAACAGTTGCAAAATACAATTTTTATTCTCCTATAAACAAGGCAAGAATAAAAAACATCAAACTTGTATTATTTACTACTATTCCTACATGCTATGTGATCCATGAGTACCGCCAGTCCACGATGGAGAGTACAGACTACCTGCAACATTTGCATTAAAGTTGTCAACCGGTCCAGACGGTCCAGCGCAAGCACACAAACAACAGTTTTCTCCTCCCAAAAGGCGATTCAACTCCTTTTCACTGAGTTCAGCTTTATTAAGCTGATCCAATTTAATCTTACCTAACTTTTTCATTGTCATCAAAATTTTAATTAAACATTCAATTTATGTATAGCATAAAACTATCTCTATTATTTATCCACAAATATTATTTCACGATATTTCCAACGCAAAGTATTCTTTGGGAAATTACAATGTAACAAAAACTCCATTTCAGGTAAAGCATATAACTTAGCTAATACATTTTTTACCGACTCACATATACAAACTTTCTCCACACACAGTAACCATTCACCTAAATCTCGCCAAACATCAACTGGAAATAAAAACAATGGTTCAACATACCTCACTCTATACTCAAACTGACAGAAAAACCGTTCAACACCTAATACTATTTGCTCCAACATCCAAGAAGTCCGAGAGCGAAACAAAGAATTCTCGTCATAGAAACGAAATAGAAAATAATCTCCTACCCACAATAAGAACTGAAATGTACCCATATAAGGCACTTTCATCTCTTGCCACAAAGCTATCAAGAATTCATCCACATCTGTAAGTTGTTCATCCACATCCATCTCTATCAAAGACTTTTGAGCTAAACATTCTATCAAACATCCCCATTTGGCAAGCCTAATCCCATTTTGTTCTGTAAACACTTTTTGTTGTATTTGCTCCAGCAAATTAAAGTTCTCTCCCTCCATTTGCTTTTTGCCTCCCACATAAGTATCACTCAAAAATCCGGAAAGGCAAAGTGTAAATTGTTTATCCAGCAATAAATCTAAATCCGGATATTGTATCTTATACTGATTCCAGACCAAAGAATTGTTAGGATAAAAGCACCACAAATCTTCTCCGAAAGGGAACTGTTTAGGATGGACTGACGGATTTTGATTCAAGAAAAGTAAAAAATGAGTATCGACCCTTTCCTGTATTTCAACCATATTCTCAATATCAAACGAAAAAGTGACTTTGATATGTTCTCCTTGTTGTTCAGAGAAATAAGCCACAAAATAATGAAACAAACTTTGGAACTCACGATAGAATGAGACAACCTCAGTCAAGAGGCTTCCCCACGCTTTTCGAGAATAAAAAACAGAAAAACAACACCACGCTTTTCCTCCCATCAACGTATAATTCTGTTTCATATTATGCCAAGAGTATTTTATTAGTATAATCAAAATTCCGATATACAATCCCTTGTCCGAACCCATTCGGATTTACCGTTTTACAATCATTATCCATTTTTTTCATCTTCAGATAGTTTATAGCCTCTGTTACACCCATGACAATTACCACTATCAGATTCGCATCTTTAACTTTATAATATTGATGATTAAAATCATACAAACAATTAGATTTGTTTCTAAGTATCATTTCCTCATCTTTAAAATTCAGTCGAATTCCGTTCTCCATCTCATCCCATATTCCTTCTTTCCATTCTCCTTTTATCACAAGTCGATATTTATCCCCTATACATTGTTTTAGCATGTCTGATTCATCCGGATGATTATAATTCATTGCAATATTGTTCTGTATCACTCCTATGCCAAAACGTTGTCCTTTATACAACATCAATACTCTCGTAGAGTAGGGATTTATATAATCCAGATAGACACTCTGCAACTTCTTCAACAAAAACTCTTGTGCTATCCGCTCTTCATCTGCATGCATCAAAACATTATAAAATTCCTTCTGATTAAAAATTTCCTGCACAAGCCCTCTACACAACAAACGATTGAAAAATTCAACATCTTCCAAACCATATCCTACAAACACTTCATTGTATCCTCTCGCCTCAACGAACTCCTTTCTTTCCAAGCAGACCCTTCCGAAAACATCACGATAACAAAGATTACTCGTATAAAATAGACGCTCTTTATTGTTAAATTCTTTTAACATAAACTCTGCAAACCCTCTACCTAAGTAATTATCTGCATCCAAATTGCATACTACTTCTCCTTCTGCCAATCTGAAAACCATATTCCTGCTATGGCTGCGTCGATAATAAGCTGGTTCAGTAGTCCTATAATAGACAAGAATACCCATCTCAATATATTTCATCATAGATTGAGCAATCCATTCTTCTAATCCATCTTGCGAATTATAATCCAGCACAACAAACTCTACCTCATCTACTAAGAAATTATCAAGAATATTCTTCTCCAAAGTTTCTTGTAAATGTTTAAGCCGATTCATACAAGTGATGCAAAATGAGATTTGTTTCATAGTGCTATATAGCCATTATTAATGAATAGTAAATCTACCGAATGCATAAGCTCCATCCAAACCTTTTATCTCAAGTAAAAAATCACCAACTAAGCCTTTCTGTAATTGTACTTTTCTCAATATTGGAGAGTCAATATTCTCAGTAGAAGAGTAAACAACATCCCCATTCTGAGAAATTACAATTTCAATCTCACCTATAGATTGATAGAACTCCAAGTCAATGGAGTGGTCATCATTCAAAAATGCTAAAAAAGGAGTCACTGGAGGAATAGAACGGTGACCATTCCCCGGACCATCCGGTAAATCAAAATCCTCATCCATGATGATTTCTACTCTTGAAGGAAAAGTTACTGACTTTCCATTCACTACATTTACCACAAAGAAGCAGTATAAACTTAACAAAATAAAAAATGATTTCATAGTATCTTTAGTTTTGAATGTAACAAAGATAGCCATTTAATCACTTCTTAGGGAAAGTACAAGTGGACAACACAAAAGAGAATAACAAACTATATATCAAGAAAATACTAAAAAAAAAGCTACTAAGTTAATGGACGAAAAGCAAGAAGTTCTTCTAATAAAGAGTTATAAATTCTTCCAATTTATCAGTAGTATCGGTAGTGTAAAATAAACTGTGTCACGCATTATTTATCTCTAGAAA